>CALVVT010000001.1 GCA_944363935.1 uncultured Bacilli bacterium
TAAATATCATGTTTGAAGGATTAAAAATATATATGAAAGGTTTAGAGCAAAGTTAGAAATAAATTTTGAAGTAAAATAAAGTTAGGGGGGCGACCTTCCAAGACTGGTCTATGGAGAATCCAAAGGAATCGTAGATATAGAAATACCTTACCGTGAGGTAAGGTAGTCAAAATTTATTTTGATTTTGTTCCATTTCAATAAAGAATTTTTTATACCAAGTTAGAAATACAAAAATATTCCAGATTTTTCGGCAATTATTTTTCTTACCATGATAATGGTCGTCTAATAACTTATTAATTTTTTTAACGTCAAAAAATTCACTACTAAAATTTTCATTAAACATTTTTTTAACAATATTATAGTATTTATCTTCCTTAAACCATTCGTAAATTGGAACTGGAAATCCTTTTTTTCTCCGCTTATACCAAGCTTCAGGAATTCTTGACGAAGCAGCTTTTCTTAAAATATATTTAGTTGTATCATGAGAAATTTTATATTTTGTCGGTATTTTACTAGCTAAAGCAAAAACTTCTTTATCGAGAATAGGAACTCGAAGTTCTAAAGAATTAGCCATACTCATTTTGTCAGCTTTAAGTAAAATATCGTTAGGAAGCCAAAAATGCATATCTAAATATTGTTTTTTCGTAACTTCGTCTTGACCTTTAACTTTGTCATAATAAGGTTTAGTAATATCTTTAAATTTAATATCAGTTTTATATTTATTTTTTAAAATATCGTTAGCTTCTTTATCGTCAAAAACAAAAGCGTTACCAATATAATATTCTTCAACTTTGCTGCCACCTTTAGTTAAGAAATTTTTACCATGAAATTTTGGAAGAGGTGAGACAATAGTTTTAATAAACCTTCTTAAAAAATAAGGTAAATGACGGTATTTGATTAGTAAATTATCTTCTTTGTATTCGTTGTATCCACCAAATAATTCGTCAGCACCTTCTCCTGATAAAACAACCTTAACATCTTTACTAGCTAAAGCTGATAAAAAATATAAAGGGACAGCTGAAAGGTTAGCATTTGGTTCGTCAGAATAATACTGAACCTTATCGATATTATTAAAGAAATCATCAGAATTAATAATTTCGTTTTTATTTTCAATATGAAGTAGATTAGATAAATCTTGAGCTAAAGGTACTTCATTAAAGTCTTTAAAATCAAAACCAACACTAAACGTTTTATCTGGTTTTAAGTAAGATACAACATAAGAAGAATCAATACCACCTGATAAATAAGCACCAATTTCAACGTCACTGATTAAATGAGTATCAATTGATTTAGTAATTATATCGTCAACTTCAGTCACTAATTTATTAAAGTTTTCGTCTTCAGCTTCAAACTTGATTTCATAATAAATATTAGTTTCAAACTTATTAGTTTTCATATCATAAGTAAAATAATGACCGGGTTTAAGTTTAAAAACATTTTTGAAAAATGTCTCTTCAAATACAGAAGTTTGGAAAGTTAAATAAGATTTTAAAGATTTTTCATTAATTTCTTTTTTAAAATCAGGATGGAATAGAAAACTTTTAATTTCTGAACCATACATAAAAGTGTTTCCCATAAAAGCATAATAAAATGGTTTTTGACCAAAATGGTCTCTGGCTCCAAATAATTTTTTATTGTTTTTATCCCAAATAACAAAAGCAAACATACCCCGAAGTTTATCTAAAATACCAGGTCCATATTCTTCATAACCATGAAGAATAACTTCAGTATCAGTTAGAGTTTTAAAGGTATGACCTTTTTTTATTAAATCTTCTTTAATTTCTTTAAAATTATAGATTTCTCCATTAAAAGTAATAATCATATTATCTTGTTCATTACTTATTGGTTGCCGGCCACCATTTAAATCAATAATACTAAGCCGCCTAAACCCCATAGCAATGTCTTCGTCAGTGTAATAACTCTCGTCATCAGGACCACGGTGAATAATGGCATCAGTCATTTTTTTAATATGATTTTTTTCTTTTTTATTAATATAACCACAAAATCCGCACATCTTAATCGTTCCTTTCTTTATTAAAATATTTTAAAATAATATCTGTTTCAACTTCTAATGGGTCAATATATTTACTATTTAAATTAAATTGTTTTTTTAAAACAGAAAGTTCAGTACATCCTAAAATGATTCCTTCAACTTCTAAATTTTTAATGGTATCTTCAAAAATTTCTTTAGGAACAATTTTGCCGGCTTTAACATAATCGTAAATTAAGGCCATAACTTTATCTTGATTAGGTAAAATATAATCGATATTGTTTTTTATAAGTTCTTTTTGATAAAGTCCAGATTTAATAGTACCAGTAGTTGCCATAATTGCTACTTTTTTTAATCCTTTTTCTTTAATATGATTTACGGTATCATAGACCATATTTTGAATAGGAATATTTATATTTTTTTGAAGTTCTTCATGGAAATAGCACGAAGTATTACACGGAATAACAATCATTTTAGCGCCTAATTTTTCTAAAGTTTGACAATCGTTTAAAAGATAAGGGTAGGGACTATTATTACTTTCGCCTAATATGTAACTAGTTCTGTCGGGAATACTGGCATGACTAAATAAAATAATATCAATATGTTCTTGGTCTTTACTAGCTTTAGTTTTTTTAGTAATCATTTCATATAAATAACTACTAGCAAGAGGACCAACGCCACCAATAATACCTAAACTATTTTTCATGATAAACCTCTGGAGGATACATTTTGTATCTTTTATAGTCTTTAAAGTAAATAACATTTACCCAAAAATTTCTTTTTAAATTATTGTCTTTAGGATTTTTAAGAGTATAACTATATTTTTTTTCTTTAATTAATTTTAAAGCTTTATTTAATACTTCTTTGTTAGGGGCATATTTTTTTAAGACTTTTTTTGGAACTGCCAGCCATAAATGTTCATTATAATTATAAAAAGTTTCTTTATCTAAATTTAAAATATAATCTTCAATTAAATACTTTCCTAAATTACATCCCGCACTGATAGAAAAATAACTACTTCTTCCTTGTCTGACATTTATTTCAAATAATTTATATTTTTTATCCCGATAATCATATTTTAAATCGAAATTAGAAAAGCCGACATAATGAATTTCTTCTAGAAAATTTTTAATTTTTTCGTATATTTCTTTATTACCAGTACTGATTATAGCTTTGTAATTACCCACACCATAAGGAGTATGTTCTTCTAAAATACACTGTCCAAGGCACATCATTTTAACTTTTCCATTTTTATTAGAGTAACAATTTAAAACCCACATAGTATCATCGTTACCAGGAATAAAATCTTGAACAATTAAATTAGAACGATAACTAGAATTATAAATATTAGTTATTGTTTGTTTTAATTCTTCTAAAGAATTTAGTTTATAACTTTTTTCTTTTCCTTTAAAATTAACTTTAGAGTAATCAGTACTACTAGCTGGTTTTAAAGCAACAGGAAAAGAAAAAGGAAGGTTTATATTATCTTTATTTTCATAAGTAATAATATAAGTAGCTGGATAATCTAAATTATATTTTTCGCATAATTTATAAAAAGATTCTTTATCTTCAAGCATATCTTTTAATTCTTTAGTCATAAATGGTAAGATAAAATCGTTTTTTAACTCTTCTTTGTTATTTAAAATTAAATCTGTATACCATTCAGCGCATGATATTAAAATATATTTATCAGCTTGATATTTATTTTTAATATTAAATAAAGTTTTTAAAAAAACTTCTTTATTATATATATCGTTAACAGTTATAACATCGATAATTTTACTGTTACTAGTTTCTCTTAAAGCAATTTTTCCGATTGCTACTGATTTTACTTGATATTCGTCATAAAAACTTCTAGCAATCCCATAAGCATTCGCATCAGTCCCTAAAATAATTGGTAAAAATTTTTCTTTCACATATATCACCCGTCATTAATTATATAATATTTTATTAATAATAGCAAATAAAATAAGGTATTTATTAGTTAAAATATTTACTTTGTCAAAAAGTGTTAAGTTGTTAAAAAATTAATAAAATCAAGGGAAAATGACTGTAAAGTAATCGTCAAACGTTAAATAATGTAAAAAAAGGTCAAAAAAAATATATACAAATTTAGGTGGATGTGCTATAATACCAGTTAGGTGATTGAGATGCTTGAAACGTTAAAAGTTACTTTAGATGCAAATACAAATATAACTCCAGAAATTAAAGAAAATTTAATGGAGTTAATAACTACTTTTGCTAATAATGAGGCTTTTAAAGATGTCGATTTAAGTAATCTAGGTGAGAGACTTAAAACCCTTAATATCAGAAGAGAAAGTAAATATTTAGTTAGAATGCCAGCTAGATATAATGCTTTCACTAATGAAATTTTAATCAACGAAGAAATGATTAAAGACAGCGATGTTAAGCACTGGCTTATGCATACTTTACTTGGTGTAATTACGGCTAATGAAAATAGGTATGGTTTTACGACAACGGATAACAAAATGATTGCTTTATGTGAAGGATATACAGAAATTCTTACTAATTATTTAGTAGGGGATGTTCCGGATAATTATTTTACTGACGAAATTATTATGACTAATTTAATCAGTAAAGTAGTTGGGGCAGATGTTTTATTTGAAGCATACTTTCATAATGATTCTGAAAAAGTATTGACGGCTATGAAAGAAGCGGAGGGAAAGTAATGACAGAAAAATTAATAGATTCTATGGACGAAAATCTTGAAACAACAAAAAATGAAAGTCGCCCTTCAGAAATAGGTTTTTTACAAAGTTTAGCTGGTCAAACATTTCCTGTGTTATTTTCTGAACACCTTGATTGCTTTTTCACTAATATAGAATGTTTTCCTAAAAGTGAAAAAATAAATGAAGAAGGGTTAAAAACTGCAGGTGAAATAATTAGTTCAGCTGAAGGTTTACGCATGGCTAGAGATATAAATAGTCTTGGCCAAGAAGCAATAAAAAGCAATATATAAAAGTTAAGAACAAGAGGAGTAAATATATATTTATTTAAAGAGAGTTAGTGTTTGGTGAAAGCTAACAATAAAGTATATTGAAGGTAGCTTGGGAGCTGGATATTTGAATAGTTAGAATATCCCGTAATTATGCGTTAAATAAATGAGGTAAGTAAAACTTATAAAGTAAGGTGGTACCACGAGTCATTCGTCCTTATGTTTATAAGTTTTTTTTAGAAAGGAATGATAAAATGCTTGATAAAAAATATAATCATTTAGAAGTAGAAAAAGGAAAATATGAAAATTGGAAAGAAAAAGGTTATTTTACTGGTGGAGATATGCATAAAAAACCATATGCTATTGTTATACCTCCTCCTAATGTAACTGGAAAACTTCATATTGGTCATGCTTGGGATACTACACTTCAAGACGTTATGATTCGTTTTAAGAAACTACAAGGTTATGATACAGTGTGGATACCTGGAATGGATCATGCGGGTATTTCAACCCAGGCCAAAGTTGATAAACGCCTTCGGGAACAAGGTATTAATCCTCGGAGTATGGAGAGAGAAGAATGGCTTAAAGCCGCTTGGGCTTGGAAAGACGAATATGCTGAAAATATCCATGCCCAGTGGGCTAAACTAGGTCTTGCTTTAGATTATACTAAAGAACGTTTTACTTTAGACGAAGGCCTTTCAAAAGCCGTAAAAGAAGTATTTATTAAACTTTATAATAAAGGATTAATTTACCGCGGCGAAAGAATTATTAACTGGGACCCAGTTCAATTAACTGCTTTATCTAATGAAGAAGTTATTTATAAAGAAGAAGAAGGTACTTTCTATCATTTAAAATATTATTTAGAAGATAGTACTGATTATTTAGATATTGCTACTACTAGACCTGAAACTTTATTTGGTGATACAGCTGTTGCGATTAACCCTGAAGACGAAAGATATAATAAATTAATTGGCCAATATGTAATTTTACCGATAGTTGGTAAAAAAATTCCAATTATTGGTGATAATCATGCTGACATGGATAAAGGAACAGGAGTTGTTAAGATAACTCCAGCTCATGATCCAAATGACTTTGAAGTTGGCGAAAGACATAATTTAGAAAAAATAATTATTATGAATCCTGATGCCACGATGAATGAAAAATGCGGTAAATACAAAGGGTTAAATCGTTATGAATGCCGGGAACAATTATTAGAGGATTTAAAAGAAGCTAATTTATTAATTAAAGAAGAAAAAATTATCCATTCAGTAGGTCACTCTGAAAGAAGTAATGCCGTAGTTGAACCTTATTTATCAAAACAATGGTTTGTTAAAATGGATTCTTTAGCGAAAAATGCTTTAAATAATCAATTAAATAAAGATACTAAAGTTAATTTATATCCTGAAAGATATGAAAAAACTTTAAATCACTGGCTAGAAATTACTCATGATTGGTGTATTTCTAGACAACTTTGGTGGGGCCACCGCATACCTGCTTACTATAAAGACGATAAGGTTTTTGTTGGTCTAGAAGCTCCAGGTGAAGACTGGGTTCAAGATCCTGATACTTTAGATACTCGGCTTAGTAGTGCTTTATGGCCTTTTAGTACTTTGGGATGGCCTGAAAAAACAGAACTTTATGAAAGATATTATCCTAATAATTTATTAGTTTCTGGTTTTGATATTATTTTCTTCTGGGTTTCAAGAATGATATTTCAAGCTTTAGAATTTACCGGAGTTAAACCATTTAACGATTGTTTAATTCATGGCCTTGTAAGAGATAAAGAAGGAAGAAAAATGAGTAAGTCGTTAGGTAATGGTGTAGATCCAATGGACGAAATCCAAAAATATGGAGCTGACTCATTAAGATTTTTCCTAGCCACTAATACAGCAGCTGGTACTGATATTAAATATGACGAGCAAAAAGTAAAGGCTACTTGGAATTTTGTTAATAAACTTTGGAACGCTTCGAGATATGTTCTTATGAATATTGATAATAATGAAGAGTTAAAAAAATTAAGTATTGCTGATAAATGGATTTTAACTAAATTAAATGAAACAATTAAAAATGTTACAATACAAATGGATAAATATGAGTTTAATTTGGTTGGTAGTACTTTACATTCTTTCATTTGGAATGATTTTTGTGATTGGTATATCGAACTATCTAAAACTAATATGAATGACAGTGCTAAAGCAACATTAATTTATACTTTAAAAGCTATTTTAAAAATGCTTCACCCATTTATGCCTTATGTTACTGAAGAAATTTATACAAAACTGCCAAATACTGAAGAATCTATTATGTTAAGTAATTATCCTGTTTATAATAAGGATTTAGTATTTGAAGAAGCTAAAGATATAGACGATATTATAGAATTTATTACTAAAGTAAGAAAGTTTAAACTAGAACATAATATAAAAGATGTTTCTTTAAAAACTGATAATAAATTATTAAATGAAAATATAGATATTTTAACAAAATTACTTAAATTAAAAGATTTAGAAGGCAATTTATCACAAGAAAATATTAGTTTTAAAGGTGAAGTTATTACTATTTATTATGATAATAGGATTAATGAAGCTGCTTTAGAAGATAGACTTTACGAAGAAAAACAAAAAATAGAAAATTCTATTAGTCGAAGAGAAAAATTACTAGCTAATGAAAATTATGTAAATAAAGCTCCAGCTAATATTGTTAATGAAGAAAGGGAAAAACTTACTAAAGAAAAAGAGGAATTAGCAGTTATTTTAGAAAAACTTTCAAAACTATAAAAATGATTGTTGCATTTTAAATTAAAATGTGTTATATTAGTAACAGAGAATAGAAAGGCAAGGAGGTGAAATAGATGAGAGGAAACAAAGGTTTTACATTAGTTGAACTCCTTGCTGTTTTAGTTATCTTAGCTATTATTGCCTTAATTACAACACCAATCATTTTGGGTGTAATTGAAGAATCAAGACTTAGCGCAGCTAAAGATAAAACTTGGGCTTATGTTGATGCTGTTGAAAACGCTTTTGCTTTAGATCAAGCAAGTTTAGACCCTACGCCTATGACATCTTCTGGAATAAGCGGTGATATAACAGGTAGTGTTGGAACTCAAAAAATTAGAGTTAGTGGCGATAGAGCAGAAAGCGGTACTTATAATATTACTTCAGAAGGAATTGTTACGATTAAAAATTTAATTTTTGACGATTATAAATGTAGTACTGTATCTGAAGGAGACGCACCTAATATTGATGTTGTTGACGTTGATTGTCAGTTAAAATCTTAAGCCTAAATTAGGCTTTTTTCTTTTACTTGAAAAAAAATTTTAATATGATATAATTAGGAAAATATCTACACGGTCAACCAACACCAAATATTAAAGCCAGCCCTATGGAGTACTCCATAGGGCTTTTGTGAGCGACGCATTGACACGCAAACTTGAAACTAGAGCAAGTTTATTTTATTAATTATTTATAATATTTAAGTAATTAAAATTTTCTAACTTTTAAAGTTATTATTTGTAATTAATAAACTTGCTGAGGCTGTAATGATAATCATTATTATTTTATTTATTGTTTCATTACAGCCTCTCGAAAAATTGACTAATTATAGTCTAATTACAATTTGCACTTTTTCCTTTAAAAAATAAAAAAAGAAGAAGTGCAAAAATAATTATATAAGATATATATTGTAATTACAATAACACTAATAAAGTGCGACAAAATAAAAATTTAAATCATTATTTATTTTATAAAATGAAAAAGCATTTTTATTACCGCACTTCAAATTAGTGTTAAATCTATAATTTTTCGCTAGTTGTAAAGTTTTATTTGTATTGAAAAGTTTAAGTTTCTCTCTTTATATTTTATATGAAAAAACTTAAACTTTTAATTTTCCAAAAAAATCATTATTAAAATATATAGAAAATATTTTTGGAAAATTCAATACAAATCGTGTTCAAAATTTTTCCTTAATTTTCTGATTTATATAATTAATGATAATTAAGGAAAAATAAGAACACGCGTGTCAATGCGTCGCTCACAAAAGCCCTATGGAGTACTCCATAGGGCTAGCTTTGATATTCAGTGTTTGTTGACCGTATGACTATTTGCCTAACTCTTGCTAAATAAAATCATATTATCTAACAAGAATTAAACCCTTTCTATTACATTGTATCATACTTTGTCCGTTTTTTCTTCATTTTTTTGTTTGATATTGTCTAAACATTTTTTGTTTAGTTCATCAGGGTGTTCATAAGGAACACCCTTTGATAAGATATTAAATATAATGTTTATTATTCTTCGCATTACACAAGTAAGGGCCTGTCTTTTTGTTTTGCCATCTTCTATCTTTTTATAGTAATAATCTAAAAAGATAGGATTATGTGGTGTATTACTTCCTTTGCCAGTACATATACTACGGCAAGCTAAATAATAGATGTATCCGTTTAGATGTCTGTTTCCATATTCGTTGCGTACGGTTTTATCGTGATTACCACTTGAAAAGTTTACTGGTGCGACGCCACAATATTTGGCTAGTTTAGAGGAATTAGAAAATCTTTTTATGTTTCCAATTTCTGATACTATTTCGGCACTTGTTATTTTAGTTAAACCAATAAAGGTATGTAGTTTTATATCTAACTTATCATAAAGATTAATTATTTCTTCCTCAAAATCTTCTAATTGTTGATTGTTTGCCTTGATGTTTTTAACGATAGTTTTTATTAACATATTTCTATTATCTTGATATACCATTTCTTTATAATCATAATCTTCGATTAACTTTAAAATCTTGTTAGCTTTAGTTAAAGGAAACTTACCTTTAGTAATTACATTTTCTTTTAATTCTTCAGCTGTTAAGTCTTTTATCATGTCGGGACTAGGATATGTTTCCCAAAAGTCTAAAGCTGATATGTGGTCTATCTTTGAAAAGAATTCTTTGTAGTTGGGATAATGATGTAATAATTGGGCGTGGAGTTTGTTTTTTAGTTTGGTATTATTATTACTGATTGTTCTTTTCATTTTGATTAATTGTTTTAATGTCCAATATATTTCATCATCTTTCGCATCTGGTAAATTATCTAACTCGTCTAAAGTTACTTTGGCAATACATTCGGCGTCCAGTTCGTCCGTCTTATCAATAATCGGACGTTTTTTTCTTTCGTTGTAAGTATAGTTAGAATTAATATGTTTTACTGTTTGATTATGAGAGAGTAAATAACTACATAAACTATGACCTAAATGTTTTGTATCTTCCAAGCCAAAAATAGCAGTTACATCTTTACTTGTATATTTTGATACCATATCTAATAATTTATTAAAATCTTCTTTGGTGTTTTTAAAAGTTAGTGTATCTAGTTTATCATTAAACGGACTAATAATCACAGCAGTATGTGTGGCTTTATG
>CALVVT010000002.1 GCA_944363935.1 uncultured Bacilli bacterium
GAAGGGAGGCTGATAATATGAACAAGAAAGATTTTTTAATCTTATCTTTAGTAATTATTATTTTTCTCTTACTATTATTGCTATTTATAGTTTTAATATAAAGAAAACCACCTAACACAACTGTGATTAGGTGGTGACATAAAACATTTTATGGCAACACTCAAGCAAGACAATATCGAGTGTTCCTTTTTATTATATGAAGATTTCTCCTCCATATACATAATAACATATTTTTTCCTATTTTTCAATAGATTTTTAGAAAAAGGTAACTAACAATCATTGTTTTCAAAACTAATATTTGTTATAATTGTTTCAGGAACACTTGATAGTTGGGTGGATTGCCAAACTTCTATAAAGAAGGGAGGCTGATAATATGAACAAGAAAGATTTTTTAATCTTATCTTTAGTAATTATTATTTTTCTCTTACTATTATTGCTATTTATAGTTTTAATATAAAGAAAACCACCTAACACAGCTGTGATTAGGTGGACCCAAATTAAAATGTTAGCTACACTCAACATGAAGGTGTTAAGTGTTCCTTTTTATTATATGAAGATTTCTCTTCTGTATACATTATATCATATATTCTTTATAATCACAATTATTTCTTGCACATTTAAAAAAAATCGTCTATAATGAGGTTGAAGTAGGTGAGAAAATGGTTTATTTAGATTATAGTGCGACAACCCCAATTGATAAAAGAGTATTAGATACTTATGTTAAAGCATCTTCTTTAATTGGCAATCCTAATTCCCTGCACAAACTAGGGGTTGAAACTAAAAAATTAATAGATGCGAGTACTAATCAAATAAGTAAAATTTTGAAGGTAAAACCTAGTGAAATAATTTATACATCAGGGGCTAGTGAGGCTAATAATTTAGCGATAAAAGGAATAGAACATTATGAAAATAGAGGCAAAGTAATTATTACAACAAGTATGGAACATTCTTCTATTTATGGACCGCTTGCTTATATGGAAAAACATGGTTATTTAGTTAAATATGCACCATTAGAAAATGGTATAGTTAATATAAAAGAATTAGAAAAAATGCTTAATAATGATGTTGCTTTAGTAACTATAAGTGCGGTTAATAGTGAAACCGGAGTAATAGAACCGATTGAAGAAATTGGCAAAATTTTAAAAAATTATCCTAAAACAATTTTTCATAGTGATATGACGCAAGCTATTGGTAAGATAAATGTTAATTTAGAAAATGTTGATTTAATTAGTTTCGCGCCACATAAATTCTTTGGTCCTAAAGGAGTAGGAGTATTAATAAAAAAAGAAAATATTAATTTAACTCCTTTGATAAGTGGTGGTAAAAGTACAACAGTCTATAGAAGTGGTACGCCGGCCGCTCCTTTAATTGCTAGTACGGCTAAAGCTTTAAGACTTGTATATGAAAATATTAACGAAGATATTTTAAAAATAAAGAAATTAAATAAAAAAATAAGAGAAAATTTAAAAAATTATCCCGACACATTTATTAATAGTCCAGAAAATGCGGTTCCACATATTTTAAATGTTAGCGTTATTGGCATAAAGCCAGAAACTTTAATGCATGCGTTAGAACAATACGATATTTATATTTCTACGCAAAGTGCCTGTGCTACAGGTGAAATGTCAAAAGCTGTTTTTATGCTTACTCAAGATAAAGAAAAAGCTAGTAGTAGCGTTCGAATAAGTTTATCTAAACTAACAACCGAAGAAGAAGTTAATATATTTTTGAAAGGGTTTGAAAAATGTTATCAACAGTTAAAAAACTAGGAATATTACTTATATTTTTATTAATTCCTTTTAATGTTCAAGCTGAAAAATTAGACGTTTATTTGTTTTATGGTAATGAATGTGCTTACTGCCATCAAGAAAGAGAATTTTTAGATATTACTAATAGAAAATATCATGGAAATATTACTATCCATGAATATGAAGTATGGCATAATAGTAAAAATTTAGAATTTATGATGGAAGTTAAAGATAAACTTGGTGATAAAGGAGAAGGAGTTCCTTATACAGTAATTGGATTAAAAACCTTTAATGGTTTTGAAGAGGAAACAGGCAAAGAAATACTAAAAGAAATAGATAATAGTTTAATAAAAACCCCAGGTAATGTCGTTAAATCTTTGCAAAATGATAAAAAAATAGAAAAAACTAAAGAAAATAATACTTTAGTAATGCCAGTAGTAGGGGAAACTAATATAAAGGAAAATATAATATTTAATACTGTTTTACTTGCAGTAGCTGATACATTTACTTTAAATAATTTATTTCTTGTTTTCTTTATTACTTCATTACTTGTATTAGCAAGTAAGTATAAAAAAACCTTAACATTAACTATTTTACCAATTGCTATTATAATTTATGGACTTTTAATTTTTAAAGTTTTAACTTTTAATAATTTAACTAGTGTAATTATTAAAACAATTATTGCTGGTCTAACAATTATAATTTCAGCCTTTTCTTTAAGTAGGTTTATTAAAAAATTAGATAATAAGAAAGATAATAAGTTAGAAAATTTTATTTTTAAACATCAGTTTATATGGACAATTATTTTTGGAATACTGTTTGGAATCGTAATGGGCTTACTATTTATTAATGTATCCCAGGGATACCCACATATTTTAAAACTTATTCTTCAAATAAATGATTTAAGTAATTTCTATTATATTTTATATTTTATAATTTTGTTAGGTTTTGATTTAATATTAATTAAATTACTAGATTATATTTTAACTAAATTTAAATTAAATAAATATATTATTTGCTTTCTTATTTTAATTATTTGTAGTATTATATTAGTGTTTTTTCCAAAATTATTTTTATTTACTAGCTAAATGCTAGTTTTTTGACATATTTCGCCGTATGAATAATTTATAATCATAATGGTGAGGTTTATGAAAAAATATTTATTTCCAGTTATTTTATCTTTATGTATTGGTATGCTTTTAGCTTATACAATTATTAATAGTTATAATAATGTCGATAGTTTAACAGTTTCTAAAAATGCTGAAGAAATATATTATTTACAAAAAGGAGTCTATTCTAGTAAAACAAAAATGGAAGAAGGAATGAGTGATTTTCAGCATTATATTTATAACGTTGAAGATAATAAATATCATACATATATTGGCATTAGTAAAAATAAAAATAATATTAATAAAATAAAAGAGTTTTATCAAAATAAAGGATATGATACGTATATTGTAACTAAAATAACGGATAATGAAGAATTTTTAGTTGTTCTTGGACAATATGACGAATTACTGGCTAATACGGACGACGAAAATGCGTTAAGCGTTATTTGTAATCAAGTTTTAGCTAAATACGAGGAGATGGTAAATGGTGAGTATCAAGATTAAAGAAATACCGAAAATAGATCGGCCTAGAGAAAGGCTAATTAGTAAAGGTAGTTCTAGTTTGAGTGACGAAGAACTTTTAGCAATTATTTTAAAAACAGGAACTAATAATATATCGGCTAAAGAACTAGCGGCCCAGATTATTAAATATTCTGGTAGTTTAAAAAATTTAAATAAAGTAACATTACCAGAACTTTTAAAAATAAAAGGTATAGGAGAAGCTAAAGCTTGTGATCTTTTAGCAGCTATTGAACTAGGCCGAAGAATAAATCAAAAGCGAAGAGAAATTTTAAAAGTTAAATTAACGCATCCCGAAGTAGTTGCCGACTATTACCAGCATTTAGCCCATCTTCCGCAAGAACATTTTTATTGTTTGTATTTAAACAGTCATAAAAAAGTAATTGGTGAAAAACTACTATTTATTGGCACTGTTAATTATAGTATGGTCCATCCAAGAGATGTTTTTAAAGAAGCTTATCTGTTAAATGCAGTAGGGGTTATTTGTATTCATAATCATCCCGGCGGCTCTATAAGTCCAAGTAAGGATGACGAAATAGTGACAAAAAATTTACAGCAAGCGGGCACACTTTTAGGTATTGAAATTGTTGACCATATTATTATTGGTGATAATAAATATTATAGTTTTAAAGAAAATGATAAAATTTAGCTTTTTTTTCTAAAAAAAATATATTATAATTATATAGGTGGTTATTTATGTATCAGAATAGAAAGTTTGATAAAAGGTATTTACTTATTTTAATAATTATTATTTTGGCGATTCTCTTAATCGTTTTATCAGTATCTTTAAATAAAGATCGAGATTTAAGTATTCCGGAACAAATAGTTAAAGATGCCGGAACACTTGCTTTAAAAGTTGTACAAACACCAGTTACTTTTGTTAAAAATTTAGTAACTGAAACAAATGAAAAAAACGATATTTATGAAAAATATAAAGAATTAAAAAACAAAGAAGAACAAATAGATAGAGTAGTTGCCGAAAATGAAAATTTAACAGAAGAAATTAGAACCTTAAAAAAACAATTAGAGCTTAATACCCTTTTAAGTGATATGGTTTATAAAAATGCTACTATTATTCACCGCAATATTGGTTATTGGTATAATGAAGTTACGATTGATAAAGGGCGAAAAGACGGCATTGAAAAAGGTATGGCGGTTATCAATAATGAGGGTCTTGTTGGAACTGTTACGAAAACTAGTAATTCTAATAGTACAGTAAAACTTTTATCTAATGAAAATATGAGCGATAAAATAAGTGTTAAAATAAGTATTAATGATACATATGTCTATGGACTTATTTCTAGTTATGACGATAAGACAAATACTTATACAGTTGAAGGAATTAGTGAAAATACGCCAATTCCTGAAGGGGCTACTGTAGTAACAACTGGTATGGGTAATGATTTTCCAAGTGGACTTTTAGTTGGAACTGTTACCAAAGTTACGACTGATCATTTTGACCTATCAAAAGTAGCTGAAGTTGAAAGTGCTGTTGATTTTGATAAACTTGATTATTTAACTATTTTAAAAAGGAAAGATAATTAATGAGTAGAAAAAGTGTTATAATTATTTGTCTTTTACTCTTTTCTTTTCTTTTTGAAGGTATTTTTTCTAATTTTATATCAACTTATAGTATTTTGTCACCATTATTTGTTTTAATGAGTTTAATTGCTATTTATCCGTTTTTAATTAATGATAAAATAAGTTATTATAAATATTGTTTTGTTACAGGAATTTTATATGATCTTATTTATATGGATACAATAATAGTACATGGTTTTTTATTTCTTATAATTGGTTATTTAATTACCAAAATTAATTTAATAATTGCCAATAATCATATTAATGTTATGGTAATTGCTTTAATTATCATAATTATTTACCGCCTTATTATGTATGCTTTATTAATTTTAACTGGTAATGTTATACCTAATATATGGAATTTTATAGAAAGCATATATTTATCATTATTAGCTAATATAATTTATATATTTGTTTTAAATATTATAACTGATAAATTGAGTTTAAAATTTAAACTTCATAAAGGTAATTAAAAAAATGAGTTTAGGTAAAATGTTTGAAGAAAATTTAGTGGTATTATTTGAAGAACAATGTGTATAAGTGAAAGACATAAAAGAGTCATAATTAAAAAATTATGGCTTTTTATTGTGTAAAATGAAAAAAATTTAAAAAAATCACAAAAAAAAGAAGGATTTTTTAAATAAATCTCCTATGATATATAATAGAAGGGTATTTTTCCCTTCAAAATATGGAAAGGAGGAAGATGTTTGCAAAATAATATTAATGGCCTTAATGATTTATTATT
>CALVVT010000003.1 GCA_944363935.1 uncultured Bacilli bacterium
TAACAGTTGATACTTTTATATCAAAGATTGTAATTGGAAAGGTTGATGAAAAAACACATCAACGAGACATAAAAATTATTTGGAATTATGCTATATAATTTGTATCTTAAGACTATGTAGCATATGCCGCTTTTAAAACTAGTTTGGAAATTAAAGGTATTGGTAATATTAATGGTGAGTGGAATATTAAAATTACAAATGTCGAAGTAGCTGAAGAATCGGGAAATGGAGCAAATAAAAATTTTTCATTCGAAGATACTAAAGCAACATTAGAAGCAGATTTATATAATAAAGGTGATTATGTTACTTATAATATAACGGTAACTAATAACGGTAGTTTTGATGCGAAACTTGCTAGTCTAGGACTTACAAAAAGTACTAATGAAGCAGTTCTTATAACTAGTAATGGCCTTGTAAGTGGTCAAACACTTTATAAAGAAGAAAGTATAACATTTAGTGTTAAAATAGAATATAATTCTAATTATGTAGGTGATGCATCAGGAACAACAGGAATGGCAGATTTAACATTAGATTTTGTTCAAAATAGTGGGGGAACAGTCGTACCAACAGAAGACTATTTAGTGCATTATGACTATACTACTAATGGAGGAGTTAGTACTAATGCCGAAGACGAATATGTAACTACTGGAACAGCAGTAAATTTAAATTATACTGCAGTTAAAGAAAATGCCGAATTTATAGGATGGAATACTAATAGTGGAGCAGAAGAAGAATTAGAAAGTTTAACAATGCCAAATAGAGAAATAACATTATATGCGATATTTAAAGATAAAGATAATACTCCACCAGTAATAGAAAATGTAAGTACCAGTTCAACAATAAACAGTATAACCGTCGTAACAACAGCAACCGAAGAAGATGGGGAAATAAATCATTATGAGTATAGTATAGATAATGGAAGTAACTGGATAAAAGTATCAGGAACAAATAATTATACATTTACCGGTTTAACTTCAAATACTAATTATAAAATATTAGTTAGAGTATATAATGAAAGTGAAAAATATAGTGAAGAAGAAGTAAATGTAAGTACTAAAAAATTAAACGCCCCGACCTTTAGTGAAAAAGAAAGTGATAATGGTAAAATAGTTATTATAAGCTATCCAGAAGGAGAAGGACTTGTTTATGAATATCAAAAAGATAGTGGTAGTTGGACAACAGCGACTCAAAATCAAGAAGTAGAATTTACGGAAAGTGGTACATTGGTAGCAAAGGTTAGTGATGGAACGAATGAAGAGAGTTCTAGTTATAGTGTTGAGGTAAAACCAAATGCTAAAAACACGATAACGGAATTAGCTAAAATGTATCCTTCTGAATTATATACAGATGATTATGGAAATATAAGATATTATGGTGCGAATCCTAATAATTATGTAACATTTAATAATGAACTATGGCAAATAATGGGGGTTATAGACGGAAAAGTAAAGATAGTTAAAAGTGAAAATATTCCTACTGTAATAACTGATCATGGTTTAACAATTGCTTCTAGTGAAGGTTTTTATTGGAATCATGTCCAGCAAGATAATAAAGAATTTAATAACTGGGAAACATCAACATTACATATGTATTTAAATGGAACGTATTATAATAGTATAGAAAGTAATTCTAAAGATATGATAGCTGAAGAAACATATTATTTAGGCGGACCAACATCTAATAATTATTATGAGGCAACAGCCAAAGATTATTATACTTTTGAACGAAGTAATAGTGTACTTTCAGATAATCCTGTAAGTATAAGACAAAATATTGGACTAATTTATCCAAGTGATTATGGCTATGCTTCTGCAAAAGATTGTCATTCCCTTTCTTTAAGTAGTTATAGAAAAGAAGTAGGTAGTTATTCTGATAATGATTGTGCGGCAAGTAATTATTTATATAATGATGGACTTCAATGGTTACAAACACCAGGATCTAGTGATGGAATTAGAGCAGCTTATATAGGTCCTGTTGGGCAAGTCCTTATTTATGGTTTTAATGGTGTGCAATCAGGTGAGCACCAAGTGTTTCCTTCTTTATATTTAAAAGCAAAGGTTCAAATAGCAGGTGGTTCGGGAACAAGTTCTGATCCATACCGCCTTACATTTTAAACTATACTATATATAATAATTTTAATATACGGCTAACCTAATTTATCGTCGTTTTTCTCGGGTTAGCCGTACTTTTATTTAGACCTATAAGGTCTTTTTTGGTATAACTATATTTCCTAATTTATATAATTAAATAAAGGGGAGATATAGTGATTAGTAATATAGAGAAAAGAGTTTTAAAAGAAGCTCTTTATATGATAGAAACTAAAAAAACATTAAGAGAAATTGCTAAAGTGTTTAATGTGTCTAAAAGTACAGTTCATAAAGATTTAAAAGAAAAATTAAAAAGTATCGATAATGTTTTATATGAAAAAGTAAAAATAATATTAAATGAGCATATTAAAGTCAGACACATAAGAGGTGGGGAGTCGACGAAAAAAAAGTATCTTAAATTAGCAAATAGTTCTGTTAAAAAATAATATCCTGTGATATAATATTATTTGAAGAAAAAGGTGATGAAAATGTTTTCAAAAGATATCGGAATAGATTTAGGAACAGCAAATGTACTTATATATATTAAAGGTCAGGGTATTGTTTTAAACGAACCTAGTGTTGTAGCTATTGATGCGGAAACAAAAAGACCGCTTGCGGTAGGCCATGAAGCTAGAGAAATGCTTGGAAGAACACCTGGTAAAGTTAAGGCTATTAGACCTATGAAAGATGGCGTTATTGCTGATTTTGAAATAACAGAAATAATGCTTAATAGTTTTATTAGAAAAGCTAATGCTAAAAGTTTTTTTGCCCGTCCAAGAATTCTTATTTGTTGTCCTAGTAATATAACTCAAGTTGAAAAAAACGCTATAAAAGAAGCTGCTGAAAGAACTGGCGCAAGAAAAGTTTATTTAGAAGAAGAACCAAAAGTAGCTGCTGTTGGTGCTGGTATGGATATATCTAAACCTAGTGGAAATATGGTTATCGATATCGGTGGAGGAACTACTGATATAGCGATACTTTCTTTAGGGGGTATTGTAACATCTTCTTCAATTAAAATAGCCGGTAATGTATTTGATAACGATATTATTAAATATATTAAAGATAAATATAAACTTTTAATTGGTGATAGAACAGCTGAAGATATTAAATTTACAATTGGTACAGTTTTTCCAGGCTCTTTAAATGAAAAAATGGAAGTAAGAGGAAGAGATCTTGTTACCGGTCTTCCACATACAGTAACTATTACTTCTGACGAAGTAGAAGAAGCGTTAAGAGAAAGCGTTTATGTAATTGTCAATGCTGCTAAATCAGTTCTTGAACAAACACCTCCAGAATTATCAGCTGATATTGTTGATAAAGGTATTGTTATTACTGGTGGTGGAGCTTTATTAAATGGTTTTGATCAATTACTTGCTCATGAACTTAAAGTTCCTGTATTTTTAGCTGAAAGCCCACTTACATGTGTGGTTGAAGGAACTGGCGTACTATTAGAAAATGTAAATTTACTAGAACAAGGTTTAAGTAAAGGATATTAGGATATAATAATACCAGAAAGAAGGTAATATTGTGGAAAAAACAAAAGGTGAAATATTAGCTGAAAAATTATTTGATAAAAAAGAAAATGGTTGGTTAAAAGAAGATGATACCAATAATATAATGGACTTTGCTGAAGGATATATGGCTTATTTAAATAAAGCCAAAACCGAAAGACTATTTATTAAAAATGCTAAAAAAGATTTAGAAGCAGCTGGATTTCAAGATATTAATAAAGTTGATAACTTAAAACCAGGTGATAAGGTTTATTATATAAACCGTGATAAAGGGTTATTTGCTAGTGTAATTGGTGATCAAGATTTAGAATTTGGAATGCAGCTTGTTGGGGCTCATGTTGATAGTCCGAGACTTGATTTAAGACCTAATCCTTTATACGAAAGTGACGATATGGCGTTTTTTAAAACTCGTTATTATGGTGGAATTAAAACTTATCAGTGGACGACTATTCCATTAAATTTATATGGGGTTATTACCAAAGCTAATGGTGAAATTATCAATATAAATATTGGAAATGATCCGGACGACCCTGTTTTTGTAATTACAGATTTACTTCCACATCTAGCGTATAAACAAGAAAAGAAAACTTTAGGAAATGGAATTGACGGTGAAGATTTAAATATTTTAATCGGTAGTATTCCGTTTAAGGACGATAAAGTATCTAATGCTGTTAAATTAAATATTTTAAATATTTTAAATAAAAAATACGGTATTACTGAAAGAGATTTTATCAGTGCGGAATTAGAATTAGTTCCAGCTTTTGAAGCCAGAAGTTTAGGTTTTGATAAAAGTATGGTAGCGGCTTATGGCCAGGATGATAAAGTATGTGCTTATACATCTTTAAAAGCTATTATAAATTTAGAAAAAGTAAATAAAACTGCTACTTTAATTTTAGCTGATAAAGAAGAAATTGGTAGTATGGGAAATACTGGAATGTATTCTAATACCTTTGAATATTATATAAATTTACTATTAGAAAAAACTAATCAAAATGATTATAATAAAGTAAATACAGTTCTTTGCCATAGTAAATTATTATCAGCTGATGTAACGGCGGCTTATGATCCTAATTTTGCTGATGTATTTGAAAAAAATAATGAATCATATATTAATAAAGGTGTTTCAATTAACAAATATACCGGTGGAAATGGTAAAGGTGGCGCCAGTGATGCGAATAGTGAGTTTGTTGGTTATATTAGAGGAATTTTAGAAAAAAATAAAATTACATATCAATTAACTGATATGGGTAAAATAGGTATGGGTGGTGGTGGTACCATTGCTTATATCCTAGCTAATAGAGGTATGGATGTTATTGATTTAGGTATTCCTGTTTTATCGATGCATTCACCATATGAAGTAACTAGTAAATTTGACGTTTACATGGCTTATCTTACTTATAAAGCATTTTTAGAAGACTAATTTAGTCTTTTTTTTGTTTGCAAAAAGTCAAAAAAATAAAACTTTTGCAAATGTACTTGCAAAAATTTACTTATTTATAAAAGTATGGTATAATATTTTTAGTTCATAAGGAGGAAAAAAATGATAATACGAGAAAATTATTTAAAAAAATTGATAGATGCAAAAGATACAGAATTTATAAAAGTAGTTACTGGGGTTAGAAGAAGTGGAAAATCAATGCTTTTATTAATGTTTAAAGATTATTTAATAAAAAATAAAGTAAAAGAAAAAAATATAATTCATATAAATTTTGAGTCAGCTCGTTATGATAATATAAAAGATTATCATGATTTATATGAATATATTGCTAATAAAATTAGTAATGAAAAAGCTTATATTTTATTAGACGAGGTTCAAAATGTTGAAGCATGGGAAAAAGGAGTTAATTCTTTAAATATTGATTATAATGTTGATATATATATAACTGGTTCAAATGCTTATCTTTTATCTAGTGAACTTTCTACTTTAATTTCTGGAAGATATATTGAGATAAAAATGTATCCACTTTCATTTAAAGAGTATTTGGTATTTAATAATTATGATAATAGTAATATTGAGGATAAATTTTATGAATATTTAAAATATGGTGGTCTCCCAGCTATTACCCTAATAAAAGATAAACCTGATTTAGTAATGAATTATTTAAATGATATATATAGCACAATAGTGAAAAAAGATATTATTGATCGCAATAATATTAAAGATGTTGCTTTACTTGAAAATATTATTAAGTATTTAGCTAATAACATTGGTAGTTTAGTATCTACTTCTAAAATTAGTAACTATTTAAATAGTAATAAAATAAAAACTAACCATCAAACAATAGATAATTATTTAAATATGCTTGAAAAGTCATATATAATGTATAAGGCTGATAGAACAGATGTAAGAAATAAAACTTTATTAAAAACACTTGGTAAATATTATATAGCGGATATTGGAATTAGAAACATTATTTTAGGTTTTAGAAATATTGAAGAAGGTCATTTACTTGAAAATATAGTTTATTTAGAGCTTTTAAGAAGAGGGTATCGCGTAAATATTGGTAAAAGTGCAGAATATGAAGTGGATTTCGTAGCTGAAAATCCTAATGAAATTATATATTATCAGGTTGCCAGAACAATTGCTGTTAATGAAGTAAAAGAAAGAGAAATAAGAAGTTTAGAAAATATTAAAGATAATTATGAGAAAATTATTTTAACAATGGATAGAGTAATAAATAAAGATTTTAATGGGATAAAAGTAATTAATTTAATTGATTGGTTAATAAAATAATGATATAATTTATAATAGGAGGTATTAAAGATGCAAACAGAAACCATTGTTTTATTAGCTAGTGTTTTAATTGGTTTTTTAGCTTGTTTTATGGGGTATAGACTTAATAAGATTATTGTTATGATAATTGGCTTTTATTTCGGATACAAACTAGGAGACGCATTTTTACCACAATTAATTTCTGACGATGTTATTGTTACTTTTGTATCAATTGTTGTTGGAATTGTTATTGGGTTTATATCATTTAGTGCTTATTTATTTGGGGTATTTATTTTATGTTTTTTCCTTGCCTATACCGTTTGTGAAACCTTTATTGATGCTCAAGTTTTAAAAATAATTATAGGAGTTGTAGCAGGTGTAGTTGCGGGATTGGTTGGAGTTAAGTTTGTAAGACCAATTATGATAATTACAACTAGTTTAACTGGAGGCTTTTTATTAGTAAGTTCAGTAATGCAGTTGATTAATATTGATAATAATGCTATTTATATTATTTGTAGTCTTGTACTTGCAGCTATTGGAGCTATAAGTCAGTTTAATAATAAAGAGGAAGCTTAATAAAGTTTCCTCTTTTAAATATTTAACTGATAGCTATTATTTTGCGAGCCGTCACCTGAAGTTATTTTAACATTAGGGGATAATGTTACGACAGGCCGGGCACTTCGGGTATTGTCAGTACTATCGTCACGTAAATAATTGCTGCTCACAAACCACACATAACCTGAAGTAATGTTGGAATATGGCGACAAGGTCCACCAGTAATTATTTAAATACATCCAATTATGAGTGTTACTAGTAGCATAGCAACTACCGTTATTCCAATATGCTCCTGTTCCGGTACAACTACTATATGCACTTGCTCTGACATATTCGGTGGCATCGATAAGGGCAACTTTCCCTTTCCATTTTGTTGCACTAACTTGCTCTATATCTGTTGGTGTTGTTTGACTATTATTTCGATTTAGTACTCCTACTTTATACACTGCATCCTCTTTTATCATACTTTGTGCTGTTGGATTAAAACTATTATAATACGTTGTGTTTAAATATGTATTTACCTCGGCTTCGGCATTTGGTAATGCTAATTTACTTATACCATTATACTCCATTGCTAATTTTGTTATTGGATTCATATTTATATCGTACAAGCTACTACTACTTCCCCAAATATTACAGCCGACATCACCAATATTATTACAATATCCACCACTTCCTTGATATCTTCCATTGTTAGTTGTATCGAATGCTTTATTTAATAGTACTGCATTTCTTATTATTTTAATGGTATTATCTTCTGTATTGACACTGATAATCCTCCAGCTTTCTCCATTAAAAGTAACATAATTATTTGGATTACTTCCTCTATATGTATACACATTCTCTTCATAAATATCTTTATAAAGTCCATCACCACTAGTTACTATTCCAGCAAGCTCTATTAAATCTTCACCTAATGTAGCTTTTTTAATAACATTTCCTTTGGCATTAATTTCTAAATTAGTATTCATGGCGGCATAACCTACTGTCATAAAAAGAAGCAGTGAACAGGCGCTAATAATTATTATTTTTCTTTGTTTATTTTTTCTTCGTGTTCTATGTCTTAATTTACGCATTTTATCACCATCCATATTTTCTTTATCTCTATTATAACACAAATGTGGCTACCGGCCTATATAATTTTTACTAAAAATATTACAAAATAAAAATAGGTTGGTGAAATTTATGGAAAATAAAGTTTTTTTACATAATGACGAATATTATTATAAAATTATTAGAAATAATATAAAAAGTTTCCGAAAAGAAAAAAAGTTAACACAACAGGAACTTGCTGATATGATAGATATGTCAAGGGAATATGTTTGTGATATAGAAAATGAAAGTAGAAATAAACATTTAACAATTGCAACATTAGGAAGAATTGCAGATGCTTTGAAAATAGATATCGGTTTATTTTTTAAAGCAAATAAAAATTCTAAAAAATAATTAAATAGATTTATTTAGTTAAATATGGTAAAATATAAGCAGAGGTGAGCTTTTATGAGTGAAGAACTTATAACACGAATTTTCTTAATTATTTTGGTAACATTTTTATTTGTCGCCTTTTTTGTTCCAG
>CALVVT010000004.1 GCA_944363935.1 uncultured Bacilli bacterium
TTCATTACTTATTTCTTTATTAAAAAGATACCTGATAGGTATCTTTTTGCTGTCATCTGGGCGAACTTTTACCATTTATATCCCCTTATTTTTCAAGGAATTACTCAAAACTGTCCACTAGTAAGCCAAAGTATATGGGCTTGAACTTGTTCCTGTACCTCCCGTTATTTGGATATTTGAGCTTAGAGTGACAACTGGGCGGACGCCGAGCGAGTTGTAAGCGTTGTAGCTGCCGAAGCCGCCGCCACTGATCACAATCCACACACGGTACGAGGGGCCGTAAGAATCCGGCGACATTGTCCAGTAATAATCACTGATATGTAGCCAATTATTACTCTTTACACTACTTCCTGTTGTGGCTCTCATATATTCTGTAGCATCTAGTAAACCTACTTTACCCTTCCATATTGCTTCATTTGCATATCCTATCTGCGTACTTATATCCGAAATACTACTTGAACTTACCGGAGCAGCTTTATATTCTCCATTTACTATCATACTTCTTGCTGTGGCATTTAAACTATTATAATATGTTCCATTTAAATATGTACTAATTTCTGACTCTTTACTTGGTAATTGATATTTGGTTCCATTTACTTGTCTCGCCAACGTACTTATCGCACTTCCACTACTATTATACAAACTACTTGTACTTCCATAAATATTGCAATAATCGTTATAATTACAATATCCACTACTACTATATCTTCCATTATCATTATCATACACTCGGTCTTCTAACACACTACTTCGTATTATCTTCATTGTATTATCACTGGTATTAACACTGATTATCCTCCAGCTCTCTCCATTAAAAGTTATATAATTATTTGGATTAGACCCTCTATACGTATACACATTTTCTTCATAAGCATCTTTATATAAACCATCACCACTGGTTACTGTTCCAGCCTGGTCTACTAGATCATTTCCAAGTGGTGCTATTTCAACCGCATAAGTACTTGTATTAACAGTGTTTGTTCCGTCACTTACTCTAGCTACCAATGTACCACTTTCTGTAAATTCTACTTTTTGGTTTTGGATTGCTGTAGTCCATGAACCACTATCTTTTTGATAGTCGTAAGTTAATCCTTCTCCTTCAGGATATGTTATTGTTACTGATTTACCATTATCTGTTTCTTCTTCACTAAAGGTTGGTACATTTAATTCTTTCGTACTTACATTATATTCTTCACTTTCTACTTGCAGGTTATCTCTATTCGTTACTCTTACTTTTATTGTATGATTAGTATTTTGAGCAAGTCCTGTAAATGTATATGTATTACTTTCTCCTTCTACATATTCTTCATTATCTATTTTATATTCATATTTTACTATTTCTCCGTCTTCTTCTATAGCTGTAGTTACCACTGTTATGGAACTCGTTGTACTACTTGTACTGATATTACTTATAACTGGAGGGGTTGTATCTATTTTTCTAAATATCGCATACAAAGTTACATTATTACTTGGCATTCTGTAACTTTCTAAACCTACTGTTGCTCCTTTATCGGTATTCCAGCCCATAAATTCATAGCCAGCTTTAGTTGCTGTATACTCTAGATTAACATTGCTTCCTTCAGCCACATAATCATTTACTGCATTTGTGCTTTCTCCTCCATTAGTCTGGTAATCATAAGTTACATAATAATCATTAGCTGGTAAAGGATTATCACTATCTTGAGCTACATCTATTGAAATATCTAAATCGACACTTATATTTTCTTCGATACGTGTTACATCACTATTAAATTCTACTTTTACTTGTAATTCTTTTGTTTCTTTACCTTTGATTACGTCTCCTTTAGTTAGTCCTGATAAGGTAAAGGTTATATATTTATTTTCTTTATAATAAGTATTTATTTTTTCTATCCTCGCATCTACACTTCCTCTATTTTCTATAGTTACTGTATATAATGCATAATCCCCTGGCATTTTTAAACCTGTACTAAATGATGCATATAATCCATTAGTATTATCATAACTTGGTTCTTCTATATCTTCGGCTCCATGGAGCTCGCTTTCAATATTAGTTATTCTAACATCCCAAGTGCTTGTTATATTACTTGTACCTGTTATATTTAGTTTACTACTAAAGGCTGCATAACCTATCCCCATTAATAATAAAATTGAACATAATCCTACTATGATTAAATTATTTTTTTAATACGCATGTTTATCCTCCGTTTATAATATATTTTCTCTATCTTTTACAATATATCATTATATAAATAAAAAATGTCGATATTACGCGATTCGCGTATCTTTTAGTAAAAGAAAAAGTCTATTAACTAGACTCTTCATATTTATTAGATAAAGTTATTTTAACTTCCTTATTTACATCTTTTCCTGGTTCAATACTTTGACTAGTAACATAACCATAACCATCTATTTTATATTCATAACCTAAAGCATCCATTAAATTAATTACTTCAGTTCTTGAATAACCTGTTAAATCTGGCATTTTACCTTTATCACCATTAGTAATTAAAAATACTTTGTCATAAGATAAAACTTTACTACCTTTTTTAGGATACTGATTTATTATTTTATCACCATTACCAATAGTAATTACCTTTACTTTATCGGCTTCAAGTTTAGCTTTAATAACATCAGTTTTTTGATTAGTATAAGAATCAATTTTAACTAATTTAACCTCGTCTTCAGTTTTATTAACACCACTAAACATATTTTTATATTTAGCAATATTTTTCATTAAATTATTAACCGCATCACTAACTGTAATTGAAGAACCAACATTAGGTTGTTTTACAGCCGCATAAATTATAATTTCAGGGTCATCTTTTGGATACATACCAGCAAATGAATAAATATAATTAGTGTCACCAGTTAAATATCCACCTCTTTTTTCGTCATATATTTGAGCAGTTCCGGTTTTACCAATAACATCAAAACCATCTATTTTATATCTTCTTCCTGATGCTGCAGGGTCATCACTATTAACAACGTTATACATTAAATTTTTAATTGTATTAACTGTGTTTTGACTGACTATTTCTTTACTTTCTTCAACTTTTCTTTTATAAGTAGTTTTTCCAGTATTAACATTAACTATTTTTTTAACAACATGCGGGGTTAATTTTTTACCATCATTAGCAATTAAAGTTAAAGCTTGAAGGTGCTGGATCGCGGTAGTATTAATACCTTGACCAAAAGCAGCATTAGCAACTTCTACAGGATATTTAAAATCAAGATCTCCAGCAACTTCTCTAGCTAAATCAACTCCCGTTAAAGTTCCAAAGCCATAATCCCGAAGACAAGCTTTTAAATCATCCCTGGAAATAAATTTATCAATCATATTGACAACCCCAACGTTACTTGAGTATTCATAACCTTTATCAAAGTTAATCGTACCCCAACCAGTATTATTCCAGTCTCTAATTGTAGCATCTAATACTTCAATTGAACCTGATTTAAATGTATCAGTTCCTTTATAAGTTCCTTTTTCAATCGCACACATATAAGTATAAGTTTTCATAGTTGAACCTGGTTCAAAAGCTTCTGATACTAAAGGATTTTGATAACTAGTAATATCTCTAGTATTAGGATTAAATGAAGGAATTGAGCTAGATGCGAGAATATCTCCAGTATCAGCATCCATAACTCCTATAACTGCCCATTTAGGATCAAATCTTTCAGCAATACCAGCTATTTCTGTTTCAACAAATCTTTGAATTGAAGAATCTAGCGTTAGATAAATATCACTACCATCTAAAGCTTCGGTTCTTGTTTCTGGAGTATCTGGTATCCGGTATCCAAACCTATCTTGTTGATAAGATAAATAACCATCAGTACCTTTAAGTAAATCGTCATATTTAGCTTCAATTCCAAGTTCACCATCAATACTAGTAACAATTTTATCATTAACTTTTTTCTCATTAGTTTTCGCATAACCTAAAATGTAAGAAGCAAAATTACCATTAGGATAATATCTTTTATAGTCCTCACTAAAATCAATTCCATCTAGTTCTAGTTCTTCAATTTCACTTTTTTTAAGTTCTGTTATATTTTTACCAACATTTCCAAGTTCTACTTGATATTTACCTTCTTCTTTACCTTCTTCTAATCTTTTTCTAATATCCTCTTCATTACCTTCTAAAGCAGTAGCTAAAGCTTTAGCAGTTTTTGCAATATTTTTAACATAATTACCTTCTTTACGTTTAGGATCTAAATAAGCAATCAAAGTATAAGAAGTAACATTTTGGGCGAGAATATTTCCTGTTGCATCAAAAATAGTTCCTCTTTTAGCATTTAATACTTTTGACACAGTATTACGATTAGCAGCAAATTCTTTTAAGTTAATGCCATTAACTGATGGTGATAAAGCTAAATAAATATATCTAACAAAAAGAATAATTATAAGCATGAAAAAAACAAAAAAGATTATTTGCGGAAATTTCCAAGTTTTTCTTCTTTGTTTTTTCTTCACTTATTTCACCTTCTTTATTCGTCAACTACGACTATATTATCATTATTATACGCTAGTCCCATATCTTTTACAACATCACTAACGTTTTCAAATGATGTAAGTTCATTAACTTTCATTGTCAAACTTTCATTAGTTTTAGTTTGACTATCAATATTATAATTAATTTCTTCAATACTCATTTTTAGCTCGCCAATAAAAGCACCGCAAAAGATTTTTAAAGAAATTGTAAATACAAGGGCGATAATACCATACGTATATAATAATCTTTCACCTCTAGTAATTTTTACTTTATTAACTTTTTTTCTAGCCATATTATCTAACCCTTTCTATTACCCGCATTCTCGCACTTCTAGCGCGGTTATTTTCTTTTATTTCTTCGTCTTTTGGTACTATATTAGCGACTACTTTATATTTTGGTAAAAATTCTTCTGGTATAACTGGTTTATCAGCAAGTTCTTTAGGTAAAGTACTTACTTCTTTAAAAATGTGTTTACAAATCCTATCTTCTAACGAATGAAATGTTATAACACATATTCTACCACCAACACTAATAATATCTAAAGCATCAGTTAAAGCTTTTTCAAAAACCCCAAGTTCATTATTAACCTCAATTCTAATAGCTTGAAATACTTTTCTAGCCGGATGGGATTTTTTTCGATATTTTTCTGGTACGCTTTCTTTAATTATTTCCGCCAGTTCTAAAGTTGTTTTAACTGGCCTATTTTGAATAATTTTTTTAGCTATACTAGGGGCATACTTTTCTTCACCATATTTATAAAATATTTTTACTAACTTTTCATAAGAATAATTATTAACAATTTCATAAGCTGTTAAAGGATTATTCAAATCCATTCGCATATCTAAAGGTGCATCCTTATGAAAACTAAAGCCCCTTTCAGCTTCGTCTAGTTGGGGGGAAGAAACTCCTAAATCAAATAAAATCGCATTAGGTGTAACCTTAATTTCTTTTTTTAAGTTCTCAAAATTAGTATATATGATTTCATAATTACTACCAATCTTCTTTAATCTTTTATCAGCGTTTTCAATAGCTATTTTATCTTGATCAAAAGCATAAAGAAAACCATCAGGAATATTTTTTAAAATTAAAGAACTATGACCACCATAACCTAAAGTACAGTCAACGACAATACTATCTTTTTTTAAATTAAGATATTTTATTGCTTCTTCTAATAAAACTGTATTATGCATCAAATTTACTCATAAAAAGGTTATCGGCCATATCTGATAAATTATCTTCGTTTTCGGTAATAAAATTATTCCATTTTTCTTGGCTCCAGATTTCTAAACGATCACCAACCCCAATAATTGTGCAGTCTTTTTGCAAATCAGCGTATTTAATAAGTGGTGTAGATAAATTAATTCGTCCTTGTTTATCAAACTCCATTTTACTCGCGCCTGATAAAAAGAAACGCATAAAGTTACGGGCATCTTTAACATTAGGTAAATTTTTATAGCTTTTAATTAGTTCTTCCCAATCATTAGCTTTATAGACAAATAAACAACCATCTAAACCCCTAGTAACGACAAACTGTTCACCTAATTCATACCTTATTTTAGAAGGAATTGTTAGTCTTCCTTTATCGTCCATAGTATGATGGTATTCACCCATAAACACATTTATCACCCACTTTCCCCCACTTTGTAACACTGTACACCATAATTTTACTATCTAATTATATATTTGTAAATAGTTTTTTTTATTTTTTTTAAAGAAAAATTGTAAAATTTACACGAAAAAACTAGTTAACTTAATAACTAACTATTAAAAAGTACGGCTAACCTAGAGAAAAAAAGACATTTAAAAACATTGAATTTTTTTCCAATGTTTTTTTAAATCTTAAGTTTATTTACTAATTTATTACAAACTCCAAAATAAATATTAAATAGCATAAAAGCTATTATTCCTAATATAGCAAGTAAAATAAGTAAATCAGGAGTTAAAATAACTAAAGAAAATAATGTTCTAAAACCAACAATAAATACTATAAATACCGTAAGTAAAAAGACAAATAAAACCCTTCTTAATAAATTAAACGGTACTGAAATACGGTATAAAAGCATAAAGCCTGTAAAACCAGTTAAAATAACCGCTAAAGTGGAAACCTCATTAGAAGTTAACCTTATAATACTTGGCAAAATACTTAATATAACAATATTAGAAACAATAGTTAAAGCGGTTGGTAAAGATTTTTTAAGAACATTAATAATTATTCTCCCATTTATTCTTTCATTGTTTGGTTCAAGGGCAAGTATAAAGGAAGGAATACCAATTGTTACAACACTTGTTAAAGTAAGCTGAATAGGAATAAAAGGATATTCCCTATTTAAAAATAAAAATATTAAAGCTAATAAAGTTGCATATGTAGTTTTACAAAGAAACAAAGAAGAAGAACGCTGCAGATTATTAATACTCCTTCTTCCTTCAGCAACAACTTTAGGCATCGCTGAAAAATCCGAATCTAAAAGAACTATTTGCGAAACATTACGCGCCGCATCACTACCACTATTCATAGCCACACTACAGTCAGCTTCTTTTAACGCTAAAACATCGTTTACCCCATCACCAGTCATAGCTACCGTATGACCTTTAGCTTTTAAAGCCATAATTAAAGATTTTTTTTCATTTGGTTTTACTCTACCAAAAACATTATAATTTTCAGCTATTTCTTCAATGGGTTTATTGTTTCTAGATAAATCAATATACTTAACATTTTTAAGACCAACTTTTTTAGCTACCCCAGCTACTGTTTTAGGATTGTCTCCTGATATTAGTTTAATATCTACCCCTTGTTCTTTAAAATAATCAAGAGTAATTCGGGCCTCTGGTCTAATTTCGTCACTAATTAAAATAAGGCCAAGCGCTGTAATATCATTAGGTAATTTATCAGTTAAAGTAATATTAGTTTTTCCTAATAAAACTACTCTATTATCTTCAGTATATTTAGCTAAAACATCGTTAAATTTTCCTCCAGGACAAACGATTTCTGGAGCTCCTAAAACATAACTGACATTATTAAAAGAAATACCAGACCATTTTCTAGCTGAAGAAAAAGGAATTATTTTTTTGACAACTTCTTTATTTTTCTTCGCATATTTTTCGCTTATTGCTTCCATCGTTTGATTATCACTAGCCATATGATAACTCATTAAACCTAAAGCTTTTTCTATTTCTTTTTTATCAGCATTTAAAGGAACTATTTCACTTACTTTCATTACCCCTTTAGTTAAAGTTCCCGTTTTATCTAAACAAATAGTATCTACTCTAGCAAGTGTTTCAATACAGTAAAGCTCCTGAACTAAAACTCTATCTTTAGCTAACCGCATAACACTAATCGCTAAAACTGTACTAATAAGTAAAACTAATCCTTCAGGTATCATTCCAATTAAAGAAGCTACTGTTGAAACTACAGCTTCTTTAAAAGTACTACCAGGTAAATTAAGCTGATGCATAAACATTAAAATGCCAATAGGAATAATACATACTGAAATAATTTTAATGATTTTTTTAATAAAGTTCATTATCTCTGAATTAGCTTTTTTTAAATATTTTGCTTCCGCACTTATTTTGGCAGCATAATTATCAGCACCGACATTTATCGTTTTCGCATAACAAAATCCACTAACAATATAACTTCCAGATAAAAGTTCGTCACCTTCTTTTTTAGACACTGATTCACTTTCACCGGTAATTAATGATTCGTTAACTAAAACTTCTCCGTTTATTATTTTACTATCAGTCGCAATTTGATTTCCTGCTTTTAAATGACAAACATCACCTAAAACAATTTCATTAATACCAATTTCTAATTCTTTATTATCTCTAACTACTGTTGTTTTCGCAACATTTAATAAAGATATTTTATCAACAGTTAATTTACTTCTAATTTCTTGAATTGTACTAATTAAAGTATTACAAATAACAACACCTAAAAAAAGAAGATTTTTATATTCACCAACTAAAAATATCGCAAGACCAAGCCCTAGATTAAGAAAATTAAACAAAGTTAAAAAATTGGTCATAATTATCATTTTAATACTTTTAGTTTTAACATCAGCTTTATAATTAATTAAACCTTTACTAGCTCTTTCTTCAGCTTCTTTTTGGGTTAAACCAGTTATCATAGTTTTCACCTTCTCTCTTTAATATTGTAACACACTTTTTTTATTTGGTACAGTACTGACATAGAATAAAAAATACGGTATAATATTAAAAGAAAGGAGTTTTTATGTATAAAAAAATATTTATAGCTTTATTTTGTTGTTTTTTAATTTTAAGTCTTACTGGCTGTAACAGTTCAGAAAAAGATCATGGTTCTTATAGTGTTCAAGGGTTTGATAAAGAAAAACATGAAAAAAATATTAAAATTCTCGAAAGTGAAATTACTACATATGGAGAGCTTGTTACTATTATTAAAAATAATAACAATATCGATGTTTCCCTTAACCTTGAAGTTAATTTTTACGACAAAGAAGGAAATCCTTTAGGTAGTGATAGTTCAAATATATTTGTTAGTAATAATAGTGAAATGGCTACTTGTTTTACTAATGTTCCTAAAAATTATAGTGATTATAAAATAACCTTCACAGCTGACGAACCAAGTTTTAAAGATTTTACCGATAAGGTTAAAATAAAAGACAATGATACTGGTGAACAGTTAGCCGTTGAAATAGTTAACAACGCTAAACAAACTATCGAAGAAGTTAATATAGATGTCGTATATTATAAAGACGGTAAAATTATTGGTTTTGAAGCTAATGGGGAAAATGATGTTAGAAATAATGATTCTAAAATTATTAATATCGATTATCCATATGACCAAAACTTTAAAAATATACCATTTGACAATTATAAAATATTTATTTCAGCTTATAACTATACTATTTAAAAACAGCTCAAGTAAGATAGCTTTGAGCTGTTTTTTAATTTTTTGATAATTTTTCAATAACTTGTTCGCAAGTTTCAATAACTTTAGCTTTTATCGCATTAGCTGATTTTTCAACAACTGGAGTACCTTTTTCAATAGCATACTCAACAAGTTCATTAGCTGCTTCTTGTAATTTTCTAGCTTGTTTTTTAGCAGCTGCTAGAACTTTTTCTTTACTTAAATCATCTAATCCTTCTTGAAGTTCAGCAATTTTTATTTCTACTGCTTCTTTAACTTCTTTAGCATCTAAATTTTGAACTTTTCTTCTTAAGTCGTCAAACATTCTTTTAAGATCAGCTCTTGTATCTGATCCTTTTTTAGGAGCAAATAAAATACCTAATGCTGCTCCTATTCCTGCGCCAGCTAAAAACTTACCTAATCCTTTTTTACTCATTTTTTCCCTTCTTTCTATTAAATATACTAGTAATCGCATCGGCAATAAAAGTAACAATCGTATCACTTATATTAACGAGAGCATCAGTAGTACCATCGACAATATTAAATAAGCCATCTAATTTTGAACTTTTTTCATTAATATCGTCGACAACTTTATCCACTTTATTAAGTGTACCTATGGCTTTTACTACTAATACAATTAATGCTATTACTAAAATAATTAATGCAATATAAAGTAAAATTATAAAGAAATCTACAATATTTATCATCATTTTTTATCCCCTTTTTCGTACATAGAATCAATCATACTAAATAATTCTTCGTCACTTATTGGTTTTGGTTTGGTTTCTTTTGGTAAAGGTTTTTCTTCATTTCCTAATAAATCACTTAAATCAGGCTCTTCTCTATGTCCTGGATGTTCATTAATTAAAACGTGTTCTTCTGCTTCTTCTATTTTAATATCTTCTTCTGGTTCAAAAACATCTTTACCAAATAATGTTGTATCAATATCGTCGTCAAGTCCGCCATAAGCTTTATTTCTAAAAGTATCAACCATATCTTCTTTTGAAGAAGATGTTATCTCGTCACCTCTTAATCTTAAATCCTCTTTTTGATAATTTTTATCTAAAATGCCATATACTGGTGAAATAATAGGTGACGGTTTAAAAACATGTTTTTCTTCTTTTGGTGGATTATAAGCTTCCTTACGATACGAAGATTTTTTCTTTTCTTTTTCACGTTCTCTCTTTTCTTTTTTTGTTTCAATTGTTTCAAAGTCTGTATCGTCAAAAAATGGAAACTTATATTCTTCTTCTGGTTCTTTTATTTCCTTTGTTTCTACTTCTGGCATCTCTAGTTCGATATTTTTTTCTGCTCTTTTTGGAGTTGGTGCCGCAATTTCTACTTGTGTTTTTTCAACTTTAACTGGTTTTGGTTCTTCTTTAACTTCTACTTCTTCCTCTACCTCTTCAGTAAATAAGTTTTTAAATTTATCCATTAATCCCATAATAAACACCTCTAATCTTCTTCATAGCGTAAAAAGCTATTTGATTCTTTTTTTGAAGTAAATTCTTCATATTTTTCTTCTTTATTTGTTAAGAAATCATCTTCTAAAGATAATTTTATAATATTCTTATTGTATTTTATTGTCGATAAAATGTAGGAAGAATTTAAAACAGTTGTTTCTATATCCTCTTTAGGTACCAACGCTTCTATTTTCGCATAGTTATAAACAAACTCGGTTAAATATTTACCATCTTTTTCGGTAATTTCTAAATATCCATTGTCAAGTTTTCGGGAATAATATTTACTATTATCTTCTTTATATTTTTGACTAGTTTTATAATAATACCCAACCTCGTCTAAATATAAATAATAATAAACTCCATCAGTATAAAGTTTATCATTAGCTCCAGTACTGTCAATATAAGTAACACCTCTTGGAACGTAATATTTATACCCTATACCTACCCGGTTATAAATTTTATTATCTTTTGACAAGACTACATCAACAATATTATCAATATTAGTTGTATCAATTCTAACAATTGTGCAGCCTGATAAAAGAAATACTAGTAAACATAAAATAAATATTTTTCCCTTCATATAACACCTGCTTATCTTGATTATATCAAATTTTTTTTAATTTTACACTATTTTTCCCATTTAAATTGTTAAAAAATGTCTATTTTACAACTTTTACCATGTAAATTGGATAACCTAGACTAGAAAACTTACGTTCATATTCAGTTTCCACATTATCATAATCGTCAAGGTGAAGATTCAAAGATAACTCTTCAATCTTATAATTATAATCAGTAAAGCTTTTTAAAGAATACTCAAATAGTTTTCGGTTATCAGTTTTTTGGATAATAATTTTTTTAGTTTTAAAAACGCTATCATAACGTTTCAAAAATCTTAAACTTGTGAGTCTTCGATGTTCATGTCGCTTTTTAGGCCATGGATCAGAAAAATTTAAATATAAAGTATCGATGTCATGATCAAAAACATCATTTATGTAAGTTGCATCCATTTTTATAAGTTTTAAATTAGGAATATCTTCATTTACTAGTTTTTCAGTTATTCTCACCATTATACTATCAAACATTTCTAAACCAATAAAATTAATATCCGGATACTTTTTAGCCATATTAATAATAAAATCGCCTTTACCACTACCTATTTCTAAATGGATAGGATTACTATTATTAAATAATTTAGCAAAATTTCCTTTATACTGTTCTGGATTTTTAATAACATAACTTGATTTTTCAATAATCAAAGCGGCTCCTTTAACATTTCTAAGTCGCATATCCTCACCCCTAATAAGTATAGCATATTCCCTATTAAAAATAAAGAAAAGTAGGCACAAAAATCTAGGAAAAACATATAATTATTGTAGTGAAAGGGGTAATTAAAGTGAAAAAAGATAGAAATTGTATGGGATATCCTGTATATCCAAATATGGGCAGTATGCCAATGCCAATACCAATGTATCCAACTATGGATTATGGAAACGATTGTAATGAGTTAAATCAAATAATGACTAAATTAAACAATCTAGAACAAAGAGTTACAGCTATTGAAAACATGCTTAACAAAAATTATAATAACAACTACAATACTAATAATTATCAAATGATGTAAGCTTCACTCAAAGTGAAGTTTTTTTATAAACAAAATCGCTATAATTAAAACAGTTACTTTTTATAACTGTTTTAATTTATACTAGTTTTAGCTTCGTAAGCAACTGTTTTACAAGTTGCCCCATACTTTCATATTGCTTTTGTAATTTTGTAAGGGTTATTTCGTTTTTATCATTCATAATATTTTTCATGGTTGGTTCGTCTTTAGCTAAAGTATCTAAATCAAGTTTATTATAATTAATTTTAACATTTGAAATTACTTTATTATCACTTTTTTTAATTTCATATTTGTAACCACCATAAGCTTTGTTCATAGCTTCATAAGTACTATTATATTGCTTTTCAAATGTCTGTAAAATACTTTTGTCATTGGATTTTACTTCTTCAGTTGTTTGAACACTATCAACAACATTATTAGTGGCCTTTATATTATAAGTCGCTTTTAAAGAATAATTATTAATTTTATCATTTCGCTCTAAAGTACAACTAACATCCTTACTTTCGTCACAACCACTAGTTAATAACACTAAACTACCTAAAACAATTATCATTAAAATTTTATTCATTTTTCCTCTCCTCTTCTAAAGAATTAAACACTTCTTTTATTTTTAAAGCTACTTCTTCAGGTACTATTTCTTTAAGTTCTAAAAGACTGGCTTCTTTTATTTTTTCCGTTGTTTTAAATTTTTTTAATATTTCTTTTTTTCTTTTAACCCCTATACCAGGAATTTCGTCTAATATTGATGCATATAAACCTTTACTTCTTATTTGTTTATGATAATTAATTGTAAAGTTATGAACTTCGTCCTGCATTCTTTCTAAATAATGAAATAAATTACTTCTTTTTTCAATTTCTATTTCTCCATCAAAAGTTATTAAAGCATCAGTCGCATGTTTATCGTCTTTTCGAAGACCAACTAGTTTAATGTCTAAATTTAAACTATCTAGTACCTCTTTAGCAATATTCATTTGTCCGATTCCGCCGTCAACGATTATTAAATCAGGTTTAACCAGTCCATCTTTTAAAACCCGAAAATAACGTCTATATATTACTTCTCGCATCGTTCCATAATCGTCGTTTTTATCAACAGAAATTTTATATTTTCGGTATTCGTTTTTAGCTGGATGTCCATCGATAAAAACAACCATTCCAGATACATTAAAAGTTCCAAATAAATTAGAGTTATCAAATATTTCTATTCTGTCTAAAACATCCATATTTAAAATGTTTTTTAACTCTTCATTAGCTCCACTAGCTCTTTTTTCATCTTGCAGTAGTAAAGTCATTTTTTCTTCTAACGATCTTTTGGCATTATCACTAGCCATATTAACAAGTTTCTTTTTAACGCCTTTTACTGGTATTTTAACATTAGTTTTTAAATAATCTTCGAGTAATTCTTTATCGATTATATCTGGGCCTAGAATTTCTTTAGGAACTATTTGCTTATCGTAAAATTTCGCAATATATCTATTAAGTTCTTCTTCGGCTGAATCAATTAAAGGAATAATATTATGATGGTGACCAATTATTTTAGAAGATCTAATAAAGAAAATAAAAACACTTAAATAATTATTATCAGCATAGTAACCAAAAATATCTCTAGCTACATCGTCACCCAATTCTACTTTTTGTTTAACTAAAGTAATATCAATATCATTTAATAATTCTTTATATTCTAAAGCTTTTTCAAAATTAAGTTTTTGACTAGCTTCGTTCATTTTTTTATTTATTTCTTCCTTTACCTCACTATCGTCACCTTTTAAAAATTTAATTAAACTTTGCTCCATATCTTTTACTATTTTTTCGTCAATATCGTAAACACAGTAACCTAAACACTGACCAATGTGATAATATAAACAAGGTCTTTTCGCATATGTTTTACATTTTTTTAATGGATAAATTCTATTTAATAAATTTACAGTTTTTTTGGCTGCATAAACATTAGGATATGGTCCAAATAATCTTGCGCCCTTTTTCTTTAACTTTACATTTCTAACAATGTTAAGTCTCGGCACTTTTTCTTCCGTAAGTTCAATATAAGGATAACTCTTATCATCCCGCATTAAAATATTATATTTAGGATCATATTTTTTAATTAAATTCATTTCTAAAATTAAACTTTCCGTTTCTGACCCAACTATAATATACTCAAAATCATTTATCTCTTTTACTAGTTTTCCCGTTTTTCCAGTATGTGATTGATGGAAATAAGAATTTAATCTATTTTTTAAATCTTTAGCTTTTCCCACATATATTATAACCCCATTTTTATTTTTCATAAGATAACATCCTGGTTTATGTGGCACTAGTCTTAATTTTTCTAAAATCATAATCCTCACCACAAACATTATAAGTTATTTACATTTTTTTATCAAGTTTTACCAATTTTTATTCAAATCAAAATCTTGAGCATAAGAATAATTAATTATTTCACCATTTTTTGTTTTAATCCATCCCTTAAACAAATGAGACCAATCTGTTAACTCGCTAGCGCTTTTATTTTTTAATTTTGTTTTTACTTTATCCATAATATTTATCTCTTCTTCTGTAAAAAGTGATAAATCATAATCTTGTACGGGTTTAAATAATATCTTATCTTCTTCATTATTAACAAATTCTAAATAATTTTGATGGATTAAAAATTGTAAATATATACTTTGATTATCAATAATTGGTCCATAAGTACCATGAGCATACTTTAATGAAGTTATCGGTTTACTAAATTTCTTAAAAGCTTCAAAATCAATAGCAAAAAAATTTTTCATTATTTGCGTTTTAGTTAAATAATTATTATCTAACATATATAAAAATGCATTAATAGTTTTTAAATCTAATTCAGCTTTTATCAGATTATATATTTTATGATAATCATTCTTATTCATTAAATCTTTATTATTTTTTAAAATTTCTAGGAAAGCTGCTTTATTATTTTCAATTTTTTTATAAGTTAACAAAGCTTGCTTTTGGGGTAAAGACTCTGCCTGTTCATACCTTATAATAGTTCTTTTACTAAAGCCAAGTGCTTTTGCAAATAGATCTTGTGATAAATTATAAGAATTACGTATTTCCTTTAATTTTTTAAAACTTAATCCATATATATTTAAATATGCATCATAAATTTTATACAATGATTCATTTAAATTATCATTAATTAATTCAGTACCACAAACAGAACAATTATAAACTTGTTCTAAAACATTAACTTTTTGATTACGAATAATATAAGTATTATTTTGTGTAGTTAAAAGTGGTTCAACATCTTTATCACATTTAAAACAATATACTTTCTGCATAAATTACACCTCCCATATAATTAATAACTTTCATGAAACGAAATACATATTACTCCCCTATTATTTAATGTTAATTTAATATATACTATTTTTTTGTTAATAAGCTTTTTAAAAATATACACTTCCGAATTCATATCTCTAGTGCTATCACGGTCTCTATCTATTTTGATACAATCTTTTACTTCTAAAGAAAGTATATTATTCCAAATATCCTGCGTTTTCATAATTCCAATATCAATTAAAGCTTGTTTAGCTGATACTATTTTCCCATTCATATTTATTGTTCTATAGAAAACAAAATAGCAATTTCCCTTTTTTATTTCTCTTTTACTAATATTTAAAAACAATTTTACACTTTCTTTATCTAATACATTAAGCATATTTTTCTTTTATATCAAATCTCCTTTCTTAATTTACATCAATTATACCCCACCTAATCCAAGGTGTCAATTGTCACCATAGGCTATTTATCAAGTACTCACATACAACCAAAATTACATTCACACAAAATACTACAAAATTATTGGAAAATAAAAGATGTTGTGATAAAATATCATATAAAAAACTCCATTCTTCCTACATAAACCTTTCACGTTCTAAACGTGAAGCTTCGGATTGAACAGAGTTCTTTCATAACAATAATATCATTTTCATAAATTATTGTCAATTACTAGTATATTTCAATACTGGTTTTTTTATACAAAAATCACATGTAAAACTAAATATAATCGAATAAAATAATAAAATTTATATTTACCTATTTTTTTTATCAAGTTTTATCATTGCTATAATATTACTAATAAGTAAAATTATTTGGATTATTATTCCGCTATAAGAAACTACATAAATATTATAAATAAGCCAAGTCATACTAGTTAAAATCATTCCGTATCTTAAATAAGTAGGATTATTATAATTAATAATAATAGTATAAATAATAGTTGCAATAACTGGTAAAAGACTAAAAATAGTATTATAAGTAAAAAGGCCAATTAAAAGAAAAATAATTATAAATAAAATGGTAAAATATTTATTACTTTTTATTTTATAAAATATTAAATTTCTTATACCAGAAACCATACTAGTTAAAAACCCCGACAAACCACCTAATAATAAATAATGTAAACTTTTAAAAAAGAAAGCCAATGTTTGCATCAATAATATTTTTTTAGTTGTTTTCTTAAACATACTTAAAAGTAAGAAAAAGGCATAAATAAATCCTAATATCTGTCCCATAAATATCACCTATTATATTAGATTAGTTTACCCAAAAATAGTGATTTGACACCTTTTGACTTTTGATTTATAATAACTTGCTAAAAGGAGATACTTATGTTAGCAACGAACTAATAACAGAACGTTATAGTCTATATAATTATATTATGTTGAAGCTTTAGAATATCAAGAAAAAGGAACAGATAAAATAGCTTATCCTTTTGCTGGTACGCCGCTTGATTTAAAAAAGGCTAAAGAAGCACCTAAAGTTTATAGTAAGACAAGGTAGTCTTGCTTTTTATTTTATGATTTTATATAATTAAAAAGGTGATAACATGCAAACAATTAAAGAAGAAATTACAAATGAAATTATTATTAATAAATCAAAATTCATTACTATTTTAAGTTATGTTTCTAATAAAGAAGAAGTTAATAATTTTTTAGCAAAACAAAAAAACATCTATAAAGATGCTACTCATTACTGCTATGCTTATATATTAGAAAGTTTTGAAAAATATAACGACGATGGTGAACCTTCTGGTACAGCTGGCAGCCCTATTTTAAATGTTTTGAAAAAACAAAATTTAACTAATGTTATATGCCTAGTTATTAGATATTTTGGAGGAATTAAATTAGGGGCTGGAGGTCTTACTAGAGCTTATAGTAATAGTGCTTCTCTAGCTTTAAAAAAAGCTAATATTTCTTATTTAATAGATGGTTATAATATAACTATAATGGTTCCTTACGATAAACAAAAAACTATTGATAATTTAAACCTTGATATTGTTAATAAATCTTTTACTGATAAAATTACTTATAATTTTAATATTAGTCATAGCGATTATTTAAACATTAAAAATATTATTGATAGTTACTTAATAAAAAAAGAAAATATAAAAATAAAGACTGATAAAAATTAAATTATCAGTCTTTACAATTATTCTCTTCTTGATATTCAAAAGTATACTTATTTTGAGTTACTTTTCCATCCTTTTCTTCATAAATGTATTTTATACAAACTCCGCCTTCTATCTTATCACCTGTTTTGGGGTCTTTTAACTCACTACTATCTAAATAACCGCCATCACTTAAATCTCCTAAACTAACATATGTAGTATCAGTAATTCCATTCGCCGATTGATAATTTTTAGCCGCATCGATAATCGTATCTTTCTGGGTATCTGATAATGAGGCTTTAGAAGAATTTAAAATACTCATTCCACTAGTAACTGCGATAACAGCAACTACCGCTAGTAAAACTAAAACAGCAAGTAATTCAATTAAGGTAAATCCGCTTTTTGACATTCTTCCCCTCCAATATCATAAACATATTGATTTTTATCATATGTTATACATATATAAGTATCACTATTTAAATCAGTATTCTTTTCTAAATCTTTTACTTTCCCATCTTCTAAATAACCTAAATTTTGAAGCGTTCCAATTGAAACAGAATTTGGACTAGGAACAAGCTTATTATCTTTTTCAGTTAATTCTAAATGTTCCGCACTCCATGCTCTAGCAGCACTAATAATTTCAGCTTTTTGTTCGTTGTTTAACTTTTCCCTAGACCGAGATAAAATATTATTTATACTAGGAACAATAATAAGTAAAAGCATAGCTAGTATACCAATAACCGCAATAATTTCAATTAATGTAAATCCGTTCTTTTTCATATCATTCACCTATAATAAATTATAGGATAATTAAAGCTTAAAGTCAAGAAGCTACTTTTTTTCTTTATATTCAGCATCCATAATAACAGTATTTATTCTTATATTTTTATTAACCGGTTTCTCTTTCTTAATTTTTCGATAAACTTTATAAATTAAGTAAACTAAAAAGAGAAAAAGAAAAACAAAAATAAAGATATGAAAGAATAAAACAAGTAAAATAATACTTATAATAACAAATAAAATTCGCTTAATATATTCCATAAATCACCTACTCTAATATTTTAAAATATTCACCAGAATCTAAATATAAAATACCTTTTTTATTATTAAATTCCTTGACAATATCTAAATAATTATTAATTTTATCAAAAGTTCTTAACGTTAAATAAACATAATTACCATCGTTCATTGTCAGTAAAAACCTTTCAGTATCGACATCATTAGGATCGTATTTTATTTCTGATATTCTTTTAACAATATCATAATCCATATTTTGAAAGCTTTTTAAAAACTTATTATAACTTTTATCAGGAATATAATTAATAACCGTTGGCACTGGAAAATCAGCACTTACTTCTGTTTTATCAGCTAAAACAGTTTTTCTAATCGGTACATAGTAAAATAAAGGTAAATTTTCTTTTATTTCAATACTAACATCAGTAAGAAAACTTTTATGAACATGAGCCTCTTTTATATAAGGATCTTTCTCTAATTTCTTTTCAATTTCAGAAGATAAATTATCTAAACTACTAGGATAATTACTTAAACCTGCTTTTTTAATAATTTCCCATTCACTATATAAAGTATTACCACTTACTTTAATATTAGTAATCTTAATTTGCCTTAAACCAAAGAATAATCCTAATATAAATAAAACAATTAAAATAAAAATTAAAAATCTTTTTTTATGTAGTTTTCTTTTTTTTACCTTTTTTTTAGCCATGTCCTTATCCTTCCTTTATTAGTTCACATATTTTATTATATATTATTTCCCCGCTTCCTTCAACCTTAAATTCTTTTAAATTTTTTTGCATTTCTTTTAAAGAAATACTATTAATAACTTCATCTATCTTTTTTACTAAAATATCTTTTTTTAAATCCTTTTCCTCTAATAAAATAGCGGCATTTTTACTCGTTAAATCTAAAGCATTAATATACTGATGGTTATTAGCTACATAAGGAGATGGAATTAAAATAGATGGTACTTCTAACGCAATAATTTCACTTAAAGTTGACGCTCCAGCCCTAGATATCATTAAATCTGTTACTTTCATTAATCTTGGTAAATTCTCAAAAAATGGCATAACTTTAATATTTTGCGGAATTTCATTTTTAATAATCTTTTCATAAGCATTTTTACCAGTTATCCAAACAATTTCATAATCTTTATTTTGAAAATTGTTTAAATTATCTATTAAATACTTATTAATAGTTGAAGCTCCTAAAGACCCCATTACAATTAAAATTAATTTCTTATTTAAAGTTAATCCTAATTCTTTTTTAGAGGCAGCATTTACTTTTAAAGCATTTTCACTACAAGGATTACCCGTTAAATACGTTTTACCATTTGTTAAATATTTTTCGCTACTTTTAAATGATAAACAAGTTAAATCACAATATTTTTGTAAAAATTTATTAGATTTACCCGGCACTGAATTTTGTTCATGAATAAGCGTTTTATAACCTAATTTTTTGCCAGCAATAATAACTGGTACTGTAACATATCCTCCCGCACCAATAACAATATCAGGATTAAATTCTTTTATCCATTTTTTACAATTTTGATAAGCTTTAATTAAACATTTAACAGTTTTAAAATTTTTAAATAAGTTTCTTTTATTAAATCCATATATTTCAATACTTTTAAAAGGTATTCCAAGTGGTGGGATAATATCTTTTTCCATTCTATTATGAGTTCCAATATATAGAAATTCACTATTTGGTTCCTTTTCTTTTATTTTATTAATAATAGCTAAAGCTGGATATATATGACCACCAGTTCCTCCAGCCGCAATAACAACTTTCATAACATCACTCTTTCTATACTATAGTATATCACATTTTAAACTAAAATTTAAAAAAAATCCTTAAAGGTAAAGAAATAATATAAATTTTAGTTTCTTTACAAACTTATTTTAATAATTCACTTATATTTTCTTTTTTTATTTTATAATGAAGAGCCTGCATTACACCTCTTATTAAAATAATACTAACTATTAAAGTAATAAGTAATGGTTTTAAAGAAAAAGATAACGTGATTTCAAATACTTCATTTAAAGCCGTTACAACAATATAATTAATAAAACAAACAACCGGTAAAGAATATAAAAAAGCTTTCAAAGAAATAATTAAACTTTCATAAATAATTAGGGGATTAAAAGAAGTAAGTCCAAGCGCTTTTAAAATTCCGAATTCTTTTTTTCTGACCTTAAAACTAATAGCAACAGTACTAATAATCGCACTAATTATAATTAAAGTAATTAAACTAATAATTCCCATTAACAATAACTTAAAAATTAAAATAAAATTATCGATTATTAAGTTTGCTTTACGCATATCTTTATAAATTACATTACCTTGGTTTAATAATTTATCTAAAGGTAATTTATCCTTACTTTTAACAAATAAAACATAATTATAATTACAAACGCTTTCAATATTATCAACTTTTATTATTAAATTGTCTTCATTTGCTAGCAAGGATAAACCATAAGGAATATGGTTATCTGCTTTTAATTCTCTATTTAAAACTTTTATTTTATTTTGATAAAAAGACTTTTCTTCTTTAACTATTTTCCCCTTTTTCTCTTTAACTACAGTACTTTTATTAACAAAAGTATTACCACCTTCAATAATAACGCCTTTTACTGTTTTAGCTTTTTTAGCTAAAGTATATTCTTTAGAAATCGTAAGCGGCATATCACACATTTTATATAAAGCTTTCTTTTGATATTTGTTTTCGTTTAAAAAATCTTCTAATATTTTTTTATTGTTACTAATTATTTCAGCGTCGTAATTAGGTCTAGTTACATAGTGATTTATTATTTTAGTTCCATAATCTAAATAAGTAGTAAAAGTTCCAATTAAAATAAAACAGATCCATAAACTGATAATTACTGGTCTAAACTGTTTAACATTTCGTTTGTAATTAAAATACGCTAGTCTAAAATAAATGTTTTTATATTTTTTTACTTTTTTATAAACAATTTTAGGTTTTAAATTATTTATAACTGGTTTATGCCAAAGTTTAAAAACAGTTATTAAACAAATACCTAAAACAAAAATTAAAATAAATAATATTGAAAAAACAATAAATTTAAAATTAATGGTTAATGTTAAATTTATTACCTCTAAAGTTAAATGATTAATTAAAGTAATAATAATATAAGTAGTAATTAAACTAATTATAAAAGCTAAAAATAAAGCTATAAAAGTAATTAAAATATTATCTATAAGTAAAAATACTAAAATATTTTTATTAGTAAAACCAATAGTTTTTAAAATAGCTAAATCCTTATATTTTGAACTTAAAATAATATTATAACTACTAGAAATAATTATAAAACCAAAACTTAAAATTAAAACAAAAGAAACGATAATTAAAGTTTTAAAAATATTTAAAATATTTTCCTTTTTACTTACCCCATATAAAGATAATAAAGAATCGTTATAAGTAATATTTTGACATTTTACTTCTGTACATAATTTTTTAGTATTTTGATATGTTTTATTAATATCATTATAAGTAATTAATACTTCTTTCTCCCATTTTATTTTTTTAATATAACTAACATTTTCAATACCTTTTAAATCAGTTTCTATTTTAACATGATAATTTCCCATATTTTCTTTAACTTCTTTTACTAAATACTGATGGGTACTAAAAATAAGTAAAAGTAAAGAAAAAAAGAAAATTCCAACGATTAAAATAGTTGTTAGAAAAGAGATTAATGTTTTTTTATTACGCCATAAATATTTAATTTTGGACATTATCTTTAATTATTTTACCATCTTTAAAAGTGATTACTCTACTAGCTTTTTTAGCTAGCTCTAAATCATGAGTTACCATAATTATTGTTTGGCCATTTTTATTATAATACATTAGTAAATCCATTATTTTTTTCGCATTCGCACTATCTAAATTACCTGTTGGTTCATCAGCTAGTAAAATTAATGGTTTATTGATTAAAGCTCTACCAATAGCCACTCTTTGTTGTTCACCACCTGATAAATCATTAGGTAAATACTCTTCTTTCGCTTTAATACCTAATTTACTAACTAATTTTTGATAGTTTTCACTTTTTTTATTACTTAAAAGTGTTGGCAAAAGAATATTTTCTTTAACGGTTAAAGCCGGAATTAAATTATAAAATTGATAAATAATTCCAATATTATTTCGTCTAAAAATAGTCATTTCTTTATCTTTTAAATTACTGATATTTTTTTTACTAATAATAATATCGCCACTACTAGCTTTATCTAATCCAGCGAGTAGATTTAATAAGGTACTTTTACCGCTACCACTTGGTCCGACAATCGCGATAAATTCTCCTTTTTGAACATTAAAACTAACATTATTAACAGCTTTAATTTCATTTTCTTTTTGACCATATTTTTTTACTAAATTTTTTATTTCTAATAATCTCATAAAACACCTCCTATTATTATCATAATACAAAAAAATCAAAAATCCTTCTTTTTTTTGAAAAAAATTTGTTTTTTTTAACTTTTTTCTATATAATGAAGGTAGAAAGGAATATAAAAATGAGTGGAATTGTTGGATATAAAGGTCAAAAAAATTCAATTAATATTATTTTAGAAGCCTTAAATACTTTAGAATATAAAGGCTATGATGGTGCGGGTATGGCTTATATGACTTCAAACCGGGTAGAAATTGTTAAAGTAAGTGGGAAACTTAAAGGGTTAAAAAATAAAGTTAAAAATAATATTACCACTAATATGGGAATTGGGCACATTCGCTGGGCTACTAGTGGCCGGCCTGGAGTCATTAATACTCATCCCCATCATGTAGGAAAATTTACTATTGTTCATAACGGAATTATTGAAAACTATATGAGTCTAAAACAGATTTTAGAAAACGAAAATTACCATTTTAAATCCGAAACTGATAGTGAAGTAATTGCTGCTTTACTAGATAAATTATATAGTGAGAAAAATGATATTTTAAAGGTTTTAGCGCAAGTAAAAAAACTTTTAATCGGCTCTTATGCTTTAGTAATTATTTGTGAAGATATTAAAGATACTATTTATGGAATAAAAAAAGATAGTCCTTTACTTATTGGCTATGGCAACAAGGAAAACTTTATTGTTTCAGACTTACCTTCTATTTTACCTTATACTAAAAAATACAGTATTATTGATAACAATGACATTGTAGAAATTAATAATCAGGTAAATATTTACAACGAAAAATTAGAAATTATTTCTAAAGAAATATTAACTTATAATGATTCTTTAGAAAAAGCCGAAAAAAATGGTTATGAACACTTTATGTTAAAAGAAATACATGAAGAAGCAAATGTTATTAAAAATGTTATTAAACCTTTTATTAAGTATGGGGCTGAAAGTCTTGAAAGTTTACCTGACTTTACTAAATATCAAAGACTTATTTTAACTGGTTCTGGTAGTGCTTATAATGCTGCTTTAATTGGACAGAAAATATTAGAAAAATACTGCCCTATTCCTATTTTAGCCGAAAGAGCTAGTGAACTACGTTATAGTAATATTTATTTAGATAAAAATTCTTTAGTTATTTTTATCTCTCAATCAGGAGAAACAGCTGATACTTTAGCTTCATTAAAGAAAATTAAAAAAGAAAACATCGATAATATTGCCATTATTAATATTATGGCTTCGTCTATAGCTAGAGAAGCTGATAAAGTTATTCAGCTTAAAGCTGGAGCCGAAATGGCCGTTACTACGACTAAAGCTTTTATTAGCCAATTAGCTATATTAAATTTAATGGCTTTAAATACTGCTTATAAAACACATAAAATAAATGATAAAGAATTAGCTAAAATTATCAATGAATTTGAAAATTTACCAAAGCTTATTATGGAAGTTATTAATTTAAATTATAAAGGAATAGCGAAAATACTAGCTAAAAGTAATATGTGTCTTTATACTGGAATTGGCATTGATTATGCTTTAAGTATGGAAGGAGCTTTAAAATTAAGAGAAATTGCTTATATTAACAGTATTTGTGACCCGGCTGGCGAACTAAAGCATGGTGATATTTCCCTTATTAATAACAAAACTCCCGTTATTGGAATTATTACTGATAAAAAACTAGCTAATAAAACTATTAACAATATTAAAGAAGTTAAAGCTAGAGGTGCCTATGTTATTTTAATTATTACTGATAATATTACTGACGAGATTAATTGGGCCGACAAAATTATTAAAATACCTACTAGTAGTAGTTTTACCCAAAATATTATTGGCGCTATTCCCCTTCAATTAATTAGTTATGAAACCGCTTTAATTTTAAAACACGATATCGATAAACCTAAAAACTTATCAAAAACAGTTACGGTGTAGTAACTGTTTTTAAATAACAATTTTCTTTGGAAGTTTTGGTAACTTCAGGAACTTTATCTGTTTTCTCTTTTTCGATACATTTACTAGCTCTATTATCAAAAATAGCCATTGTAATAGTACCATCAGTTTCGATATAGACACTTCCACTTGTTGGATGTTTTCCTTTATAATCTAAAAGTTTACCTTCTAATTTATTACCACTACCATCTTTATATGTTACTTTACTATCTTCATAAGTAACGATAAGGGGTAATGGTTTACTATCGTCCATAGCTGTTTCGGCATAATAATTAGCCGCTGCTTTATTAATAGTTAAAGCGGTATCTAAAAAAGCCTTTTCATTCGCACTAGTTAAAGCATTTAAAATCATTGGAACTGTTATAATGGCTAAAATAGATATTAAAGCAAGTACTAACATTAATTCCATCAAACTAAAACCTTTATTCATTAAGCACCATCCTCACTACTACAATTTGTATCCTCACAAGTTCCTCCAGATTCCGTATTATACTCAAGTCCATCTTTAGCTACTTTATCATTAGCTAGTTCACAGTTATTACAAACAATAGTTGTTGAAATATAACCTTCTTCCATTAACTTTTGAACTGTTACTTCATTTATATTATCATCCCGGTGATCATTAAAATAAGAAGAAGCTGCACTTTTAATAAAATTTTGAGTTTGCTTGTCTACTTCTTTATTAGAACTATCTAAAACATTTAAAATAGCTGGAAAAGCAAGTAAACTAAGCATAGCTAGAATAACAACAGTTCCAATAAGCTCAATTAACGTAAATCCTTTATTCATATCATCACCTCTACTATATCCATTATATCATTAATTTTAATTTTTTTCACAAAAAAATTAGATTATCCAACTCTATGAAAATCTAATCTTAATTTATCTGCTAAAGTAACTACAAACTCGGAATTAGTTGGTTTAGCTCTATCGATATCGACACTAAAACCAAACAATTCTTCCATAAATTCTAAATTACCGCGATTCCAACTTACTTCAATCGCATGTCTAATAGCTCTTTCTACTCTAGAAGTCGTTGTATTAAATTTTTTAGCTAGTTCTGGATATAGTTCTTTAGTAATCCCACCAATAATTTCAGGTCTTTCAAAAATAATATTAACAGCTTCTCTAATATATTGATAACCTTTAATATGTGAAGGAATTCCTAATTCATGAAGCATTTTAGTAATTGATACTTGAAGATTACTATTATAAAAATCAATACTTTGATTATCTTTTTTATTAAAAACATCTAATATTCTTTTATTTAAATCGTCTAAATCAAATGGTTTTAATATATAGTAATTAACTCCAAATTCGGAAACTTCACGAATCACTTCAGCGGCATTATAACTAGTAGCAACAATAACATTTTTCATAATTGCTCTTTTTTTCATTTCCATTAAAACATAAATTCCATCTTTTTTCGGCATAATTAAATCTAAAAGAACTAAATCTATTTGATTTTGATTTTCTTCTAATACTTTTATTCCTTCTAGTCCATCATAAGCTTCAAAAGCAATATCAACACTTCCATTAAGTTTAAAATATTCTTTAACCATTTTAATTAAGTTTACATTATCATCAATCATTAATATATTTATTTTTTTCATTTTCTCTCTCTCCTTCTATTCTAAATAAATTATACAAAACCTTGACACTTTTTACTAGAGTAAAAAATAGCTAGTTTTGTCGAAAAGAAAAAGGAAGCTATACTAACATACAACTTCCAACATCTTTAATACTTCATAACTATTTATTGACGACTTGCCAATTAAAAATCCATCTAAATTTTTTATTTGCATTAATTTATCAATATTATAAGTACTAACACTACCTCCATATAATACTTTTTGATATTTAGTTTTTAATATATTTATTTTCTCTTCGATTTCCGCTAATGATTTTAGCTTACCAGTACCTATTGATTCTACTGGTTCATAGGCAATTATAATATCATTAGGTAGTTTTTCGTGAATTACTTCACTTGTACATAAGACCACTTTTAAATTATTTTCTATTGCTTTATTTATTTTAATTAATACATCTTCCCATTTTTCATGACATTCACTATGATTAATTAAAACATATTCTACTTTAATACTTTTAGCTTGATAAGCACTTACCTCTCCTGTATAAGCTCCATTATCTTCTTTACTAATATTTTGAATACCAACGGTAAAACCATTATTTATATATTCTAATAAATAAATATTACTCGGAAAGATTATTAATTTATCTTTAACTTTATTTAAAACTTTAATATAATCTAAAACTTCATTATAAGCCATATACATTTTTTGATTAAGCATTATTATTTTTTCCATAACTTACCTCGAAACCAATTTTTTACTTTTTCTCTTAAAGAAACACGTTTATTTTTAATAGCTATTTGATAGACAGCTAATACTTTTTCCGCAAAATATTTAGACGAATATTTATCAGCACTTGTTCTAGCGCCATTAACTAAAGATTCATAAAGCTTATGATCTTTATAAATTTTTTCTAAAATTTTTTGACACTCTTCTTTAGTTTTAAATAAATAACCATTTAAATCGTCGATAACTACACTATTAAAGCTCTCATCGTCAATACAAATAATTGGTAGTCCAGCTCCCATAGCTTCAATTACAGTAAGGCCCTGGGTTTCACTAGTACTAGCTGTTATAAATAAATCAGCCATTTGATAATAAATAGGCATCTCGTCATAGGCTACTTTACCAGTAAAAATAATTTTATCGGTTAAATCTTTATCTTGAACTAAATCTTCATATTTCTCTTTATCAGGTCCATCACCAACTATTAATAATTTTATTTTTAAATTTTTTAGATTTTCCATTACTTCAATTAAGAATGGAATATTTTTTTCTTCAGCAATTCTACCGACAAAAATAATGGTAAAATCTTTTTTAGTTAACTGATAGTTTTTCTTTAAATCTAAAACTTCTTTTAAGTTAACATTTTCTTTATAAAATCTTTCAACTTCAATTCCCGTTGGTACAATATGAATGTTACGGCTAACATTATACTTTTCTTTAAAAAGTTTATAAGCTTTTTTAGTTGGAACAATTAATTCGGTAATTGTCTTATCACAGTAGAATTTTGTTAAATACTCAACTATCTTTTTCCCTGAATAATCAAAATGACCTTTTGTTATATAATGAATATAATCTTCATACATCGTATGATAAGTATGAACAATTGGAATATTATACTGTTTAGCAAATAATCTTGCGAAAGTACCAATCGCAAATTCGGTTTGAGAATGAATTACTTCCAAATTCCAACTTTTTATTTTATTAACGGCTTTTATCGGATAAATACTAGTAAGTCTTGAATCGTATATTCCTGTTGGAATTCCTGGAATTTTTAAAACTTTTTCGTTTTCGTCATATTCGTAACGATAACTTTCTAAATTAGCGGTAACTACATAAACAGTATGCCCCATTTTTTCTAAAGCTTTTTTCAGCATGACTTCACTAGTTACAAGTCCACTAATATAAGGTGTATAAGTTTCCGTAAAAATTCCTATTCGCATAATATCACTTCCTTAAAGTAAAAGCCCCAACAATTATTCCTAGATAATAAGCAATTATTCGCCATATAGCCATTATACTAGCAAGTTTAATTGGTGAAATAAAGTTACCATAAAAAGCCATAAAACTAAATTCTAATCCCCCAGTTCCTCCTGGTAAAGGAATACAGGAACCTATCAGCATAACATAACTACTAGTAACTATTACTAATAATGGATTTAAATAATCACCAAGTCCCATAATTAATGTAAAAGGAATTAAATAAAGACATATTAAAGCTAAAATATTTAACAAAATTATTTTGATAAAATGCCATTTACTTTTCATAAGTTCAAGTGCACTAACATGAAAATTTAAAACAAAATTATCAAAACGATTTTTTAAGTTTTCTTTATCTTTAACTAAATTAAATTTTTTAATAAATTTATAAACTAAATTCAAAATAAATTTATTGCCTTTTTTATTAAAAGATAATATAAAAAGGAAAATAATCACTAAAGAGTTAATAATAAATCCTAGTAAAACTAAAGGTCGAAGCACTGGATTATCGGGAAATATATTAAATATATAATTAGCTAAAACAGCCACTGCACTTAAGAAAACTAAAGCTATTTGATAAACGATAAAGTCTTGAAGAGCGATATTAGTTCCCGTACTTAAAGATAGTCCTTCTTTTTTTAATCTATAAATTAAATAAGGATGTCCACCAACTGAAAAAGGGGTTACATTATTAAAAAATTGTACAGATAACATTGTGTAAAACGATTTTTTAATTTTATAATCCCCTTTAAATCTTTTAGTACAAAAATATATAACTAATGATTTCAAAAAGTAATAAAGAAATATTAATAATACTCCAGCTAATAACCAACCTTTATTATAGGCAAATACATAGGCAATTTTAGTATTAAAGTCATCCTTAAAGACGAAATATAAAGTAATTAAACTTATAACAATAACAAAGATTATATTTTTAACTGTTTTTTTCATTTAAAACTTCTAATGCTGGCAATGTTTTACCTTCTAAATACTCGGTACTAGCTCCACCACCAGTTGAAACATGACTAAATTTATCAGCATAGCCCATCGCACTTAAAGCGGCCGCTGTATCACCACCACCGGCAATAGTTGTAGCTTTAGTATTAGTAATAATCTGCGCGAGTTTTTCTGTACCAAGGGCGAAATCAGGATTTTCAAAATAACCAGCTGGGCCATTCCAGAATATTGTTTTAGCATCTTCTAAATACTGTTTAAACACTTTTAAGGTACTTGGACCCATATCAAGACCAATATAGCCTTCAGGTATTTCATTAACAAATTTAGTGATAATTTCTTTTGGTTTAGACATATCGTCAGCTAAAACGATATCAATTGGTAAAATTATTTTATCACTATATTCACTTAACAATTCTACGCAGTACTCAACATATTCTTTTTCATATAATGAATCACCAATATTAAAGCCAGCAGCTTTTAAGAATGTAAAAGCCATTGCTCCTGTGATTAATAAATAATCAGCCTTTTTTACTAATTCTTCAGTTAATGTTATTTTATCACTTACTTTAGAACCACCTAAAATTACGACAAATGGTGTTTCTGGTGTTTTTAAAACTTTAGATAACATTTTTATTTCTTTATCCATTAACATGCCAATACCATTTGGTAGTAATTTAGCTATTCCATAGTTTGAAGCAGCTTTTCTATGAGCAGCTCCAAAAGCATCGTCGATAAAAATATCACCTAAACTAGCCCAATATTTAGCAAGCTCCATATCACAATTACTTTCTTTATTACCATCTAAATCTTCATATCTTGTATTTTCAAGCATTAAAATTTCGCCATCTTTTAAATTACGAACTAATGCTTTAGTATGTCTTCCTCTAGTTTCCCCAGCAAATAGTACTTTTCTACCTAAAAGTTCACCTAATCTTTTAGCTACTGGTTTTAAACTATTTTTAGCTTTATCTTCTTCTTTTTTTATTCTTCCTAAATGCGATAAAATAATAACTTTAGCATTTTTACTTACCGCATATTTTATTGTTTCTAAACTTTTAATAATCCGAAAGTCATTAGTAATTACTCCATTACTCATAGGTACATTTAAATCACATCTTATAATTACTTTTTTTCCTTCTAAATCAAATTTTTTTATATTTTTCATAAACTAGCCCTCCTATTTTAAATTTAATTTACTATTCATTTTTAAGTTTTACAATTACTGAACCACTAGCACTACTATTTTCAGGTAAAAAGCCACAGGCTTTTAAGTCAGATACACCAACTTTTACGCTTTCTTCATTTTTTAATTTTTGATTTAAATCCTCAATACAACACCCTAAACTATAACAAGAACTAACATAATCTCTAGCAGCCATTTCTAAATTATCAGTATTAGCTTCATTCTCATTAGTTTTAGCTACTCTATTACTTTCAATTAGCATTGGAATAGCAACAATAAGTATCAGTCCTAGAATTGTAATAATTCCTAAAAGTTCAATTAACGTAAATCCTTTTTGCATATTTTTTCACCTATATTAATTTTATACCTTTTTTCTAATATTTACAAGTTTAAATTACATAAATATTTAACTGTTCTAACCATTTGCGCACTATAGCTCATTTCATTATCATACCAAGCAACAACTTTAACAAGGTCTTCACTTCCATTACTAACAATACTAGTTGAAAGTCCATCGACTACTGCTCCATAATGAGAACCAATAACATCACTAGAAACAATTGGATCTTCAGTATAAGAAAGTGTTTGATTAGTATTATTTTTAAAACAATTATTTATTTCTTCAGTAGTTACTTTTTGTTTTAATTTTACAGTTAAATCAACTACTGAACCAGTTATAACCGGAACTCTAAAAGCCATACCATCGAGTTTACCTTCTAATGATGGGATTACTTTTCCAAGTGCGCTAGCGGCTCCAGTAGTAGCTGGAATTATATTACTAGCTGCCGCTCTTCCTCTTCTTGATTTTGCGCCTTTTTTATGGGCAATATCTAAAACTGTTTGGTCATTAGTATAAGCATGAACAGTTGTCATATAACCAATTTCAATTCCAAAATTTTTATCTAATATGTTAGCTACTGGTGCGAGACAATTAGTGGTACAAGAAGCCGCACTAATTATTTTTTCAGTTCCATCTAAAGTATTTTCATTAACCCCGTAAACAATTGTTTTAACGTCTCCTTTAGCTGGAGCCGAAATAATTACTCTTTTCGCACCAGCTTCAATATGAAGACTTGCTTTTTCGGCACTTGTAAATTTACCAGTACACTCGTATACAGCATCGATATCAAGTTCTTTCCAAGGTAAATTAGTAGGATCAAGTTCTTTATAAATTCTTATTTTTCTATCTCCAACTATTAAATTATTTTCGTCATAACTTATTTCATTTACGCGGTAATTACGATGCGCGGTATCGTATTTAAGTAAATAAGCAAGATCTTCAGGGTTAGTTAAATCATTAATGGCTACTACTTCAAAATCACTATCTTCTTCCATTAATCTAAATACAAGTCTACCTATTCTTCCAAAACCATTTATAGCTACTTTAATCATTTTATCAAATCCTTTCTAATTATAAATTCCCCCACCAATAAATTCTCTTAACAAAGAATCTCTAGGGACAATTTCACTAGTTATCGGCATGAAATTCCGCAGTAAATTAATTAGCCGAATAGCTTCAGCATAAACCTCACTATCAGAATCTATCCCATATAAAAGTGGTTCCGCAAATATTCTTAAAACACTCATTTCATAAGTCAAAGCCGAATTAATTATCGCATCAGCATTATCTTGATAAGGATAAATATTTTCGGCTGCTTCTTTATCGACATTTGGCCATATTTTTAAAGTGTTTTCGGCTCCAACTCCTCTAAACTTATTATCGCGAACAATTCTTCTTATTTTCCTAACATCTGTCGGATGTACTCTATTATGATTATCGATTTTTAAAGCTACTAACGGACTCATATAAATTTTAAATTTATTTTCCACTGGAATACTTTTCGTCACTATATCGTTTAAAGTATGAATTCCTTCAACGATTAAAACGTCGTTAGGTCCGAGAGTTAAATAACTATTTTTATAAACTCGTTTTCCCGAAATAAAATCAAAATTAGGTAATAATACAGTTTCTCCGGCTAACAAGCTTTTTAAATGTTTATTAAATAGGTCAATATCAGTGGCTTTAATATTCGCAAAATCATAATTACCATTTTTATCTTTAGGGGTTTTATCTCTATCGATAAAGTAATCGTCTAACGATATTTGATGGGGCACAAGTCCTTTAACCCGAAGATACAAAGCCAATTTTTTCGAAGTTGTCGTTTTCCCACTAGAAGAAGGACCGTCTATTAATATTAATTTAACATTTTTTCTTTTACTTATCATTTCAGCGACATTAGATAGTTCTTCTTCATAGTGTGTTTCAAACAATCTTACGATATCATTATAATTACCACTTATACCAATTTTATTGAGATCACTAACCATATCCATATCTAAAGCTTCGCCCCATTTTTTATATTCCTGATATTTAGCTACTAATTTTTCATGTTCTTTATATTCACAAATTACTGATGGCTTTTTTTGACTTGGATAATTAACAACAAACAAGTTATGGCCTAAATAAGTTATATCAAATTTATTTAACTGACTAGTATCATAGGCTAAAGTTCCAAAGAAATAATCATATATTCCATTTAATTTATACAAGTTAACTGTTGAATTACTAATATAGTTTAAACTATTTACTTTATCTAGCCTTCCAGCTTTTTCAAAATAGTTTATTGCATCAAACCTTGAAACTACACTTTTAGTATAAGGAAGTCTAGCATTAACAAGTTCATGCATTTTCTCTTCGATTAAGCCAGCTAATCTAGGCGTTAAATTTTGACCAGTTACTTCACAGTAAATACCACTATCTAACGAATAATTAATTAAAATATCAGCATTATCGTCTAATACTTCATAACCGCTAACAATTGTTAGAAATTCTAAACTTCTAGCATATATTCTATTACCAAGACTAGTACTTCGGTCATAAAATTCTACTTCACCATCGTTATTAATTTCTTTACTTAAATCACATATTTGATTATTGTATTTAGCGCCAACAATATCATACTTAAAATCGTCTTTAACATGTTTACTTATTTCATAAAGTGATGTGCCGGCTAAAATATTATCTAAATACTGGCCGCGATACTTAAGTTTAATGGTTTTCATGTCTAGCCCTCCCTATTCTTACTTTAATTTTACCAAAAATATAGTATTTTGTCATTATTTTAACTGCATAATTATAAAGTTTTTATACTATTATAAATATAGGAGATGATTAAATGTTAATACCAAACGTAATTGAAAAGACCAGTGAAGGTGAACACGCTTATGATTTATACTCGAGACTTTTAAAAGACCGAATTATTATTTTATCAGGTGAAATAGACGATAATTTAGCTAATATTGTCATATCAGAATTACTTTATTTAGATTCTTTAAGTCATGACGATATTTCTCTTTATATTAATTCACCTGGAGGAAGTATTACAGCAGGTATGGCTATTTATGATACAATGAATTTTATTAAAAGCAAAGTATCTACCATTTGTATTGGTATGAGTGCGAGTATGGCTGCTTTTTTACTTTCAAGTGGTGAAAAAGGTAAAAGATATGCCCTACCTAACAGTGAAGTTATGATTCACCAACCTTTAGGTGGTGTCCAAGGGCAAGCTACAGAAATTAAAATTGCTGCTGAAAGGATATTAAAGTTAAAGAAAAAACTTAATAAAATATTAAGTGAAAATACTGGTCAAAAACTAACTAAAATTAAAAATGATACCGAAAGAGATTATTTTCTAGATGTTTATGAAGCTTTAGACTATGGAATTATTGATAATGTATTAGAAAAACAGTCAAATTAACGACTGTTTTTATATATTGTTGGTACATTTAATTCTTTCGTACTTACATTATATTCTTCACTTTCTACTTGTTAATCATTCTGGATAAGTTTAGTAAGATAAATCCTAGGAATATTATTATTAACATCTTTGGTGATTAAATAATCATTTTTAAATAAATTTAAAATCTTATTTCTATATTTCATGTTATTATTTCCTTTTACGATTAAATTATGCCATATTTAATCGTGTTTGAAAATACATATTTGTTCAAATCGATTAAAGCTATCTTCTTACTCATTTTTTTCATTTATAAGATAAAGATTTTCACTTTTTTTCAATACTTTCTCATAACCAAGATTTTGAATATACATTTGCTATAATGTTTTCATTATTACATTATTATTGTAATAATATTTCTTTATATGGATAAAATGTTACGTATTTTTCAGAAATTAATGAGTTAATATATTGAAAAATTATTCTTGCTTTTGTTATACCATTTTCTTTAAAAAAAGAACATCTAACTATACTAGAATAGACGAAAGAAAAAAATCATAACTTAAACTATGATTTTTTAATTTATATTTAAAATTTTTACATCATATTGTCCATTAGGACTTTCAACTTTTCCAATTTCACCAACTTTTAAATTAATGATAGCTTTGGCTATCGGTGACTCATTAGAAATTTTATTGGCAAAAGGATCTGCTTCTTGACTACCAACGATATGATATGTATCAGTATCGCCATCTTCAACATATTCTATTTCCACAGTACTACCGATAGAAACTTTATCTGTTGATTTATTTTCAATAACGATAGCCTTTTCAAGCATTACCTCTAATGTTTTAATTCTACTTTCGGTTTCAGCTTGTTCGTTACGCGCAGCATCGTATTCTGCATTTTCACTTAAGTCACCTAAAGCTCGAGCTTCTTTTAAAGCTTCAATAACAGCTGGACGTTTTTCCATCTTTAAATACTCAAGTTCTTTTTGCATATCTTCAAGTCCTTGCGCGGTTACATAAATTTCTTCTTGCACAATTATCACCTCACAATTCTAATCATTATTTAGGATAATACTCTTTTTTTTGACCTTTGTCAAGCCTTTTTTAACATAAAATTAGCAGCTACTTTAGTTGGTACTTTTAAATAAACTATTTGTTTAGGATGTCTAACTATTTGAATTAAATTAAAGTCTTCGTCATATATTTCTTCTACCCTAAATTTTACACTAGTTAAAGGTCCAAAAATTTCAACTTCGTCACCTTTTTTAAAATAATTTCGTTGCTCTATTTTAGCTAAAGAAGTTTTTTCATTATAATCTAAAACTAGTCCTAGGAAATCTTGATTAGTCATTTCTACTCTTCCATTATAATACTGCACACTTTCGTCAAAAACACCATTAAAGAACTGCGGAGTATTATCTCTATTCGCACACCTTCTTAATATTTCCACGTCTTTTAAATTATATTCATAATTTTCTTTATTGTGATAATATTCGTCAATTATTTTACGGTAAACTTTAATAACGGTAGCAATATAATAACTAGAACGCATTCTTCCTTCAATTTTTAAACTATCTACACCTATTTCCATTAAATCAGGAATATAACTAGCTAAAGATAAATCTTTCGTACAAAAAGTAAATGGTTTTTCACCTTGTAATATCTTACCATCTTCAAGTAAATCAAAATTCCACCGGCATATTTGGCTACAGCCACCTCTATTAGAATCTCTTCCAGTTAAATAATTAGAAAGTACACATCTACCACTAAAAGAAGCACACATAGCGCCATGAATAAATACTTCAATTTCCGCTTTAGTATTAGCTTTTATATCTTTAATATCTTCTTTACTACATTCTCTAGCTAAAACTACTCTCGTAGCTCCTTCTTTTTGCCAATAATTAACCGCTTCTTTATTTAAAGTTGAAGCCTGCGTAGAAATATGAACTTCTAATTTTGTTTTTTCTTTAGCTAAATTTAAAATAAAAGGATCACTAACAATTATTGCATCAACACCTATTTTATCTAAATTAATTAAATATTCTTCTATTTGTAAAGCCTCTATGTTATGTAATGCGATATTAACAGTTACGTAAACTTTTTTCTTTATTTTATGGGCATAATCTACTCCTTTTTTTATTTCTTCTAATGTAAAATTATCAGCATTAGCTCTTAAATTAAAACTACTACCAATATAAACAGCATCTGCTCCATAAAAGAAAGCTATTTTAAGTCTTTCAAAATCGCCAGCTGGCGCGAGTAATTCTGGTTTTTTCATTTTTTCTTCACCCTATATATCGTTTCTTTATCTAAAAATCCTTTTTCTACTGGATAATTATTATCTTCAAGTACTTTACAAATATCACTAACTAAATAACTATTATAGACTAAATACTTAACTTTTAAATTTTCTAAAGGAGCATTTAAAATATAATTAGAATAAACTGTCGTTCCGTCTTTAGTATCTAAAATAGGATATTCTTTTCCTTCTTTACTTATTTTTTTTAATTTACTTTTATCTTTTAACTTAAAATATTTTAAATAATTATTTACTAAATGTCTTCTTGAAGTAAACATTGGTTGATAGCCAAAAACATTAACAAATAAAATTGCTTTAGTATTTTCACTTATTTTATTTATTTCTTCTTCAGTTAATTCTGAAGAAAGATAAGCATATTTTACGCCTTTTTTGTACCAATAATTAATAGTTTCATAATTGGTTACTAAATGTTCTTGGCTCCAAACTAAATCAGTTTTTAAATTTAATTTATTTTTTAAAGTTAAAACTGCTATATCGTAAAAGAAAATACCTTTTACTTTTAATTTTTCTATTTCTAATAATAAGTTTTCTAAAGTTTTTAGTTCACTATTAAAAATATTTTTATTAACAATTAAAAAAACTTCTTTTTCAAGTTTTAAAACTTCTTTTACTTCTTCTAATGTAAAAGTATTATGATAATTTATACTAAAATCTTTTATTGGAAGTAAAAAAGTATCAACTTTATCTTTTATTTTTTTTGCTTCTAAAACATCTTTAACAATAACGGCTTTCATAAAACCACCAACCTTTTAATTTTCATATATTTTAGCAAACTATTAACATATAGTCAAATAGAACATAGTTTTATCTATGTTCTATTATCTAAAAATTAGTTTTACTCTAACTGTAATATCTTCGTCTTTTATTTGACTTTCAAAATTACATCTTTGAACCATTGCCGAATACGAAACATTTGTTTTTAAGATATCATAAAGGTCTTTAGAATAATATCTTGGAACGTACCCTAAATGATATTTGTTCCCTTCTGTATTATACATTACTTTTATAGCGTTTTTATCATAAATATTTTGTGGTTCAAGTTCCAAATACAACACATCATTCTCTTTAATTATATCCTTACATTTTTCTATATCTTTACAATATCTAGTTCCCGCTAAATCAAATTCAATTTTTCTTTTATCAAAAGCTGGTACAAATTCATAATTATCAGTAATTAAACGTCCTTTAGTTGCTTTTAAAATTTCTATTTTCGAAGAATCTATTTCTAAATTATAAGCATTCAATAATTCTAAATAATCCTCCCTTTTAGGATTAAATAATCGTGTATTAATATTAGCAAATAATTCTTTGCTAGTATATATTTTATTAATATCTTCGAAGCCTGGAAAATAATCAAATCCATCCGCTCTAGCTTCCTCGAGCTCTGGATTAACATATTTAAATGTATAAATTCCATCTTCAAAAACTAAAGTACCAACTTTATATCTTCTTCGAGTTTTTGGTTCTTTCCAAATAAGCCATAATTCTTTATCCATCTTTTCACCTCATTTTAATAAATATTTAACAAAATATCCCTTCGCTTTTTTACCATATTTATCCATTACAAAACGTTTTACGCGTGTACCTTTAATGTTTGAAAAATTTTCCAAAAAACGAAAATCTTTATCGGGTAGCTTAATTGGATATTTATTCATAAATCACCTGCCTATTACAGTTTAAATATATCAAATAATTTACGAGTTGTAAAGAATAATATTATATACAAAACCCAAAATAAATTTACACAAAAAAAAGTACAGCAATTCTGTACTCTAAATTTTTTCTTTTTCTTCTTTTAAAGGGGCTGAATAACTATATTTATTTTTAAGTTCATAATAGAAATTAGCCATTACCACCATCATATAAGGAACTATCCATAAATATAATATACCTAAAGTAAATAGTCCTAGAACCATCCAGCCAATAAAGCTTAAACCTAAAACAATGTATTTTACACGGTAGCCATCTAACATATCAAAGCTTTTGCTTAAAATATCTCCTATTTTAGCTTCTGGTTCGTCTCTTAAAATAAAGTAAACTTGTGAGAAACTAACTAATAAATAAACCATAAATAAGAAAATAGCTATTGATAAAAGCGATCCCATTATAACAAGGAAAATATACAAGAAAATATTAATTTCCGCAATATTGATAACTATTGTTTGCATTGATTTTAAAGATATTGCTAGTAAAAGTGTTAGTAAAGATATAAGTAATGCAACTATTAACATTAAAACTGTATATTTTAAGCCTAAATGGGTATGCTTAAATAAGTTTTCAAACTCAATTTTCTTTCCTCTTGACACTTTCATAATACTATCGATATAGCCCATCATTAAAATCATAGAAGTAACTACTAAAAATAAATTAGCTAAATAATGAACACCTAAAAGTAAATCTAAAATATTACCAATTAAATAAGCAATGACAAAAACCATTGTACTTAAAACTAGTGGTGTATAATTTCCTTTTAAATTTTTCCGTGCTTTACTCTTTAATTTTTCCCTTTTCATTCTTCTACTACCTCCTACTATTAAGTATATCACATTTTTGACAATTTTTAACATTTATTTGTCATTTTTTTATTTTGCTTCATACCAATTTATTCCATAATTAATATCAGCCTTTAAAGGAACTGTTAATTTACATACGTTTTCCATTTCTTTTTTTGCTAGTTTGATAATTTCTTCAAGTTCTTCTTCGTAAACATCAAAGATAAGTTCGTCATGAACCTGCATAATCATTTTACTTTTTAAATTATTTTCATTCAAAGCTTTAAAAACATTAACCATAGCTTTTTTTATTATATCCGCACTAGTACCTTGGATTGGCGTATTTAAAGCAATTCTTTCGCCACTTTGTCTAATTGTATAAACTGTATTTTTAAGTTCAGGAATATTTCTTTTCCGATTATAAAGAGTTCTAACAAAACCATCTTCTTTAGCTTTTTTAACAATATTATCCATATAATCTTTAATTCCTGGATAAGTATATAAGTATGTTTCAATAAATTCTTTAGCTTCTTTAGCCGAAATATTTAGATTTTGGGCGAGACCAAAACTACTAATTCCATATATTATTCCAAAATTAACGGCTTTTGCTATTCTTCGCATATTACTATTAACTGCATCAATACTTATTTTAAAAATGTCACTAGCAGTTTTCGCATGAATATCTTTGCCATCTTTAAAAGCTTCTATTAAAGTCGGAACAGCTGCTATATGAGCGAGAATACGTAGTTCTATTTGTGAATAATCGGCACTTAAAATATATTTACCGTTTGGAATAAAAGCCTTTCTTATTTCTCTACCATGACCTTCTTTAATAGGAATATTTTGTAAATTAGGTTCAGTTGAAGAAAGTCTTCCAGTTCTTGTATAGTTTTGAGTGTAAATTGTATGAACTTTGCCATTATCTAAACATTTTAATAGACCTGTAACATAATTATTATAAGTTTTAGTTAAAATTCTATAATCTAATATTAAATCAATAATTGGGTGACTTCCTTTTAATTTATTAAGAACTTCAGCATTGGTTGAATATCCACTAGCTATTTTTTTCCCATGTTTTAAGTTTAATTTTTCAAACAAAATATAAGAAAGTTGTTTAGGTGACGAAATATTAAATTCTTCACCGGCATAGTTATAAATATCTTTTGTTATAAGTTCTAGTTTTAAACTAATATCTTCCCCAATTTCTTTTAAAACGTTTTCATTTACTTTAACTCCAGTATATTCCATATCAGCTAGCACCGAAATTAAAGGCATTTCAATATTATTAAATAAATCACTCATTTCTTCATTTTTTATTTTATTTTCAATTATATCTTTACTTTCATAAATAAATTTAGCTTTTAAAATTGTATTTTTAGCTATTTCATTTATATCAGGAATATTTAATTTACTACCTTTACCATATACTGTTTCATAAAAAGGTATTTTAAATCCAAGTTCACTAGCTAAATAAGCAATATCTTCTTTAACATTATAATCAAGTAAATTTCCCGCCACAAAAGCATCAAAGATAAAGTTATTTACTTCAATCCCTTGATGTTTTAACGAAACTATTAATTTTTTTAAATCATAAGTATATTTAGGTGTTTCTTTTAAGAAAGAAGGATTTTGTTTTAAAGCTTCTAATGGGATAAATGTACTTATATTTTCATTATAAATACCCATTCCTAAAATTTCAGCTTGGTGATAATTATGACCAAGTATTTCTAGATAAACTGCTACTGGGTCATTTATATTTAATTTTTCTATATCCGTTGTTATACTAACATTTATTTTATCTTCTTTAACTTCTTTTTTCTTTAAAAAGGAATAAAATTCTAAATCTTCATATAATTTATTTAATTCTACTGTATTTTCGCCTTTATATTTAGTATCTTCTAAAGTTATATTCATATCAACATCTGTAACAATAGTTGCGAGATTATAACTCATATAAGCATTGTCTTTATCGTTAATTAATTTTTCTTTTAATTTTCCTTTTATATTATCGATATTATTATATAAGTTATCTAATGTTTTATATTCTTGTAAAAGTTTTAAAGCTGTTTTTTCGCCAACTCCTTTAACTCCAGGAATATTATCACTACTATCCCCCATTAAAGCTTTTAAATCAATAACATTAATTGGTTTTATTCCATAAGCTTCTTCAAATGTTTTTTCATTATAACGAATATAGTCTTTTTGTTTTAAAAGTTTTATATCAACGTCTTCATTAATTAATTGTAATAAATCTTTATCACTACTAACAATTAATCCTTTATAATCATTATGATCACAATACTTACTAAAAGTTCCAATTATATCGTCAGCTTCATAGTTATCGATTTCATAATATTTTATTCCCATAGCTTCTAATAATTTTTTAGCTAAAGGAAACTGAATTTTTAGTTCATTAGGTGTTTCTACTCTTCCACCTTTATAATCTTTATATTTTTCATGTCTAAAGGTTTTTCCTTTATCAAAAGCAACAATTATATATTCAGGATTTTCTTCTTTTAATATTTTATTTATCATATTAGTAAAACCAAATAAAGCATTAGTAGGAAATCCTTTACTATTATTCATAAAATTACCATTATAAGCAGTTGCATAATAGCTTCTAAACATTAAATTATTACCATCAACTAAAACTATTTTTTTCATTTTCTTATCACCAACCTAACCTAATTATAGCAAAAAACAGGCATATTTTCTAGCCTGTTATTATATTGAAAGGGTATAACTATTATCAGAGCTTCCATCGCCACCAGTAATTTTAACTTCTGGGGATAATGTTACTACAGGGCGGACGCCGGACGAAGTGTGAACGTAGAAGCCGTGGTGGTTGCCAATGTAGCCGCTACTGGTTACATCCCACACAATGTACGAGCCGCTTTCAGAATACGGCGACATGGTCCACCAGTAATCACTATTGAACTTCCAATTATTATTTTTACATGGTGCACTAGTTTGATATCCTTGATATACGCTGGTACAACTACTATTTGTACTTGCTCTTAAATATTCGGTAGCATCAATTAACCCTACTTTACCTTTCCATTTAACTGCATTTACTTGGTTTATATCTGTACTTATTGTTTGCCCTGACTGATTCTTTAATACTCCGACATTATACAATGCATCTTCTTTTACCATTTCTTTAGCTGCCTGATTTAATCCATCATAATATGTTGTATTCAAATATGTATTTAATTCTGCCTCGGTGGTTGGTAACGCATATTTCGTTCCGTTTACCTCCGCGGCTAACTCTGTTATTGGACTTAAATTTGTATTATACAATGTACTACTGCTTCCCCAGATATTGCAACCATACGTTGAACTGCTCATAAGTGGACAGTTTTTTAAACACATTAAAATAGGGGTATCTTACTTGATACTCCCTATCTCTTCTCTATCTTGATAAAACGACCTTTTTCTGTTATTATTTCTTTAGACTAACAATTTTTCAATAACAACAAAAATTCTCTTTATAAAAAGGTGGTCGTTTTATGTCTAAAGTATACAATAATCAAGATAAAATTGCAAGTGATATTGCTTCTTTTCTTAAAAAAGTTTTCCCTAATATTAGAAAATCTCAACTTAATATTATTCCTTTTATTTTTATTGGTATTATTTTAGCCGAATCTTCTGTTGCTTCGGATATCGCCAAACATCTTAAAGGTGATTTCTCTCTTGTTAAACTTGATT
>CALVVT010000005.1 GCA_944363935.1 uncultured Bacilli bacterium
TTTTTATAATAATTAATTCTATCAGATAAAAAGTAATTATAAATAAATCTTGAAGAGCCAATAGTTTTATTAATTAATAATTCTTGGCTTTCATCTGGATAAAGTCTAAACATATAACCTTTTAAAATTTTCATAGCTATCACCTCTTGTGACAACTATATCATGTGAACAGATGTTTGTCAATATATTTTTTTAATAAAATTAAGTATGACTTTCCTATTATATAAAAAAGAAAAACAAGGTAAATTTCCTTGTTTTATCAATTTTTATAACATAAACTTCCTGATAAAGTATAACCAGATGGACAAGTATAATAACCACTTATTTTATTAGGCCCTCTAACATCAGTTTTTCGGCAAGTACTTCCGCTTAAACTATAACCGCTTGGACATGTATAAGAAATATTACTACCACTCGCACTAACTCTTCTGGTACATGTTATATAACAATAATAAGTATATCCACGAGATTTTCCAGGACAAGAATTAGTACAGTAATATGTTGACTGATCACAAGTAAATCCTTTATTTTTATAATAGCTCTGCATATCACTATAACCAACAGCATCTCCAGTACCATTACAAATATTAGTTCCTTGAACCTTTGCTGTTGTTACACACTGACCACCTGATAATGTAGAAGAATAAGTATTGTTTATGATTCCACCTTTTTGGCAACTAGCAGTACAATAAACCACACCACCAGGATTGCTTTTACAGCTAGAATTACAACCAGAAAAACTGCAATTATATCCCCTACTAATTAATAAATCTTGATTATCAGTATAAGCTGCAACATTACCATTATTATCACATTCATTATGGCCAGCAACGTATAAAAGATTTTTAGTACTAACAGAAACTGATTTACATTTTTTAGACGCTGATGTTGATATAGTTTTTGAACAAACCATAGAACTACCACTACCAGATTGACTATAACCACTTGGACAATAATATACCGGTGCCGTATAAGAGGCATTTATTTTTATACGTACCGTAAATGTACTACTTGCTTCATTAGTTCCATCACTAACTCTAGCTACTAATGTACCATTATCTGTAAATGAAACTTTTTGTTTTTGAACGGCATCTTGCCAATTATTACTATTCTTTTTATATTCATAAATTAGATTATTTCCTTCTTGATAAGTTATCGTTACTACATTAGTTGTTCCAACTGTTTCAGAAAAGGTTGGTGGATTCAATAATTTAGTCTTTGGTGAAGTACTCTTTGTTGTTGATAACTCACATTCATTTATAGCTTCGACATCAATGTCATAAGTTTGATTATGTTTAAGACCAGTAAATACATAAGTAGCCGAAGTTCCTACTGCCGAAACTGTTTGCCATTTTCCACCATCTATTCTAAAGCGGTACTTATCTATAGCTGACTCTTTATCTGTAGCCTTGGCAACTACCGTTATACTATTAGTTGTTGAACTGGTACTTATACTTAATTCTGGTGGAGTTGTATCTTTTGGCTTATAAATTGCATAAAGAATAGAATTTTTTTCCATTTTAAAGGTTTTTAAACCTTCTGATGCAGTTTTTTTAGTGTTCCAACCAAGATGATTATATAATCTTTTATCAGCTTTTTTAGTTAAATCAGCATTATTTCCATATTTAGTATAAATGGTTTCTTTTTTATTTCCATTAGCTAAAATACCATCCTGGGCATCATAAGTTAATTTAAGTAAAGCAATATTTTGGCATTCTTCTAAATTATCACTATATTTATAATAATAAATATCTTGCTTATTATTAATAACAACACAGCCATTAAATTCTTGTTTTTTATTAGCTAAATAACCATCTTCTTGTAAAATATCAAGCGAAATTGATAAATCTTCCCCATTTATAGGAAGTTTATCTTTATTATCCATAGCCCAGTTTTTAGCTGATAAAACAATATTCTCTTCACTCGTTCCCTCTAACTTTACTTTAGAATCTTGAACTTTATTAATAATTAAAGGCGCCACTATTAAAACTAAAGCCGATAAAATTAATATAGTTCCGAGTAGCTCTATTAATGTAAAACCCTTTTTCATCTTCTTCACCTACTATAATTATATATTTTTTTTAAAAGAAAAACAAGGGCTTAATTTCCTCGTTTTACTTTACGTTTACAAGCTTTAATACTTTTAATTTCTTCTTTACTAGCATAAAAATTAACTGTTCGGTGCGGAATTGAAACATCTTTTACTTTAACAAATATTCTATCGCCTATTTTATAACTTTCTTTACCATTTTTACTTATTAACTCATGACTTTTATCGCCATAATAATAATCACCATCTAATATATCTTGAAAATCAACCTTTCCTTTAACCAAGTTATCTAAAACAACATTTACCCCATATTGATTACAAGAATAAATAGTTGCTGCAAAAACTTCCCCTAAATGATCACTCATATATTCAGCCATTTTTAATTCACTAACTGCTTTTTCCGCTTCATCTGCTTGTCTTTCCATATATGAAACGTGCTGGCACATACTAGGAAGTTCCCTTTCATAGGTATCAATATTTTCATAATTACCTTTATCATAAGCATCCATTAAAGTATGAACAATTAAATCTGGCATTCTCCTAATTGGCGATGTAAAATGAGTATAATTATCTAGCGCTAAAGCATAATGGCCTTCGTTATTTGGCGAATATATCGCTTTACTCATACATCTAACAAGCATATTAGAAACAATATTATAATAATTAGTACCTTTTAATTTATTTAAAAGTTTATCAATATCGTAAGAATGAAGTTCCCCATTATAAATTCTTTCAAGTAAACGTAATTGATATTTTTCGTCAATTAAATTTAAACTAACTAAAAATTCTAAAACTTCGGTAATTTTATCAACATTTGGTGTATCATGAATTCGGTAAACAAATGGTAAAGACATATAATAATAATTAGAAGCAATAACTTCATTAGCAGCTACCATTAAATTTTCAATAATTTTTTCAGCTGCCCGCTGGCTTCTTTCTTCTAATGCAATTGGCCAACCATTTTTATCAGTTTTAATTTTAACTTCAGCCGACGCAAAATCAATATATCCGCGTTTCTTTTTATTTTTAGAAAGTATTTTAGATAGTTCGTCTAAAACTTTTAAATCATTAGTAAAATTTTCATAACCTTCAGGAATATTTTGGTTAATTAAATATTCGTTAACGGCTTCATAAGTCATTTTTTTCTTCGAATTAATAACACTTCTAAATATTTTATAATCGATTATTTTTCCTGTTTTATCGAATTTTATTTCAACTGTTTTTGCAAGTCTATCAACCCCTGGATTTAACGAACATATTCCATTAGAAAGTCTATGCGGAAGCATTGGTAAGACGGCATCAGCTAAATAAGCTGAAGTACCTCTTGTTAAAGCCTCGTCAAACAAAGCCATATCCGGTTTTATATAATGTGATACATCGGCTATATGGATAGAGGCAATAAAATTATCCCCCTCTTTTTTTATGCTAATTGCATCGTCAATGTCTTTTGTATCAGCACCATCTATGGTAAAAATAGTTTCATTAGTTAAATCTACACGACCATTTTTTTCTTCTGCTAATACTTCATTAGGAATTTTTTCTAATTCTTTTAAAGCTTCCGAAGAAAATTCTAAATAAAAGCCATAATCATAAGCAATAACTTCAATGTCTTTTTTAGGATCATCTTTATGACCAAGATTTTTAATTATTTTACCATTAAAAACTGGAGTATCATATATTTGTCCAAGCTTATTTTTATCAACCTCAACTAAAACTAAATCACCTTCGACAAAATGTTTATTCTCACTAGCAAAAGTTAATCTTGTTTTTTGATTATAAGGTAAAAATATACCATCACCTTGATATTCAAACACTACTTTAATATGATTTCTTTTAACTATTTTTTCAACTCTAGCTAGAATATCGCCATAATCACCAGTTTGAAAATCCGTTAAAATAACAACATCTCCAGATAAAGCACCGTTTAATCTTTCTCTAGGCACAATATAAGTATATTTTTTATCGTCATGACAAACTTCCACATAACCATTACCACGGCGACTAATTGTTAATTTACCTTGAGCTTTACCTAATTTTTTCGAATCAAAAATATCATAACACTCATTTTCATTAATATAAATTTGACCATTTTCTTCAAGCTTATCCAAACAATCTTGTAAAAGTTTTAATTCTTCTTCCCCATTAATGTCAAGTTTTTTCTTAAGCCCCCAGATATCTATTTTTTTACTGCCCTTTTTTAAATATTCTAATATTTTATCTTGTAAAGTATCCATAAACCCACCTCTAGTAAAAGTATACTAAATATTTTTTAAATAAGCAAGTAAAAACAGGCTTTAAGCCTGTAATTTATTTAATAATTCTTGTTTATTAGTGAGTAAATTACCAATTTCTGGCATTATTTTCAGCATTACTGCCTCTCTTTCACTTTCACTAGTTACTTCACCAGCATACTCATTTCCATCAATAACAGCGTATTTAATTAGCTTAAATTCGTCTTTGAAGTCTTCTTCATCGTCGGTTACTTTAATTAAATATTTATAATTTTGGTTATTATAAGTTGTTTCCGCAATAACAAACCATTTATTGCCATCTAAAAAATCTAATATTTTAAATAACATTTATCTACTCCTACCTATTTGTGTTTCAGCCATTTGTTCTATTGTATCTGAAGCATAATGCCCCATATATGTATCCCCATTCATACCTCTAAAGGTATAATTAGAATCAGCAAGTCTCTGAATATCTTCCGGACTATAATTAGTAACATCAATAACAGTTCCATCAGAAGACATAGCTTCTAAATAGTCAATTTCCATATGTTCATTACTTTTCAAAGTATCAGTTTGATTTAAAGCATCAGCCTGGGTTTGATATACATCAGTTCCTTCAGTAATTTGACTTAAATCAAAAGTTTCAGAAGCTGGACTATTACTCATATCAATTCCTTGAACTACATCTGTACTGTTAACTGCTGAAATATCATTACCAGAAGTTATAACATTACTAACATTTTCTATTGGAATTGTTTGCGTATCAGGAACATTGCCAAATAAATGAGAAATATTATTTCCAATATAATTTAATCCCTGGGAAATACTATTAACAAAATCAGGATTTAATGCCGCCAAAGCTATAGCTGCGCCACCAACTAACACAACAGCTACTCCGCCAATTATAACTTTTTTTCGGAAACTAGGATTTTGCCATTTTTCTTTAAAACGATCTAATAGTTTTTTCTTCGGCTCCCTGCTAACAATTGGTTTCATTCCTACCGGAATGTTTTTAGCATCTTCATTCACTTTAGCTTCTTCAGGAATTTCATTATTTTGTTTAGCCTCTTCATTAAGTTTGGCTAAAGCAGCTAAAGCTTTCTTTCTAATTTCTTCGTCTTTATTATTATCAGCAATAAACTGATTAGCGGCTTTTTCTGGCCAATTATAATCGTTAACTATTTCAGCTAGTAGCTCTTCATAGGTTGATTTTACTACAGGTTCTTCAACTTCAATTTTTTCTTCTTTACGAGCAAACTTTTCCGTTTCCACTTCCTGCCTTTCAATAACTGGCTCTAGTTCTTCTAACTCTTTAATTAAATCTTCTTTTTTTAAATCTTGAAGTAATTTTTTTAAATTATTAAATTTTTCTCTATAAGTCCCAGGCGTATTAATCCAATATCTAGTGTCATTAAAACCTTTAGCTACAACATCTTTAAAATTATTTTCAAAAGTAAAATTTTTAGCTTCTTCACATAATTCTTGGTATTTTTCATTAGCTTTCCCTAAAAGGTCTTTAGCTTCTAACATTTTATCAGCAAAATAATTATAAAAATACATAGCATAAGGATTTTGATTAGCATAAGGATTTTGATTAGTTATAGGAACGCTAAAGAAATTTTTTCCTTGCTCTTTAAATAAATCTTCTAAACTTTTTAACCGTCCTAAATATATTTGTGCGATATTACTAAAATCTTTACTTGGTAATTTATCATTTATTTGTTTAATTTGTTTATTAAATAACCTATAAATAGTTTTCTTCTCTTCTACTTCTGTCCATTTCTTATTTTGATTATCAGTCATATAACCTTCAAAATAAAAGTCTTCGTCCATTATATTAGCTATTAAACTTCTTTTTTTCGTTATATCTTTTTGAAGAAAGTCATTTACAAAGTTCTTACCATAAAATAGTTCCCCATCTTCAATTAATTTCGTTAAAAAATTATCAAGTCTATTTTTTATTTCATAACCAGTATAACGAGTTTTAATTATATCATAAGGTAAGTTAAAGGCTTCTTCATATAATAAGTCTTTACAATTATTAAATAAAAGTTCTTTCTTCTCCTTCATAAAACCACCTCTATTACTCATATAATAGCATATTTTTTATTTCTCGTCAAAAATTAAAAATAAATAAATATCTATCTTTACCAGGAAAATCTTTTTCAACTTTAATAACTGCATCAGGAAAATATTTTTTCGCCATTTTTTTTAAAGCTTCGCCTTCTGTTTCTCCAATTTCAAATGCCAACATATTTTTTTTATTTAAATATTTACTAGCTTCCTTTAATATTTCTTCGTAAAAATATAAACCATTACAAGGTGCATATAAAGCACTATGAGGTTCGTAATTTTTAACTTTAGCTGGCAAAACTTCGTCATAAGCAATATATGGTGGATTACTAACAATAACATCAAAAGTTCCTTTAATATTTTTAAATAAATCACTTTCGATAAACTTAACATCAACTTCATTTATTTTGGCATTGTAAACAGCAATTTCTAAAGCTTTTTTAGAAATATCACTAGCAGTTACCTTGGCATTTAGTTTTTTGGCCAACGTTACTGCAATTACTCCACTACCTGTTCCGATATCTAAAATATTTACTTTATCAAAATATTTTTTTATATAATCTACCGTTTTTGATACTAATAATTCGGTTTCAAACCTAGGAATTAAAACATTTCTATTAACTTTAAAAGTATAACCATAAAAATCAACATCACCGACAATATATTGAACTGGAATCCCTTTTTTTAATAAAAAAAGCCCTTTTTCAAGCTTTTCTTTAGGTAAATATTTTTCTAAATATTCTCTATCAGTCATTACCTTTTAATTTCCTTTTCTGATCTTCCGTAATTAAAGCTTCAATAATATCGTCTAAATGACCTTCCATAACTCTATCGAGATTTTTAGTCGTATAACCAATACGGTGATCAGTTACTCTATTTTGTGGATAATTATAAGTTCTTATTTTTTCACTACGGTCACCAGTTCCAATTTTACTTTTTCGTTCATTACCAAGTTCTTCTTCTTGTTTACGAAGTTCTTCTTCATAAAGTCTTGTCCGAAGCATCTGCATACATTTTTCTTTATTTTGAATCTGGCTTCTTTCATTTTGACAAGTTACAACAATTCCTGAAGGAAGATGGGTAATTCTAACCGCACTATCAGTAGTATTTACACACTGTCCTCCAGCCCCAGTACTTCTAAAAACATCAATTCTTAAATCACCTGGTTTAATTTCTACAGAAGTCTCTTCTGCTTCTGGCATAACAAGAACTGTTGCGGTTGAAGTATGAACTCTGCCCTGGGTTTCAGTAACTGGAACTCTTTGAACTCTATGCGCTCCACTTTCATACTTTAATTTAGAATAAACGCTATCGCCTTTAACCATAAACTCTACTAATGGATAGCCGCCCATATCAGAATGTTCTTCTGATAATACGTCTAATTTCCAGCCTTGCTTTTCAGCATATTTACTATACATTCTATATAAATCGCCAGCAAAAATATTAGCTTCATCCCCGCCAGCAGCTCCTCTAATTTCAACGATAACGTTTTTTTCGTCATTAGGATCTTTCGGTAATAAAATAATTTCAATTCTAGCTTCTAAATCTTTAATTTCAGCATTTAATCTATGAACTTCGGTTTTCGCAAACTCACCTAATTCTTTATCATGCGTAAGTTCACTAGCTTCTTCTAAATCATTTTTTAATTTTTTATAATCTTGATATGCTTCATAAGCTTCTTTTAAACTAGCTTGTTCTTTTGATAAAGCTGTTGTTTGCTTAATATTACTTAATACCTCTGGTTTTGTCAGTTCTAAAGTAAGCTCATTATATCTCTCTTCAATTGCTTTTAGTCTTTCTATCATAAAATCACCCTTAATTCGTTTATAATTATACTATATTTTACGTTTATTATCAAATAAAAAGTACGATTTCTCATACTTTAGTTTTCGTCGTCTAATTCGTCTTCAGGAATTATTGAAAGTTCATCGTCAACATCGTCTAAATCGTCGTCGTCTAAATCGTCAACATCAGCATCTAAATCTTCCATTTCTTCCTCTTCTTCGTCAGTAACCTCTAATTCTTCTTCGTCTTCCTCTTCTTCGTCCTCTAAATTAATATTAACTGGGTGATTTTTCTGTAAATCCCATTTACCATCTTCTAATAAGATAAATGTTTTATCAGTAGTAAGTGAAGTATAAAAATCACCTATTTTATCAGCAACAGCATCTTTATTTAAATCTAATAATTCACATATTTTATTAAATATTTCTAATGTGTTTAAAGGTGTTCCTTCCTCTAATATTTTTTCGGTAATCTCTGTATAAGATAGCTGTTCAATTTCTTCTTTTGACATATTATTTAATTTCATTCAGTATCCCTCCATTTAATTCATAAAACATTGTACCATATTTTTTCTATGTGTCAATACTATATTCTAAAATAAATTTAAAATCTGAAATTTTTTGCTTATTATTTATTAAAGTATATTCAATTTCTAAACTATTTTCCTTTTGTTTTAAAAGTTTAGTTTTTACTTCTAAATCTATTTTACCATAGTTATTACTATAACTACCAGTTAACGTTTTTTGCGCTTTAAAAGCTAAAAATAATAAGTAATCACTTTTTCTTTCTAAATATACTGTTTCACCTAATGTTATAACTGTTTTTATATTATGATCATTATAAATAATTTTATGACCATTTTTTAAACCAAAACCTTGAAATTCGTGTTTTTCGTCACTTATTAACACTGACTTTATTTTTATTTTACTCATTTAATCACATCCAATGACAAAATTATAGCATATTTTTCTAATTTTTTACTCATAATTTTTTATTTTTTTCTAATAATAACATTAGAATGGAAGTGATTAGATGAAAAAAAAGAAACATAAAAAATTGAAAATCTTTTTAATTGTTATTACGATTTTAATCACTGCTTATTTTGGTTTATATTTATACGCTTTAGCTATGCCTAAACTTCCAATAGATGGGGCCAATGGTTATTACTTATACGATAATCAAAAAAAATTATACACGGGAAGTGCGAGTAAAGATTGGGCGAGTTTAAACGATATTTCCGATTATGCGAAAAAAGCTACTATTTCGATTGAAGATAAAAACTTTTATAATCACCAAGGTTTTGATTTTTTAAGAATTATTAAAGCTTTCTTTACCAATATTAAAAACAAAAGTAATACTCAAGGCGCTTCTACTATTACCCAGCAATATTCGAAAAACTTATTTTTAGAATTCGATAAAACTTGGGAAAGAAAAATAAAAGAAGCCTGGCTCACTATAAGATTAGAAGTTCATTACGATAAGGACGAAATTTTAGAAGGTTATTTAAATACTATAAACTATGGAGGAATATTTGGAATAGAAAACGCTAGTAAATATTATTTTGATAAAAACGCTAATGAACTTTCTTTAGCTGAAGCTAGTATGCTGGCAGGAATACCTAAAAATCCAAGTAGTTATTCCCCGCTTATCAATGAAAAGAAAGCTAAAGAACGACAAAGACTTGTTTTAAACTCAATGGTTAAAAATAAGTTTATTACCGAAAAAGAAGCTCTTAAAGCTTATAAAACTAAACTCGTTTACAAAACTGGAACTGATGAAGACGAGTTAAAAATGATTATGTATTATCAAGATGCAGTTATGGAAGAACTTGAAAGTATTGATTCTATTCCCTCTTCTTTTCTCGATACTAGTGGACTTAAAATATATACTAATTTAGATATTAAAACGCAAAAAGCTTTAGAAGAAAGTGTGAAAGAAGATATTACCAATGAAAAAATTCAACTTGCTGGTATGGCTATGGAACCTTCAACTGGCAAAGTTTTAGCTTTAACTGGAGGCCGGGACTATAGCAAAAGTCAATACAATCGTGCGATTCAAGCTAAAAGACAAGTTGGTTCTACTTTAAAACCGTTTCTTTATTATTCGGCTTTAGAAAATGGCTTTACTGCTTCGTCGACTTTTACAAGTGAAAAAACGACTTTTAGTTTTTCTAATGGGAAAACATATAGTCCTAAAAACTACAACAATAAATACGCTAGAGGACCTATTAGTATGGCAGCAGCAATAAGTTATTCAGATAACATTTATGCGGTTAAAACTCATTTGTTTTTAGGAGAAAACAATTTAGTTAATATTTTAAAACGAGTGGGAATTAACGAAAAAGTAAGTACTATGCCCTCTTTAGCTTTAGGCGCCGAAGAATTTAGTTTAATTGAAATGATGGGAGCTTATAGTACTTTAGCTAATGAAGGAAGTAAGGTTAAACCATATTTTATCAGTAAAATTACCGATATGGAAGATAATGTTTTATACGAATATAAACAAAGCCCGGAAAATGTTTTAAACAAAAGTAATGTTTATATTTTAAATGAATTATTAACAACGACATATGCCAAAGAATTTATCGATTACAATTATCCTACCTGTTATAGTATTAATCAAAAAATGACCAAAAAATATGCGATTAAAAGTGGCACTACCGATACTGATAATTTAATTTTTGGTTACAATAAAGACTTATTAATTGGTCTTTGGAGTGGTTATGATGACAATACAAAAGTAAATAATATCGATAGTTCTAATTTAAAAAATGTTTGGGTTGATACAATGGAAAAAGCTTTAAAAGATAAAAAAGACAATTGGTATAAAACTCCAGAAAATGTCGTTGGAGTCCCAATTGATCCAATTAGTGGGAAAGCTGTTAGTAGTGGTAAAGCTAAAGTTTTATACTACATTAAAGGAACAGAGCCAACTGCTGATAGAAATCTACTAGACGATGCTATTCCAACCATTAAAGAAGAATAAAAACTACCTGTGATTAGGTAGTTTTTGTGGATATTTTTTTACTGGAACGATTGCATGTTCTTCATTTTTAGCCGTTTCTTTTTGCTCATAATCTTCAAATAATCTAGTATAATTTTTATTATCGATTGTATTAATGTTTTTCGCCCCAACTTTAAATAAACTTTGAGCAATTACTCTAGACTCTTCACTATCATTAGGAATAATCTCATTATTTAAAGCTTTACTTTTAAAGAATGGGTCAATTAATATTTTTCCTTCGTCAAACTTTTCTTTATAATAAGCAACCACAAAATAATGATTAATCTTATCTTTATCAAACTGGCTAACCGAATATATTGTTGAAGTAATCCCAAGACTTTCAAGTTCTTTTTTTATACTATCACATACAAACATTTCTTCTTCAGAAATTAAATTATTCTCAAGAACAAGATTTTGATACTTTTGGGCTTTTTCTAATACTACTTGTGGAATAGAAATACTATCACAAACTTTAGGGTTAATATCAAGTTCCATTATTGAATCACATAATTTATAATAATAAAATTGAATAATTGATTTATAATCATGTTCTTCACCTATAGCTTTTTGCATAGCGTTTCTATACTGCACATTTTCGTCAACCGAAATATATATTGATGGTAGTCCGGCCATTAAAAATAATTTATTAATAAATCCTCTAATTGACCTTCCGTTACCATCGAAAAATGGATGGATTTTAATTAATTTACACTTTAAAAGGACGCATCTATCGATAAAATCAAAAAGTAATTCTTCATTATCTTTTACTTTAGGAGCGATTTTAACCAAATCGTTTACTTCCGGTTCTAAAATTTTTAATTCAGTTCTGATATCTCGCCAATCAGCTAAATTAATTCCTGTTGTCGGTAAATAAACATTATCTCTTCTAATCTGTCCTCCAGCATCTGGATATGGAGCTTTAGAATAAAGTTTTTTGTGCAAATCAATTAAAGTATAAATATCAAAATTTTCATCGATTTCTTTAGAGTGGATATAATCATACATTTCCTTTAATCCATCTTTTTCAAAAAGTTCATGTGTATCTTCAATAAGTGACTCACATTCAATATAATGTTTAACAAAATTACCCTTTAAGTCGTCTAAATTACGTTCACTTTCGTCAAGCCGATAATAATACTTTAATAAATATTTAGGAATATCACGGTCACTACTATAAAGAGTATTACTTTTTTTACGTTCCATATATCCTAAAAACATTTCTTGAATTATAATTAATAAATCATTGTTATCAATTACTGGCATAATCTTCCTCCTTTTAGCTGGTTATTCTATCAGAAAAAAAGGTTATTGTCAAAAAAAGAGTATAAAACTATACTCCCATTGTCATTGTTTCTGGTAAGGTACTAGCTCCATCTATAACAATTCCTTGCCCTGTTATATAAGAAGATTCATCACTAGCTAGAAAAGCAGCTAAATTACCTAGTTCTAAAGGGGTTCCCAGTCTCCCCATTGGAATTGCCCTTGCGATACCACGAACTACTTCTTCTGGATTATTTGGATTACTTTCTTTGGCCATTCCTTCAACCATTGGTGTCATTATATAACCTGGCATAATGGCATTTACCCTAATATTCTTATGAACGAGTTCGGCGGCAAGACCTTTTGTAAAACCAATTAAAGCAGCTTTTGTAGTTGCGTAAGCTACTTCTCCACTATCAGCGACCATTGGTCCTGTAACACTTGATAAATTAATAATTGAACCTTTTTTCATATAAGGTATAGTTTCTTTAGTAACGTTCCAAGTACCTTTAATATTTATATCAAAATGAAAATCCCGAAGTTCGTCACTAGTCTTTTCAAAAGTCTCAAGTCTACATACACCAGCATTATTAACAAGAATATCAATATTTCCATATTTACTATTAATTTCTTTTAAAGCTTTTCTTATTTCCAAAGAATTACGAATATCTACTTGATAACCACTAACTTGATAACTTTCATTTTTTAAGTTTTGAACTGTACTTTCAAGTTCTTTTGCATAATCCAAAATAATTACATTCGCGCCTTCCTTTAAAAAAACTTTAACAATACCAAGGCCATTTCCCATAGCGCCACCTGTAACTATCGCGACTTTATTTTTTAATTTCATTAGTATCACTTCCTAAACTTTTTATTAAGGTAACTTCATCCCCACTTTGTAAATCAAAAGCATTTCCTTCATCGGTATCTAAATGTAAAGTTAAAAAAGCAGTATCTAATACTTTAAATTTAATATTATCGATTATTCCGCCTTTTTCACCATTTACTAAAACAGCTACTTTTTGTTTTCCATCAAAACCATATTTTTTCAATTCTTCTTTAGTAATATGAATATGTCTAGTAGCTAAAATTAAACCTTCTGGTAAAGCGACACTTCCTTTAGGACCAATTAAAATTATTGGCGCACTATGAGAAATATCTCCAGAATCTCTAACTGGTGGATTTACTTTTAATTTAATTGCATCAGTTCTAGAAATTTCTACTTGATTATAATTTCTTAATGGGCCAACTACTCTAACATTATCGATTATTCTAGAACCACTACGAATACTGACAAAACTATTACTCGCATACTGACCTGGTTGATCTAAATCTCGAACTTTCTCTAATTCTTCCTTACCAAATAACTTAAAATATATTTCTTTGGTTAAATGAACATGTCTATTAGAAATACCTACTTTTATAATCATTATTATCACCCTTCTTATTCTAACTATTTAAATTATATCATATTTTCTAAATATTTTTAATATATTTTATCATGAAAGGATGATAATATGAACAACAATTTTACAAATGAAAATTTAAGTTTTCCAGGAAGACCTTTATATGTTGATGGAAAACCGGTTCCCAATCAAGAAACAGCGCCCTATACAACTGACCAAGCCAATGAAATTGTTAAAACAAATTATGAAAATTCGTATATTCAAGGTATATTATATCTAAATAAAGGTAAACAAGTTGAAATATATACTTCTTACCCTGATAGTACTGAATGGCATGATAAAGTATTTAAAGGCTTAATTGAACAATCAGGACCTGACCACATTATTTTGAGTGACCCTAGTACTGGCGCTTGGTACTTAATTTTAATGGTTTATGTTAATTATATTAAATTTAACGAAAAAATAAATTACAATTTTTACAATTGAAAATGCTATAAAAGTTTGCTATAATGTAGTTAGGTGGTAAGATGACAGTATTAATTATTTTTATTTGTATTTTCTTTGTTTGCTGCGTAATCCTTATATGGGGAATTAATACTTACAATAAATTTCAAAACTATATAATTAGAATTAATGAAGCTGAAACTAATATTGATAGTGTTTTACGTAATCGGTTTGATTTATTAAATAAATCTATCGATATTATTAAAGCTAACACTGAAACTGAAGAAGACGTTTTAAATAAAATTGTTAAACTTCGGTCAAGAAAACTATCAAACTTTGAATTAGATAGATTATTATATGATGGTATTAATGAATTTAATAGTTACAAAGAAAAATATCCTAAATTAAAACAAAGTGAAGTATTTAATCGCATCGATATATCAATTAGTGAATCAGAAGCAGAAATAATTGCTTTTCGTAAATATTATAATGATATTATAACTAGTTATAACAAACTTATTCGCTCTTTTCCCTCTAATATAATTGCTTTATTTTTTAAATTTAAAAGTAAGTTATATTTTGATGGGAAAGATATGAGTGATGACGACATAAAAGATTTTAAATTATAAAAGAACTACTTATTTCAATTATTTAGTAGTTCTTCTTTTTAATTTTTTCTTCTTTTTTCGGTGACGACAAAATATATAAATAACTATTAAGCCTATTAAAATACCTGAACCATAAAATATATAATTAGTATTTATATTAAAGTTATCATTTTTTTCTTTTTTCTTTTCGTCGTCTACTTTTATAACATATTCGCCATCTTTAGTATATAAATAATTTTCTCTAGCGTATCTCGCGATATAATCTTTATCCTGTAGTTTATTAATTTCGGTTTTTAAATCTTCTGCTTCACCTTTTAAATCATTTAAATTAGTTTTTAAATTAGTTTCTTCTTTATTTAAATTATACATTTCTAATACTGTTGTTACTAAAGTAAAAGCTGCATACCCAACTAAAAAAACAACTATGGGCACCAAAATAATTAACCTTCGTTTTGAGGATTTTGATATTTTTCTTTTGGCCATTTTCCACCTTCTATCTTAACGATAGTATATCATTTTTTTAACTTTTTGACAATCTTTTGTTCTAATATATGTGAGCAAGTAAAACCTAAAATTAAAAGCAATAAATGATATGGATGGAATTTAGCATTATCAAGGTACTGTAAAATGAGAAAATAACCGAAAACGGTAATAATAACAATTAAAAAACTTCCGAAAAGTTTAATAAATTTTGAACTATGATAAATTATTTTATAATTTAAGCGCAAAAATAAAGAAAAAAAAGCTCCAAAGAAAAAAGAAAAAATTAAAGTTATAATTTGTAAATCTAATGTCATTTAAACAGTTTATTAAAAAAGCCATTTTCTTTATCTTTTTTATTCGCATCTGTATATAATAAGCTATCTACTTTCCCTTTTATTGAAACATTGCCTTGATAAGTATCTAATTTTATTATTTCAAGTTCTTCACCTTTTATTGTCATATTCCCCATTGTTGTTTCTAAAAGAAATTCTTCCTCATCAAAACTTTCTATTTTCTTTACACCAGTAATAATGATATTTTTTCGTTCTGTTAAAGTTACACTATGATTTAAAGCCGTTATAACATTGTCAATCTTGTCCATTTTTTCCCTCCCATTTAAATATATGCTTAAAAAACACAAAAATACTATTTTCTTTTAAGTCTAAAAATAAAGTAAATAACATATAATTTTGTGGGTGATATTATGGAATTAAAAGTTGGTGACCTTGTTACTCGTAATTCTTACAACAATGATGTTGTCTTTAGAATTATTAGTATTAATGAAAATATATGTGTGCTTAAAGGTACGACAATTAGATTAATTGCCGATAGCAATATCAATGATTTAAAAAAATACAGCAGTGAATTTGAAGAAGAAGAGCGAATGTTTTTAGATAAAATTGCGGAACCTTTAACTTTAAATCGTCATGATTATTTTTATTTACCTGGCAAAATACTTCATATTGATAGTGACGAAGAATATTTAAACAAATGTCTTGATTATTATAAAAAAGTTAATATTTGGGCGATGGGAATACTAGAAGACGAAGACAAAATAGCTGATAATATTATCGATTTACTCAAAGAATACAAACCAAATATAGTTGTTATTACTGGTCATGATGCTCATTATAAAAACAAAGAAGAAAATCTAGATGCTTATAAAAGTAGTAAATATTTTGTAAATGCTATTAAAAAAGCCCGGGAATATGAAAATAGTCATGAAAAATTAATTATTATTGCTGGAGCATGCGCATCATACTATGAAGAATTAATAAAAGCTGGCGCGAATTTTGCTTCTAGCCCCAAAAGAATAAATATTCATGCTTTAGACCCTGCAATTATTGCTACTTGTATGAGTTTATCTGATATTAACAAGGACATTAATTTAAAAGATATTTTAGGAAAAACTAAATATGGAACTGATGGTATTGGCGGAATTATTACGAAAGGCACTATGTATGTTGGATATCCTCGGTAAAGAGCGAACAAGTGAAGATATAAAAAAGATTTTAAGGTGCTATTTAAATAAGAAAGTTAAAATAAAATACGATATAGGCCGAAATAAATATGAAACTTATGAAGTCACTATTAAAGAATTATATAATTCTATTTTTATTGTTGAAGAAATAACTAATAATACCAAAAAATCTTTTTCTTATGCCGATATTATCACAAAAACTATTAAAATTTACGAATAATATTGATTTTTATGAAAAAATAAGTTATACTGAAAGTGGTTATAATATGCCAGAAGGGAGAGAAATACTAATGAAAATAACATCTGTTAATGTGCGCAAAGTTGAAAAGGAAAATTCACGTATGAAAGGAATTGCAACAGTTATTTTAGACGATTGCTTTGCCGTTCATGGAATTAGAATTATTGAAAGAAGCGAAGGTTTGTTTATTGCAATGCCTAGTCGTAAAACAAGTGATGACACTTACCACGATGTAGCTCATCCTATCACTTCAGAATGTCGCAAAATGTTTGAAGATGCTGTTATCACAAAGTATAATGAAACAGAATAAGGTGCTTG
>CALVVT010000006.1 GCA_944363935.1 uncultured Bacilli bacterium
ATTAGTGAGTAAAAATCATAATGAAACAGAAATGGAAAGGAAAGATAGTGAAAGAAGAACTTTTGTGAATAATCCATCTTCTGACACATTTGGAGCAACTACTTTAGGTGAGCCCGTGCATCAAAGAAAAAGTCAATTTGCCGGCGTTAAAGGCGCTAGTATTCCAGAATCAGCTAACCGTGATGTGGCTAGAAAACAAAATAGAGAACGACTAGCTAGATTGGCGGCTGAAAGAAAAGCTAATAATGTAAAGACTTTTAAAAAAGTAGTGGCTGCTACTTTAGCTGGCACTTTGGCTGTAACGGCTGTTTTTGGAGCAAGTCAATTATATAAAGTTTTCAATAATCAAGTACCAGAAGCTAGCTATGGCGTTATATATAATGATCCTAATGGTCATACTTCTTTTGATAGCATTAAAGAACTTGATATTTATTGTGAAGAAAATGGAATTGATAAAGCTTCTTTAGAATATCATGTTGATAGTTCTGGTAGTGTTGATGTTTCAAATACATCACTTGGTATAACTAGTGAAAAAACTAGATAATGAGTCTTTTTATAAATTTAATAGGCTAGAATAAAGGCCTATTTTTTGATATAATTATTTGTGTGGTGATTTAAATGGAAGAAGGATATATAAAAGGAGAATACCGCCGAAATATTTATAAATCTGATAAAGGTTATACAATAGGTATAATGAAAGTTGAAGAAACTGATATTCCGGAAGTAAAAGAATATGTTGGTAAAACGATAACATTTACTGGTTATTTTTTTGATTTAACGCCTGAAGATAAATATGTTTTAAAAGGTTCTGTTTTTACTCACCCAAGATATGGTTTTCAGTTTAATACTGTAAGCTATGAAAAAGTAAAACCAACTGATAAAGAAGGAACCATAGTTTTTTTATCAAGTAGTCTTTTTCCAGGAGTTGGTAAAAAACTAGCTACTAGTATTGTAAGTATATTAGGTGAAGATGCTTTAAATGAAATTTTAAAGGATAGAACCTGTTTAAGATTAGTGCCTAAAATGACTGATAAAAAAATGGATTTAATTTATGGTGTTTTACTTAAATATAATGGTAGTCATGAAGTATTAGTAAAACTTACTGATTTAGGTTTTACGATGAAAGATGCAATTAGTATATATAACGAATATAAAGAAAATACTTTAGATGTTCTTGAACATAATATATATAGTTTTACAAGTCTTTCAGAAATATCTTTTCCGAAAATAGATGTAATTGCCCAGAAAATGGAATATGAAAGTACCGATATTAGAAGATTAAAACCGGCAGTTTTATATATGCTTACGGAGCTTACTTATAAAAATGGAGATATTTATTTAGCTAAAGAAAATATTGTTAGAGCTACTAATCGTTATTTAGGTGTTGATTTTAGCGATTATGATCAAGTATTTAGTGAACTTGAAATAGATGGAGATATTGTTATTGAAGACGAAAAATATTATTTAAAAGATTTATATGAAGCTGAAGAAAATATTGTCGATAAAATGTATGCTTTAGCGCTTAAAGACAATAATAAAAATGATAAAGTTATTGAATTAATCGATTATTTGGAAAAAGAAAATGACATTATTTATAACGATAAACAAAAAGAAGCGATAATTAAAGCTATAAATAATAATGTTTTAATTATAACTGGTGGCCCAGGAACAGGAAAAACCACGATAATAAAAGCTATTTGCCGAATTTATCAAATAATGCATAATTATAGCCATGAAGAATTTGTCAGTAGACTCGCTCTTCTTGCGCCAACCGGGAGAGCTAGTAAACGAATGAGTGATGGAGCTTCCTTGCCAGCTGCTACTATCCATCGCTTTTTGAAATGGAATAAGGATACTAATGAATTTTTAATTAATGAAAATAATAAAGATTATAGTCAGTTAATAATTGTTGACGAAGCTAGTATGATTGATATAAATCTTTTTGATAATTTATTAAAAGGTCTTACTAGTAATATTAAATTAATATTAGTTGGTGATTATAATCAACTTCCTAGTGTTGGTCCGGGTCAGCTTTTAAAAGATTTAATTGACAGTGATATGATTGATACTGTTTATTTAGAGCAACTTTATCGGCAAGACGAAGATTCTTATATTAATATGTTAGCAGGAGAAATTAAAGATAGTGAACTTCGGGAAAACTTTACGGATCCTAAAAGTGATTATACATTTTTAACTTGTAAAGCCGAAAGCTTAAAAGAAAATTTAAAAAAATTGTGTAAACAAATAGCTGGAAAAGGCTATGATTATAAAAGAATGCAGTTACTCGCACCAATGTATAAAGGTGAAAATGGAATTGATTCTTTAAATAAAACCCTGCAGGAAGTTTTAAATCCAGCTAGCAAAAATAAAAAAGAAATTACTTATGGTGAAGTTATATACCGTGAAGGTGATAAAGTTTTACAGTTAGTTAATATGCCTGAAGAAAATATCTTTAATGGTGATATTGGTATTATAAAGCAAATATTAATGGCTGGGGAAAGTAAAAGTGGGAAAACAGAAATCTATATTGATTTTGATGGAAACGTTGTTAAATATTCTTCTAAAGATTTAATAAAAATTAAACATGGTTTTATCATAAGTATTCATAAGAGTCAAGGTAGTGAGTTTGAATTAGTAATGATTCCAATTGTCAAAGCCTATCAAAGAATGCTTTATAAAAAATTAATTTATACGGCAGTTACAAGAGCTAAAAGAAAATTAATAATTATTGGTGAACCAGAAGCTTTTGCGCGAAGTGTTTATAATAATAATGAATATCAAAGAAATAGTGACCTTTTGGAAAAACTTAAGTATAAAATGATAAATAATGGTTAAATTATTAATGTATGCTTCTAGCATACCATCATTTTTCTAGCAAGAGGTGATATAAATGAAAATGAGAGACGTAGCTATGATTTTAGTTGGTAGTGCAGTAACGCTTGCTTATCAAAGGTATAATAAACCGGTAATGAACGCGGTTAAAAATGCAATTGATGAGAAAGCTAATGAAGCTAAACATGCGTTAGAAGATATGATGTAATAAGAGGGTACATAAAGTATCCTTTTATTGTTTAAAATTTGTTGTCAAAACTATGTATTTAGGTTATAATTATACTGGTGATAAGAATGATATTAATTAGTGATTTTGATGGAACTATTTATGATAATAATTATGAAAATAATATAAAAGCTGTTAATGATTTTGTTAAAAAAGGAAATACTTTTGTTATTGCCACAGGTAGAAGCATTAATAGTATCAAAGAAAAAATAGATGGTAAGCTTGATTTTTCTTATATTATTTGTAATGATGGCGCTATGATTTTCGATTATGATTACCATTTAATATATCGTAAAGATATTGCTTTGGATATTGCTAAACATATATTTATAGAGTTAAAAAATTCTATTTATGTTGGTAATCCTAAAGCTGATTTAGGTTATGCCTACCGTAACAAAGTCTTAAAAAATACTAATACTGTAATTGCTAGAATTATCGACAAAAATAAAGCTAGTCATTTAATGGTAGAACTTGTAAAAAAACATCCTAAAGTAAATGCTTATATTAGTAATAATTATCTTAATTTTACTGATAAAACAGTTAATAAAAGTAATGCGGTAAAATGGCTTTCAAAAATACTAAAAGAAAAACCTAAAAACATGTATATGATTGGTAATAATATTAATGATATTAAAATGTGTAAGCTTGGTAAAGGATATGCGGTTGAAAAAAGTAATGAAAAATTAAAAAAGGTTTGCCTAAATACAGTTAACAGTGTTGAGGATTTAATTAAAAAGATATGAAGGTTTTATCAATAAAGCAACCATGGGCTAGTTTAATTGTTTATGGTTATAAAGAATATGAGTTTCGTAGTTGGAAGACTAAATACCGCGGAGAATTTTTAATTCATGCCTCGAAAGTAAGTGAAAAAGAAAATGTTAAAGAATTTGAACATTTAAATATTCCTTTTCCAACGGGGATGATTATTGGAAAAGCATATCTTGAAGATTGCACTTTGGTTAGAGAGGTCAAAGATATTATTAAGAAAAATCCTTTAGTATATGGGACAACGGTTGCTAGAGAAGGTTATGCTTTTCATATTAAAAATGCTAAAACAATAAAACCAATTAAAATAAAAGGGAAACTTGGATTTTGGGAATATGATACATAGTGAAAAATCATTTAAATAAATTTATTTTTGTTTTAAAAAGTATATTTAACTATTGACAAGAATATAATAAAGGTGTTATATTAATTATGCCTTGATTTACTTATGTAAATCTTTATTAATTACATCAAATGAAACGCCTGGGTATGTGTAAAGAAAGGAGGGTAATAATGCCAACTATAAATCAGTTAGTTAGAAAGAGAAGAAAAGATAAAACAAGAAAAAGTAAATCACCAATGCTTGGAATTGGTTTAAATAGTAAGGATAATAAACCAACCGTAAGTAATTCTCCGCAAAAACGTGGTGTTTGTACTCGTGTTGGAACTAAAACTCCGAAAAAACCGAATTCAGCACTTCGTAAATATGCTAAAGTAAGACTTTCAAATGGTAAAGAAGTAGATGCTTATATTCCAGGAGAAGGTCATAACTTACAAGAACATAGTGTTGTTTTAATTCGTGGTGGCCGTGTTAAAGACCTTATCGGTGTTCGTTATCATGTAATCCGCGGAACTATGGATACAGTTGGAGTTGATAAACGTCGTCAAGGACGTAGTAAATATGGTACAAAAAAACCTAAAGAATAGTTTGGAAGGAGGAATATAAATGCGTAAAAGACGTGCAGTTAAAAGAGATGTGCTTCCAGATCCAGTCTATAATTCTAAATTAGTTATGAAATTAATTAATCAAATTATGAAAGATGGAAAAAAAGGAACCGCACAGACAATTCTTTATGATGCTTTTGACATGATTAAAGAAAAAACTGGTGAAGAACCAACTAAAGTATTTGATAAAGCTTTAGAAAATATCAAACCAGCTTTAGAAGTTAAAACTAGACGTGTTGGTGGAGCTAACTATCCAGTACCAATTGAAGTTAGAGCTGACCGTAGTCAAGCTTTAGGTTTACGCTGGCTTGTTCAATATGCGCGCCTTCGTGGAGGACATTCAATGGCTGAAAATTTAGCTAATGAAATTATCGATGCTTCTAACGGAATAGGTGCAGCAGTTAAAAAACGTGAAGATACTCATAGAATGGCTGAAGCTAATAAAGCTTTCGCACATTACAGATGGTAAGAAAGGAAATAAAATATGGCTCGTGAATATAGTTTAGATAAAACACGTAATCTTGGTATTATGGCGCATATCGATGCTGGAAAAACTACTTGTACCGAGAGAGTTTTATTCCATACTGGTGTAACTCATAAAATTGGGGAAACTCATGATGGTGAAAGCCAAATGGACTGGATGGAACAAGAACAAGAACGTGGTATTACAATTACTTCAGCAGCGACAACCGCTTACTGGAAAGGGTATCGTTTAAATATTATCGATACTCCAGGTCACGTTGACTTTACAGTTGAAGTTCAAAGAAGTTTAAGAGTTTTAGATGGAGCTGTAGCTTTAATCGATGCTCAAGCCGGAGTTGAACCACAAACTGAAACAGTATGGCGTCAAGCTACTGAATATAAAGTACCAAGAATGATTTTTGCCAATAAAATGGACAAAATGGGAGCAGATTTTGCTTATAGTCTAAAAAGTATAGACGAACGTTTAGGCGTTAATGCAAAACCAATCCAGTGGCCAATTGGGGCAGAAAGTGAATTTAATGGTATTATTGATTTAATTACTAGAACAGCTTATAAATATGATGGTAAGCAAGAAGAAAATCCTGAAATCATTGATATTCCTGAAGACTTAAAAGATTTAGTTGAAGAAAAGAGAACTGAATTAATTGAAGCTGTAGCGGAATTCGATGACGAACTTATGAATAAATATTTAGAAGGGGAAGAAGTATCAGAAGAACTTATTAAAAAAGCAATTCGTAAAGGTACTTTGGCAGTTGAATTCTTCCCAGTTATGTGTGGTACAGCATTAGGTAACAAAGGTGTAAAACTATTACTAGATGCGGTTATCGATTATATGCCAGCACCTACTGATGTTGAAGCTATTGAAGGTGTTGACATGAATGACAAACCAATCGTTAGACATCCTAGTGATAACGAACCGTTTAGTGCTTTAGCATTTAAAGTTATGACTGATCCATTTGTTGGTAAACTTACTTTCTTTAGAGTTTATTCTGGTCATTTATCAAGTGGTTCTTATATTTTAAATGCTAATAAAGATAAGAAGGAAAGAATTGGCCGTATCTTACAGATGCATGCTAACAATCGTAAAGAGATTAGCGATGTTTATACTGGAGATATTGCTGCAGCTGTTGGTCTTAAAGTAACAACAACTGGTGATACTTTATGTGACGAAAAACATGCCTGCATTCTAGCGCCAATGGAATTCCCTGAACCAGTTATCGAACTTGCTGTTGAACCAAAATCAAAAGCTGATCAAGATAAAATGGCTCTAGCGCTTCAAAAACTTGCTGAAGAAGATCCAACTTTTAGAGCTAGTACTGATCCAGAAACCGGACAAACAATTATTGCTGGAGTTGGTGAATTACATCTAGAAATTATTGTTGACAGAATGAAAAGAGAATTTAATGTAGAAGCTAATATTGGTAAACCACAAGTTTCTTATAGAGAAACAATTAAACAAGCCGGCGACTGTGAAGGAAAACATATTAAACAGTCTGGTGGACGTGGACAATATGGTCATGTATGGATTAAATTCGAACCAAATCCTGGTAAAGGATATGAGTTTGTCGATGCAATTGTTGGTGGAGTAGTTCCAAGAGAATATATTCCAGTAGTTGACAAAGGATTACAAGAAGCAATGCAATCTGGTATTTTAGCTGGATATCCATTAATGGATGTAAAAGCAACTTTATTTGATGGTTCTTATCATGATGTTGACTCTTCAGAAATGGCTTTCAAAATTGCCGCATCACTTGCTTTAAAAGAAGCTAAAAAGAAATGTAATCCAGTTATTTTAGAACCAATTATGAAGGTTCAAATAGTAGTTCCAGACGAATATCTAGGAACAGTTATGGGCGATGTTACATCTCGCCGCGGAAGACCACTTGGTCAAGAATCTAGAGGTAATGCTTTAGCTATTGATGCAATGGTACCGCTTTCAGAAATGTTTGGTTATGTAACAAGTCTTCGTTCAAATACGCAAGGTCGTGGTGTGTTTGATATGCATTTTGACCATTACGAAGAAGTTCCAAAAAACATTGCTGAAGAAATAATCAAAAGAAATGGGGGAAACTAGTCAAAAAGGCTTGAAATTTTATACTAACCCTGCTAAAATGATAATTGAAATTTATAAAAGGAGGAAAAAATAATATGGCAAAAGAAAAATTTGACCGTAGTAAACCACATGTTAACATTGGTACAATTGGACACGTGGATCACGGAAAAACTACTTTAACTGCTGCAATCAGTAAAGTATTATCAGAAACTGAAGGATGCAAAGCTAATTTCCAAGATTATGCTGATATCGATAAAGCACCTGAAGAAAGAGAACGTGGTATTACTATTAATACTGCTCATATCGAGTATGAAACAAAAAATAGACACTATGCACACGTTGACTGTCCAGGACACGCTGACTATGTAAAAAACATGATTACTGGTGCAGCGCAAATGGATGGAGCAATTCTAGTAATTGCTGCAACTGATGGACCTATGGCTCAAACTCGTGAACACATTTTATTATCACGTCAAGTTGGAGTACCTCGTATGGTTGTATTCTTAAACAAATGTGATATGGTTGACGACGAAGAGTTATTAGACCTAGTTGAAATGGAAGTTCGTGATTTATTAAACGAATATGATTATGATGGAGATAATACTCCAATCATTAGAGGTTCAGCTTTAAAAGCTCTTGAAGGAGATAAAGATGCTGAAGCTAAAATCGTTGAACTTATGGATGCTGTTGACAATTGGATTGAAACTCCAGCTAGAGATGTTGACAAACCATTCTTAATGCCAGTTGAAGATGTATTTACTATTACTGGTCGTGGTACTGTTGCAACTGGTAGAGTTGAACGTGGACAATTAAAACTTAACGACGAAATCGAAATTGTTGGTATTAGACCTACAAGAAAAGCAGTTGTTACTGGAATCGAAATGTTCAGAAAACAACTTGATTATGCTGAAGCAGGAGACAATGCCGGAGTACTTTTACGTGGTGTTGCTCGTGACGAAATCGAACGTGGTCAAGTTATTGCTAAACCTGGTTCAGTTACTCCACATACTAAATTCAAAGCTCAAGTTTATGTACTTAGCAAAGAAGAAGGTGGAAGACATACTCCATTCTTTAGTAATTATCGTCCACAATTCTATTTCCGTACTACAGATATTACTGGTGTTATTGAACTTCCAGAAGGTGTTGAAATGGTAATGCCTGGTGACAACGTTGAAATGACTGTTGAATTAATTCACCCAATTGCTATTGAAAACGGAACTAAATTCTCTATCCGTGAAGGTGGTAGAACTGTTGGTGCCGGAAATGTTTCAGAAATTATTAAATAGTATTTAAAGAAGCTTCGGCTTCTTTTTTGTATATAAAAAAATCCGATTATTAAATTTTCGGATTTTTACTAGTATTTTTATTGTTTTCCATATTAGCAAGTGCATATTCACAAGCTTGAATAACAAATCCAGAAAATGATACGTTTTTAGATACTATAGCTTTTTCTATTTTGCTAATTAATTTTAATGGAAAACGAATTGTTTTATTTTCCGTTTCTTTTTTGTCTGATTTTATTTGAAAACTCATAGTATACCTCCCACATTTTATTGTATTACATTGTACTCACTATTAAAGCATTGCAAAATACCTTACTAATTGCATTGCTGTAAAAATGAGTAATAAATTTTATAATGAAATTAAATACTAATTAGATAAGTATATTATCTTATAAAATTTTATAAACTTTATGCATTTAATAAATGTATGAATATAGTAAAAGGTGGCAAAGTATGTATAGGGAAAAAAGAAGAAATAAAATTATTATTTTTATTTTAATATGCATTTTATGTTTAATGGGGGTAGGATATGCTGCATTTAAAACAAGTATTAATATAACGGGTACAACTGATATTAGTAGTTCTTGGGATATTAAAATAATCAGTGCCGACGTAACTGATACTGGTGGCGCTGGTGAAAATGTTAAAAATACTTATAACGATTTAAGTGCAAGTTTAGAAGCTAATTTATATGAAAAAGGGGATTATGTAGAATATAGTATTATCGTCGAAAATAAAGGTACATTTGATGCGAAGTTAGAAACTATTGGTATTACTAATAGTAATAATGAAGCTGTTAAAATAACTAGTACAGGACTAACTAAAGGTCAAACTTTGTATAAAGGAACTACTGCCATATTAAAAGTCAAAATAGAATATAATAGTTCTTATGAAGGAGATGCATCAGGAACTAGTGGAGAAGCTAAAATAGATTTAGATTTTGTTCAAAATAGTGGAGGAACAATAGAGCCAGAAACTTTTCATTTAGTAACATATGATTATATTACTAATGGTGGAGATGGTACTAATGCTGAAAATGAATATATAAATGAAGGGGAAAGTATTAATTTAAGTTATACCGCTACTAAAGAAGAATATGACTTTATAGGTTGGAATACGGATAAAGATGCTCAAGAAGGTTTAAAAGAACTTACAATGGGAACTAGTGATATAACTTTATATGCGATATTTAGAGCTCCTGACACAACTCCACCGATAATTGAAAATGTAAGTACCAGTTCAACAACTAATAGTATAACTGTAGTAGTAACAGCCAGTGACGAAGAAAGTGGAATAAGTAAATATGAATTTAAAATAAATGATGGTGAGTGGATAGATAATGGAACTAGTAATACTTATACATTTACTGGGCTTACTCAAGATACAGGATATGAAATAAGTGTTAGAGTCACTAATGGAGTAGATTTAACAGCTGAAGAAGAAGTAATTGAAAGTATAAAACTTACAGATAATGTTGTAACCAGTGGTAGTGGTTTATATAAAGACAGTACTGAAGAAGGAAGATATATTTATAAAGGCGCCAGTCCTGATAATTATGTAAATTTTAACAATGAACTTTGGCGAATTGTATCATTAGAAAATGATGGAACAATGAAAATAATAAAAAAACAAGCATTAGCGAAACATGTTTTTGATGCTGCTAATAATCGTAGTAGCGAGTATTGTAATAGTTCTGCTAATGGTTGTAATGTCTGGGGAAGTAATGCAACAACATATGATAAAAATAAAAATAAGGTAACAGCAATAAGTGATACGTATTCTAGTAATTCTGTATATGAGTTACCAACAAAAGAAGCAAGCATGACGGAATATTTAAATAGTGAATATTATAATAATTTAACTGCTATAGCAAAAAATAAAGTAGATAATCATTATTTTAATGTTGGAACAGTTATTGGTAATAATGAAGATAATTTACAAACAAATATGTTAAATGAAGAAAAGTATAAATGGCAAGGTAATATAGGCCTTTTAAATTTAACGGATTATGTTAAAGCAAGTACAAATACTATTTGTACAAATGTATATAATTATTCTAATAATAATTCATGTTATAATAATTCAGAAAATCATAATTGGCTTTTTGATTCTTCTAGTAATAGTCCTAGATTTATAAATGGACTTGGTGGTACAAGAGCTAATGTCTGGGGAATAAATACAGCTAGTGGTGCAATAGGGGCGGCAACAACTGCTACTAGTTCGTTTGGCGTTAGACCTGTTATATATTTAAAAAATAGTGTAAGTATAATAAGTGGAAAAGGAACAGATACAGAACCTTATAATTTAGGAGATGGTATAAAAACAAATATTTTATCTAATCCAACCTTTTTTGAAGATAATAACAAGCCTAAAACTGTAACGATTACATATCCTGAAGGAGATGGTTTAATATATGAATATCAAAAAGATAATGGCGAGTTTATTAAAGCTAATCAAGTTCAAAAGGTTACATTTGATAAAAATGGTGTTTTAGTAGCTAGAGTAAGCGATGGAGTAAATGAAATGATTAGTACATATGTAGTGAAATTATCAATAACCGGAAATGATTTAGTAGAAGAAGTTGGAACAGTAACTAGTGGCGATGGACTATATAAGGATAGTTATGAAGAAAATATGTATATCTATAGAGGAGCTAATCCCAATAATTATGTTACATTTAATGTAGAACAGTGGAGAATAATAAGTATAAATACAGAAACAAATCAAATAAAGATAATAAAGCAAGCATTATTAACTGAAACAATATATGATGTAATTAATGAAAGATATGGTTATGCAGATTATTGTGATGCTCTTGGATGTGGTTGTAATATTTGGGGAAGTAATAATACATTATATAATGCCGGTGGAAACAAGATTACAATGTTAGCAAATCAAATAGGGGGTAGAGCTAAAAATTTACCAACTAAAGTTAGTGATTTAAATACGGAATTAAACGGAACATATTATAGCAATACATTAAGTTCTGTGGCACAAAAACAAATATCTCAAGGATGGTTTAATGTTGGAGTAGTCTCATATGATAGCAAGTATAGTTTGAAGGATAATATAGAACAAAGTAAATCTGCAAGATGGAAAGGTAAAATAGGATTAATAGATGCTACAGAATATGTAAGAGCAAGCACTAATAGCGTATGTGATAGCGTGTATGATTTTCAGAGTAATAGTTCGTGTTATAATAATGCACAAAATTACTTACATATATCAGACTATTTTTGGACTCTTTCTCCAAGTTCAAATTCGTCTTGCACTGTGATTAATGTCCAGTCGGGCGGCGATTTTAGAGCCAATCGCGCTTCAAACACTCTTAATGTGCGGCCAGTAGTTTATCTGTCTTCTGATGTTAAAATAACTGGGGGAAATGGTTCGAGTTCTAATCCATACAGTTTAACAATATAATCCCTATATAATAGAACATATAATACTAATATAATTATATATATATACTAGTATATAGTATCTATAAGTATAGTATATACTAATAAATACTATCTAATAAGTATAATATAATATATATACGGCTAACCCAATTTATCGTCGTTTTTCTCGGGTTAGCCGTACTTTTATATATAAAAAAAGTAATAAAAATTGTATTACTTTTTAAACATTCCACCAATATCTTTAGAATTATGATACATAAAATATAAAGGTCTATCAGTAATAAGTTCAAAATCACCAGCATATTCAAATATTTTGGGATTAAAACTTAATTTAAATTCATTTAATTGTTTATATACGCCAGGTTTATTAGGATTACTAATACCACCTAAATTAAATTTTTTAAAGCCTAGTTTAGAATATCTAACCATAAGTTTCCATAGTAATAAATGTTTACCATTAAAATGCTTAAATTTTTTATCAAAACTATCTATTAGTAAATAAATTGTATCTTTCCATTTAACTATTAATACAGTTGAAAGAATAATCCCATCAGGATAATTTTTTAAATATTCGGTAGCAATAACTAATTGATGTTTATATTGTTCAAACATATTATCAATATGGATTTTTCTATTTAATAAATTTTCATTACGAACTTTACTTTTAATTATTTCCATATTAATTTCTTCAGCTAAATGTTCATATTTATTATATAATTTTTGCGTAACTTTAACATATTCAGTAGTATCTAATTTACTATAGTAAAAATCAATTAAATCGTCTTTAGCAAAAAAATCATATAAGTCTTGAAAATATTTTAAATCCCTTGGATAGTTTTCTTTAACTTGATTATATAAATAATCGAGATGTTTTTCGGTTCCGTGAAATATTTTAATACCATCTTTTTCACCTTTTCTAATTTTGGTTCTAAAAGGTTTACTAATATTATTAAATATTTCAGTATATGGTTTATCGATATCAATAATAGCTTCAAATCTTGGTTTTAAAGCTTCAAAATGATTATTGTAACCTAAATGATAATAACCTAATTTTTTTAAATTATCAAAAATAGTATCGTAATTAGGATTTTCAATTAATGGTTCAAATTTATTGTTATAAACTTTTTTAATAATCATAGGATTAATTTTAATAGCGACAATATCTCTTTTTTTAAAGAATTTTTTCATTTGCTTGGTAAAAGCTTTAACTAAATCAGGATTATTATAATCGATAAGTATACCTTTAGGGGCAAAAGCATACCTAAAACCATTTATTTTTTTAACTAAAACTAAAGTAGCGGCAATTAAACGCTCTTCCGAAGTAAGACCTAGAAAGAAAGCATCAGTACCTTGTTCGTTCATGGTAAAAGCATAATTAATAGTTTGAAAAACTGAAGATGGTTCAAATTTTTCACTAAATAATTTAAATTCTTCATTAGTTAATTGTTTAATAGTCATAGGAATCCTCCTTTACTTGTTAATTATAACATATCCCTTTTAAAAAATAAACGGTATATTTTTATTACTTTCTTAATATATTTAAATGGGTGAAGAAAAATGAACAAAGTAGGAATACCTAGAGGTATCTTTTATTATTATTACAAAGATTTATGGACAAACTTTTTTGATTATTTAGATGTCCCTTATATCGTTAGCCCTAAAACTAATAAAAAAATATTAAGGATGGGGATTAAACACGCAAATGACGAAGTTTGTTTTGCAATGAAAGTTTTTCTTGGTCATGTTGCTTTTTTTAAGGATAAATGTGATTATTTATTTATTCCAAGAATTGATAATTTTAAATATAATAATCAAACTTGTACGAATTTTTTAGCTTTATATGATTTAGTTAAAAATATTTTTCCATCTCCAGTTCTTCATTATAATATTGATCTTGAGCATAAAAAAACGGTCAAAAAAGGTTTATTTTATTTAGGTCGTAAATTAGGTAAATCAAATAAAGAAATAAGAAAAGCTTATAAAAAAGCTTATAAGTTTTATAAAGAAAAGAAGGAAAAAGAAATAAAAGAAAATCTTTTAAAGTTAAAAAGTTCCAAATTAAAAATTTTAATAGTTTCTCATCCTTATATTACTTATGACGAAATATTAGGTAAAGATATTAGTAATTATTTAGAAAAACATAATATTACCGTAATTTATAGTGATAAATTTAATAGTAAAATAACTAATAAACTTGCCTTAAAATATTCTAAAGACCTTTATTTTAAATATAATAAAGATAATATTGGGGCTTTAAAATATTGTGAAAATAAAGTAAATGGCGTTATCTTTTTATCGGCTTTTCCTTGTGGGCCTGATAGTCTAGTAAATGAACTCGTAATGCGCAAAATCAAACTACCATATTTAAATTTAGTTCTTGACGATAATTCGTCTTTTACCGGCCTTGAAACAAGACTTGAAAGTTTTATCGATATGTTAGGAGAATTATATGACTAAAGTATCATTTCCTATAATTGGTAGTTACGATATTCCAGCTTTATATTTGCTGACTCATGCTTTAAATGTTACGGTTATAAAACCACCACCTATTACTAGTAAAACGATTAATCTAGGGGTTAAGTATAGTCCTGACTTTGTCTGCACTCCGTTTAAATATACTTTAGGGACAATGATAGAAAGTATTGATAAAGGCGCTGATACTTTAATTCAGTTAGGTGGTGGCTGCCGGTATGGTTATTACGCTTCTTTGCAAGAAAAAATTCTTTTAGATTTAGATTATAAGATAAAAGTATTTAATTTAGTAACAGCTGGAAAACCAAGTTTACGGAGAATTACGAAAATATTTAAAGAAATAGACCCTGATTTTAAAAAGGTAAAATTATTTTATTATGGATTTATTACTTTAAAAATGGTTAAATATATGGATAAAATTGACGATTATATTAGAGAAAATGGAGCTTTTGAAATTGAAAAAAATTCATTTAAAAATTTAAGAGAAGAAATGTTAAAAGAGTTTAGTAAAACTAAAGGAATTATTAATTTATATAAAACATATAAAAGATATTTAGAAAAATTAAAAAAAATTAAAATTCAAAAACCCGATAATTATTTAAAGGTTGGAGTTATTGGTGAACTTTATACTTTAATGGAACCTTTTGCTAATAACGATTTAGAACGCATTTTAATGGAAAATAAAATATCGATAAAAAGATATACAACAGCTACTTATTTACTTTTAAAAAAGAAAAATATAATGAAAAAAGTTTTAAAAAAATTAAAAATAATTAAATATAATTTAGGAGCAGATGCTGCTGATAATGTTTATAATACTAAAGTACTTTGTGATAATAATTACGATGGAATTATTCATTTAAAATCGGCTTTCTGTACTCCAGAAATAGGAGTTATGCCAATTATTAGTAAAATAGCTGATAGTAAAGATGTTCCAGTATTATTTTTAACATTTGATTCTAGTGCGAGTGAAGTAGGAGTAAGAACAAGATTAGAAGCCTTTTTCGACATGTTAGAAATGAGGAGAGATAAATGAAGGATTGTTATTTAGGAGTAGATATTGGATCTATTTCCACTAAAGGAGTAATTATTGACGATAATAATAATATAGTTTGTGAAGAATATTTATGGACTGAAGCCAATCCCGTAGAAGCGGTTAGAAAACTAATCAAAATTTTGAAGAAAAAATTACCACCAGAGTATCTAGTAAAAGGAATAGGAACTACTGGTAGTGCTCGAAAATTAATTGGATTACTTCTTAAAGCTAATATTGTTAAAAACGAAATAACGGCTCATGCAGTTGGAACTTTAACTTTTTATCCTAATGTTAGAACTATTTTAGAAATAGGGGGTCAGGATTCCAAAATTATTTTACTGAAAAATGGAATTATTACGAATTATGCTATGAATACTTTATGTGCAGCAGGAACAGGTGCTTTTTTATCTAGTCAAGCTAAAAGATTAGGTCTTGATGTTAAGGAGTTTGGTAAATATGCTACTGAAAGTACCAGTCCAGTTAAAATAGCGGCCCGCTGCACTGTTTTTGCTGAATCTGATTTAGTTCATAAAGCCCAG
>CALVVT010000007.1 GCA_944363935.1 uncultured Bacilli bacterium
GCCGCGAGCGACTGCGAGCGGAGCCTCATCTACAAATATAAAGAATGTATTCAAAACATTATATATAGGGATAATATAGGTAAAATGAGAAGATTTTTTCTCCGAACGCCAGTAACACTAATAACGTCTTTTATTAGACATGTCTAATAACACACATTATATGACAAAAAATATTATACGACAAAAAGATAATGAAACATTGAAATCATTATCTTTTTTGCTTTAAAAATGTCTAATAATATTCTATAATATCTCACAAGAAACAAAGAAATTTGTTTCTTTAGAAAATGGAGGTGTTGCTTATGCAACCAAAATTAAAAGAATTAATTCAAATTAGAGAGGAGGAAATGATGGAAGTTAATTGTTCTTATGATACCTTTAAAAGGTATAGAAGATACTGGAATGAATTTTTAAATTACTCAGAAAAACATGGTTATCAATTTTATAATGAAGAAATTTATATTAATTTTCTTAAGGATGTATATAATTATACTATAGGAAATAATCCTAATCGTAAACAAAGCTATGCTATAAGAGCCAAAACTTATTTAGAAAATTCAGAAAATTTTATAAGTAAATGTAAATCAACAAATGACTTTAAGTATCCTAAACGTAAACTGACAAAATATTTCGAAGATACTCTACAAAAATATTTAGAAGAATGTAAAAATAATTATAATTCAGAAACGACTTTAAGGCAAAAGGAAAATGGCCTATTAAAAATACTAAAATATTTTGAAGACAATAACATTTATAGTTTTGACCATTTGAGCAAAGATATAATTATTAAATTATTCAACAATTATAAAAACTTACTGTATATGCGAAAAAAAATTGCTTGGTTATTACGTGGTTTATTCACTTTTCTATATAATGAAAAAATAACAAAAATTAATTATTCAATTTATGTACCAATGATTAAAAGAAATCAAAGAGAAAAACTACTTATTACTTTTTCTACTGAAGATATAAATAAAATAGTTAATTACATGAAAACTCATAATAATACAAATATTCAAAAAAGAAATCATGCTATGTTAATTTTGGCTATTAGGTATGGTATGCGTATAAGTGATATTAAAAACTTAAAATTTGAAAACATAAATTGGGAAGACAATTATATTGAATTTAATCAGGTTAAGACTGGTAATTATATGAAATTACCTTTAACTAATGAAGTTGGCAATTTTATTATAGACTATATTAAAAATAGTAGACCTTCTTCTTTAGAAAATTATATTTTTTTAAGATATACTTTTCCTCACATTAAAATTTCGAGGCAAAATAATCTTAGAGAATATATTATAACTATATGTCAAAAATTAAATATTGATTTAACAAATAAAGAAAAAATAGGAATTCATTGTTTTAGATCGACTTTGGCAAGTAATATGCTAAAAAATGAAATCCCAGTTAATATAATATCACAAATCCTAGGTCATGAAAACACCGATACTACAAGTGTTTATATTCGTATTGATGAAAGTCATCTTAAAAATTGCTTTTTGGAATTGCCTCATGAATAGTATTTTTAAAAATTATATTAAAGAATTTATCGAATATAAACGAAGTAATGGTTATGACTATATTTCAGAAGAAGAACAACTTAAAAATTTTGATCAATATTTATTGACTCATATTACGGAGATAAAGTTGACCAAAGATATAATTCATAACTTTATTGATAGTAAAGAATGTAAGAATTCTACTAAATCAAAATATGCTTCAGTTATAAGAGAATTTTGTAAATATTTGTTTTTATTTCATGATTTAGATGTCTACATTATTAATAAAAAAAGATACCCTAGACATTACGATTTTGAACCATATATCTACTCTGATGAAGAAATCAGAAAGTTTTTTAATGCTATTGATTTACTTAATAATGATATAAGAAAAAATGATCTAAAGCTTATATTTGAAATTTTATACTGTACAGGTCTTAGAATTTCTGAGTGTTTAAACATTAAGATTAATAATATTGATTTTAATAATAATTCAATAAAAATTGTTGATACAAAAAACAATTTGGATAGACTTATTGTTATTAGTGACACTTTAATGAATAAAATTATAAATCTAAAAAGTAATTCTAATTATTTATTTATAAATCCTTATACCAATAAGCCTTATACTAAAAATGTTATAAATGTACAGTTTTTAAAAATCTTATTTAAAGCTAAAATAAAAAGGCGTGATAATGGTCCTACAATACATAGCTTTCGTCATACCTTTGCTGTCAAAAGTTTTATAAAAGCTATTGATGAAAAAAGAAATTTAAATGAATTTTTACCTTATTTAAGTACATATCTAGGTCACAAATCATTAGAAGCAACCGAAAAATATTTAAGGTTAATTCCTGCTGAATTATCGCAGATAAGAAGTCAAGTGGAAATACTTGAGATTATTCCTAACATTAAAGAGGATAATGAATATGAAAAATAGTTTTCCTGTTTTTTTAAATAGTTTTTTTAAAGCTTTAGAAAATGAATTTAATTATAGTAATAATACAATAATTTCTTATAAATATACTTTTAAATTATTTGTTACATTTTTAATAAACGAAAAACAAATCCCTTTAGAAAAAATATCTTTTGAAAAAATAACTAAAGATGTGGTTCGAGAATTTTTAGATAATATAGAAATAACTAGTAGTATTAATACTAGAAATCAAAGGCTTGGGGCAATTAAATCATTTTATAGATATACTTCTACAGAAAACATTGACAATATTTTTAACTGCGAACAAATTTTATCAATTAGAAGTAAAAAATGCACTAAAAAATGTATTGATTACTTAACGATTCAAGAGATAAAAGAATATTTCAATGTTATAGAATTAAAATGTCTTAAAGATTTGAGAAATTTAGCTTTATTAACTTTACTTTATGATACTGCAGCTAGAGCTAGTGAGCTTTTAAATATTAAAGTTGATGATTTAATATTAGATAATAACCCAAGAGTCACTTTATATGGTAAAGGTAAAAAAATAAGACGTGTACCTATAACTGATAATACTAAAAAAATTATTATAAGATATATTAATGAATTTAAAATAGAAAGATTTTCATATTTGTTTTCAAATAATAAAGGTGAAAAATATACAACTAAAATGTTAGAACATTTAATTAAAAAATATTGTAAAAAAGCAAACATTAAAAAAAATATTCATCCACATTCATTTAGACACTCTAAAGCTATGCATTTATTAGAAGCTGGAGATATTCTGATTTATATTAGAGATTTATTAGGACATAGCTCTATTAAAACAACTGAAATATACGCAAGAACCAATGAGGAATTGTTACGCAAAAATATACTTGTAGCTAGTAATATCGAAATTAATAAAGAAATTCCAAAGTGGCATAAAGATGAAGATCTATTAAAATCTTTGTTAGATTTATAGAATATTATTAGACATTTTAAAAGCAAAAAAGATAATGATTTCAATGTTTCATTATCTTTTTGTCTTATAATATTTTTTGTCATATAACGTCTTCAATGTGAACGGCAACAACATTCCAGGTAATCTCAACAACAACAACAACGCTAACAACAGTAACGGCGTCGTCCGCCCAGTTCTGACTTTGAACTCAAATATCCAAATAACAGGAGGAACAGGAACAAGTTCAAGCCCATACACATTGGGGGTATGATAACAAGGTATAGACAGTTCGCAAAACCGAAGGTTTAGGAAGATATAACTAGTGTGAAAGCACTAGTTTTTTAATCGACTAGGGTGGTGGGTGGGCCGGTACATATGTATGTATTTTTAAAGCGTAAAATAAATATATTTTTAAAAGGAACTGTACCAATTCCAAGGCAAAAGGAATTTTGCTTTGGAACAGTGATGGTTCTGACCAAGGAAAGCTAAATATAAAAAAAGAACAATGTAGGGCAGAACCGAATTTTATTGAAAAAAATACTTTCTAAAATCAATTTAAATAGTATATAAATAAACATTTATTAAAATAGGTATATTTATATTAAACTGACTATAAACTCTTTATATATAGTAATATAAGTATAATAATATTATAAATAAATAATTTACAAACTAGTATATATATGATAAAATATTTATAGAATTGGAGGAATACTATGAGAGAAATACCTAAAAAAAATTATTTTATATTATTGATAGTAGTAGTTGGTTTTATATTAATAGTATTTTATTTAAGAGATTGGTATAATACAGCTCGTCTTTATTATGCTGAAACATCTCCAATACTAGAAGTATCTACAGTAATAAATGCTAATGAAATAAGTAACTATGCTTTAGAAAATCCTAATTTTATTTTATACGTTTCCTCTGACGAAGATAAAGAAATAAGAAAATTTGATAGTGAATTAAAAGACTTAATTTTAGATAATAATTTAACAATATTATATGTTGATAAAAAAGAAAATCCTAATATAAGTGATACTTTAATAGAGTTTGGTAATAGTAAAGTAAATAATAAAATAAATAATAATATTAATTTATATTGTTTTAAAAATGGAAAAATAACTAATGTAATTAATAATGTAAATGATTATTCTATAAAAGAAATAGAAAAAAAACTTAAAAAAAATGAGATGATAGATAATGCTTAATGTAGTTTTATATGCCCCTGAAATACCTCAAAATACAGGTAATATTATGCGTACTTGTGCAGCTACTAATACACGTTTACATTTAATAAAACCTTTAGGTTTTAGTTTAGACGAAAAAGTAGTTAAAAGAAGTGGCGCTAATTACATAAATGAATGTGATTATACAGTTTATGAAAACTTTAATGAATTTAAAGAAAAAAATAAAGGAAAATATTATTTTTTAACAAGATATGGTCATAAACCTCATTCTAGTTTTGACTATAAAAAAGAAGATAATATTTATTTAATTTTTGGTAGAGAAAGTACAGGTATTCCTAAAGAAATATTAAAAGAACATCTAGATACTTGTTTAAGAATACCAATGACTGATAAAGTAAGAGCACTTAATTTATCTAATTGCGTAGCAATAATGATTTATGAAGCTTTAAGACAACAAGAATATACAGGATTATCAAGAGACGAACCATTTAAAGGTAAAAATTATTTAGAAGAATAGGGAGGGAAATATGGAAATATTTACAAGTATAACCTTTTGGGTTATTTTAGTTATAATTATTGTAATATTAGGAATAATAGGTTATTTAGCTGAAGGAACTATTTTCGCTAATAAAAATAAAACAGTAAAAAAAGAAGAAAATAAAGAACAAGAAAATATAAGTACTTGGGAAAAAGATACGCCAACTGAAGCTGAACTTCGGCAAGAAAAAGTTTATCAAACCGCTGATAAAAGTTGGAATGAAATTCCTAAAGTAGAGAATACTGTAACTATACCTGAAGATAATACTGGTAATGAAACAATAGATTTTGCGATGCCTGAATTTTATACTCCTAAAGTTTCAGAGCCAAAAACAGATGCAGTGTTTACAAACACAACACCAGAAGTAACTTTAGAACCAGCAAAAGAAATAAATACTGAAGTGGATAATGTTAATAAAGTTTCAGAACCAAAAACAGATGCGATATTTACAAACACAACACCAGAAATAACTTTAGAGCCAGCAAAAGAAATAAATACTGAAGCGAATAATGTTAATAAAGTGCCAACTGAATCATTAATCCCTGAAGTTAAAGAACCCCGAACAAATCAAAGTAATGAAGCTGATATTTGGAAAAGCTAATCCTATTTAATAGGGTAGTTTTTTTGATAAATTTTAATAATTTATTTTAAATATTTTTTTGATATGTTATAATAAAATATATGGAGGTAGAAAATGACTATAGATAATATTATTGTACTAGCAAAAAAAATCCTAGATGTGTTACTTGTTTGGGCACTTCTTTATTATATTTTAAAAAGTTTAAGAAAAAATGTTAAAATGATTCTTTTATTTAAAGGAATTTTAATTATTGTAATTACGAAAATTTTGTCAGATTTACTAGATTTAGTAACAATTGGTTATTTAATAGACTATGTAATTGAATGGGCACCTTTAGCTTTAATTGTTATATTCCAACCAGAAATAAGAGATGCATTAGAGTCTTTAGGTAGAGCTAAATTTTTAGGTCGGCATAAAACTTTAACTTTAAGTCAAAGAGAAAAAGCCGTTACCGAAATAATTAATGCTATTAAATTTATGCAGAGTAATAAAATAGGAGCTTTAATGGTTTTAGAGCGCGATGTAAGTTTAGCTAATTACATTAATAAATCACAAAAAATATATGCTGATATATCAGCTCCTTTGTTAAGCTCTATTTTCTATACTAATAACCCTTTACACGATGGTGGAGTAATAATAGAAGGAGACCAAATTTCTTGTGCTGGAGCAGTATTTCCAACTAGTACAAGTACTGTAATTAGTAAACGTTTGGGAACTAGACATAGAGCTGCCCTTGGAATTGCTGAACAAACTGATTGTCTAGCAATTATCGTTTCTGAAGAAACAGGTAGAGTATCTGTTGCTGAAGAGGGTGAACTTACTTATAATTTATCTTTGGACGAAGTAAGAAGTCGTTTATTAGAAGGCTTAACTCCAAACCGTAAAGTAAATAAAAAGGAGGATAGCTATGAAGAAAACTAAAAAGAAAAAAGGATTTTTCTATAAAATAGGTCATTTCTTTGATAAAAAAATTATTACCCCTACCACAAGATTAATCGTTAAATTTACCGATAAGTTTGGTGGGAGTGAAAAATCATTAGAAGGTTGGCTTTCAAAAACTAATACATTGTTATTTGTTTCCTTAATTTTAGCCTTAATAGTTTTTATTGTAATTGATCAAAAGATAATAGTATTTACTAATAAAACTGCTGAAGTTTTAAAAAATCAACCAGTAGAAGCTGTTTATAATGAAGAAGCTTATGTAGTTGAAGGACTTCCAGATAAAGTTGATATCACTTTAATGGGTAGTAGAAGCGATTTATTTATTGCTAAACAATCAACTACTTCTAAAGTTTCTGTTGATTTAACCAATTTAAAAGTTGGTAGTCATAAAGTAAATATTGAATATAGTCAGCCATTAAGCTCAATTGAGTATAGTGTTAATCCAACAATAGCTACTGTCAATATTTATCCTAAAGTATCAGAAACTAAAACTTTAACAACTGATATTTTAAATCAAGATAGTTTAGACGAAAAATTAATTATTAATAACGTTACACCAGAAATAGACGAAGTTGTTATTAAAGGGACAGACGATGCGGGAGCTGATAATAGCTTAACTAAAGTAGCTAGTGTTAAAGCTTTAGTTGATGCTGAAAAATTAAGTGCTAACGAAACAGGAACTACTTCATTAAGCGATGTTCCGTTAAGAGCTTATGATAAGAATGGTAAAATAGTTGATGTTGAAATTGTACCTAATAAAATTAATGTTGATGTTGATATTGAATCACCTAGTAAACAAGTACCAATTAGAGTAATACCAGTTGGCGATATTGAGTTTGGTAAAGCTATTAGCTCAATTAATATGAGTGATAGTGAAGCTACTGTATACGCTAGTGAAGAAACATTAGACGATTTAGAATATATTCCAGTTGAAGTTGATGTTAGTGGTATTGAAGAAAATAAAGATTATAAACTTGATTTAACTAAACCTAAAGGAGTTAGATCAATGTCAGTAAATAATATTACTTTAAGCTTTACTTTAGGAACTGCAACCGATAAAGATATTGAAAATGTTAATATCGATGTTCGTAATTTAGACGATCGTTATAGTGTTCAGGGTATTAGTCAAAATGACATTAAAGTTACCGTTAATGCTCAAGGAGTAAATTCGGTATTAAATAATATTACTGCTGAAGATATAACCGCTTATATTGATTTAAGAGATTATGAACCTGGTGAACATGAAGTTGAAGTTGAAGTTGAAGGAACTGATTCTAGAGTAACTTATGTATCAAAAACTAAAAAAGTTAAAATTAGAATTGTTGAAAAATAGAGTATTGTAATGAAATAAACTTTGTTTCTATGTTTTGAAGCTTATTTCAAATACTCTTTTTTCTTGACAAAATAGTAAAAAAATCTTATTATTTATTTAGGAGATAAATATTAATCATGATATGTGTCTTAAGTAAATTGAAAGGATGGTACTTATTATGGAAATATTAAAAAAATTAAAATCAACTTTTATTGGTATGTCAATAATCTATTTAATTATAGGAATTGTTATGGTTATAAGTCCAGTATTTGTTAGTAATTTTATTTGTTACTTTATTGGAGCTTTACTAATTGTTGGTGGTTGTTTTGGAATATTTTCTTATATCCAAAATGGTGGAAGCGGATTTTTAGTTAGAATGACTCTTTTAGTTTCAATTTTGTTTGCCGCTTTAGGTATTTATATTTTAATAAATCCAGAAACTTTTGTTTCAATAATTCCAATTATTGTTGGTATAATGTTGATGCTTGAAAGTTTAGATAAAATTGCTTCAGCTTTTAAAGCTAAAAAAAATGGCTATGAAAAATGGTTACAAGTTTTAATTGCCCCAATTATTATCTTTATTCTTGGTCTTATTCTAATCGTTTACCCTTTTGCAACCGTGACTATCTTTATTAGAGTAATTGGTGTATTCTTAATAGTTGATGCTATATCTAATATTTTCCTTGCTTATAGTTACGGTAAAATGTAAAAAAAGTTTTCTCGTTTGATGTAGATACATCAAGGGAAAACTTTTTATTTGTGTTCAAAATGTTCGAACAAAATACCAATGTTAATTAAGCCAGTAATACCAACTAAAGTATAAACAATTCTGCTTAAAGCTGAATCTGCTCCAAATAAAGTTGTAACTAGGTTAAAGTCAAATAATCCAATTAATCCCCAGTTTACGGCTCCAATGATTGTTATAACTAAACATATTTTTTGTAATGTTTCCATTTTATTCCTCCTTGTCATATTTATATGTTTGCCAAAAAATGAAAAAATATGCAGAATATTTTAAAATTATTGCCATATAATTAACTAGAAATTGAAAGATGGTGAAATAATGAAAAAATTTTTAATGCTTTTTTGTCTTTGTTTTCTTTTAGTAGGATGTGGAAAATATACTGTAGGTGATGCTGAAAAAGATTTAGAAAAAAAGTTAGAAAAAGTTGATGCTTATCATATAATGGGAAAACTGGAAATTGTTAATAATGAAGATGTTTATAAGTATGATGTCGATGTTTCATATGAAAAAGAAGATAAATTTAGAGTTTCTTTAAAAAATAAAACTAATAACCACGAACAAATAATTTTAAAAAATGAAGATGGTGTTTATGTTTTAACACAAAAAAGTTCGCAACTTTTATAAAACATTAAGTTTGAGGTTATATCAATTAAAAAAAGTATTTTATAAAATAAGGAATATGTGAAAAAAGCATATTCTTTTTTGCTTTGGTATTTGAAAAAAACAAGAAATAATGTATAATAATAGTCAAAAAAATCGTTGGAGATGATTAAATGAAGATTATTAATTTACTAAATTATTTAAAAAATAAGTTTAGAATAAACTTTTATAAAGTTCAATTAGAAAATCCAATAAATTCAAGTAAGGAAGATGTAATAGGGTTTGATTCTGAAGTTAAAAGATTAAAAGGTGCAATAAAGCAAAGAGCAAATACAGTTGGACTAATCTCTGATTTTGCTTCTGGCAAGTCTTCTTTAATTCATTTGTTAAAAAAGAATTTATGCTTTTTAAAATATAAAATAGTAAAAATTAACTTATGGGACGAGGAATTACCCAGTGCTTCTGGAGATGAGGATTCATCAGATGCAATTGTAAAGCTTCATAAAACCTTTTTAAGGCAATTATCTATGCAATATCGTAGATATAAAATTAATTATATAAATAGAAGGTTAAATACTAATTATGGTATTGTCAAAATATCTTTTCCTAATTACAGGACATTATTCATATGGCTTTTATGTTATTTAGCTGTAATTGGAGGATTAGTTTTTTTAACAGCAAAATATTTTTTAGGAGTAAACTCATTGGCTGCAATTTCTTATTCTGACAAACTATCGTTTTTAAATAAAATAATCGATTTAATTCCCACAATGTTTTTCGTATTCATAATAATATTTATAGTGTTTAATAAAGACGTTCTTTTTTCGTTATGGAATAATTCAAAAGATTGGACTTATTATCAATAAAAATATTTCTGCTTGTCAAAAGGAAATTGGAATAAATTTAAATACGGACTAATAATTTGTCCATAAAAATGTGTCTAAAAACTTGACATAAGTCCAATTTATGTATCCAAATTCTAGATTAAGAAAGGTCGTGAAAAGATGAAAGAATATGAATATAGTTTTAAAGTAAAAAGTATTGATCCATATATTAAGTACTGTGAAGAAAATGGGTATACTAAAGAAGAAGAAACAACACAAAATAGAACATTATATAGAAATGTTAATAAAACTATGGCTAGAATTACAGCTAAAACTAAAAATGGAAAAACAAAAACAGTTTTAGATTTTAAAGACGATAATCAAGCAGATGTGGTTTTAAAGGTATCAAGAGAAACTATTCCATTGGAAGTAACCCCTGAAAATGAAAAGGCAGTTGATTCTATACTTGATATGTTAGAATACACTAAAGATAAGACTTTGATTAGAACTCGTATGGTCTATAAAAAAGGAAATGTCACTTTTGAGATAGACAAGTATGATGCACCAGAAGTAATGTTTGTTGTAGCAATAGAGGGTGAAAAAGAAGAAGTCGACAAGACTTATGCTATTGTTAAAGAAAAAATCAATAATGAAATTGAAGAAAATTAATAAAAAGTAATAGAATTATTCTATTATTTTTTATTATATGTTATAATAACCGCAAAAAAGGAGGTTTTTATAATGAAGTTTTTGGTAACAGGTGGTGCAGGATTTATTGGTAGCAACTTTTTACATTATATGGTAAAAAAATATCCTAAAGATTATTTTGTATGTTTAGATTTATTGACATATGCAGGGGATTATGACAATATAAGAACATTAGAAACTTGTGATAATTTTAAGTTTGTTTATGGTGATATAAGAAATGCTGATGAAATTAATTCATTATTTTTGCGCGAAAAATTTGATGTGGTAGTAAATTTTGCTGCTGAAACACACGTTGATACTTCGATAAAAAATCCAAATATTTTTTTAGAAACAAATGTTATGGGAACGGTTAACCTGTTAAATGCGGTTAAGGAAATGGAGACAATATATAAAGTTAAGCGTTTTCATCAAATATCGACTGATGAAGTTTATGGAGATTTACCTTTAGATAAAGCCCAATTATCTTTTAATGAAACTTCGCCATTGCGTCCATCTAGTCCATATTCTGCATCAAAGACAAGTGCTGATTTATTTGTTTTAGCATATGCTAGAACATATAAAATTCCAGTAACAATTTCTAGGTGTTCAAATAATTATGGTGCATATCAATTTCCTGAAAAATTGATTCCGCTAACAATTTTAAGGGCATTAAATAATGAAAAAATTCCTATTTATGGAAATGGAAAAAATGTTAGGGATTGGATTCATGTTATGGATCATAATATAGGAGTAGATATGATTATTAGGCACGGTAAGAATGGAGAAGTGTATAATTTGGGTGGGAATTCTGAAAAGGAAAATATAGAAGTTGTAAAATTGATTTTAAAAATTTTAAACAAAAGTGAGGATTTAATAGAATATGTTTCCGACAGAAAAGGACACGATTTAAGGTATTCAATGAATTATAATAAAGCTAAAACGATGTTAGGATGGGAGCCCCAAATTGATTTTAAAGATGGATTAGAAGAAACTATAAATTGGTATTTAAACAATAAAAAGTGGCTCGAAAATTTAGAAAATAGAAAGCCTGGTATAAATGTTTGAGTATGTTAGTAATGATAAAAGATTATTATCAGTTTATTATAAAATAGATGAAATGAATGAAACGACTAATTTTACATGGGCACATCATGGGTATAATCATATAATGAATGTTTGTAACATTGCATTAGGTATAATGAAACAATTACATTATGATGAGGAATTAATCGATGCTATAATGACTGCGATTTTTATGCATGATTTAGGATGTGTTGAGGGTAAACCAAATCATAATATTAAAAGTTATGAAATTGCAAAAGAGTATTTTGAAAAAGAAAAAATAAATTCAAAGTATATAGATGATATTTTATTGTTTAAATATCATAATAATTATAGATATTTAAACAATAAAATCGCTCCTGTTTTGCGGTTAGCCGATAAACTAGACCATACTAAAGAAAGAGTTACTAACGCTGGAAAGTTAGTAAAAGGTATGAAAGAATATCTGTACATAGAGACAATTACTATTGATATAAATGATAAATTAATAATTAATTTTATTATAAGCAAAGGTTTTGATAAAATTGCATTTTTAAACTATTATTTTACAAAAAAAATAATAAAATCAATAAGATATTTTTCTAAATACCTTAATAAGAGTTATGAAATATTATTTAATGGAAAAAAACAAAATTTATAATTGTTATAGGAGTTGGCGGTAATGAAACAACTCAATAATTTATTTGTACCTAATGATGGTGATATTGTAGAAATTACTGAAGACAAAATTAAAGTAAAAAGCAGGTATTAATTATATTAAAAATAATGTATATTTTTATATAAAAAATTTTTAAATTTGTACTAACAAATGCGTGATTAGGACTGAAAAAGTCCTTTTTTCATGCAAAAATTGTGTTAACAAAAGTCATACAAAAAATAAAATGTCTGGTAATCAATTTTCTAATAGCACTTGAAATATAAAAGAAAACTCGCCACTGGTGCGTATTTGTCATACAAGCTTAACCTGCTGGAAACACTCACACGGAAAGTACATACGTTTTAAAGATTTTGCCTATTTTTAGGTACGTTAAATTAGTATAAAAATATTATTAGTATTGAAGAATAAAGTTTTAAAGTAAGGAGGAATTTAATAATAGGAAACATTTTATTACAAAATAATAATAATTTAGGTGCATATACATTAATGAGGTGTCCTATGAAAAAAGAATATAAGGTAAATAATATATATAATGAAAATGGAGTGACATTTGAAAAGTTAATAAGTACTTTTTTAGTATCTTTTCTAGATAAAGAATTGGGTTTAT
>CALVVT010000008.1 GCA_944363935.1 uncultured Bacilli bacterium
CATTTAATGAAGTACTAGCATCTATGATATGTGATAGATTAGGTTTTGAGCATGTTCCTTATACTTTAGATGTTTATAAAGATACTGTAGTATCAAAGTGTCCTTGTTTTATAACTAAAGATACCGAATTAATAACAGCTTATCAAATAAAAAGTAATATGAAAAGGCATGATAATCTAGAAGATTACGAAGAATATATTAAAAAATTAGAAGAAAACGGAATTAAAAATGTAAGAGAAAAATTAGAAAATATGTATATTTTAGATTTTCTTATTATGAACGAAGATAGACATTTAAACAATTTTGGTGTTATAAGAGATGTTAATACATTAAAATGGTTAGATGTTGCGCCTATTTTTGATAATGGTCAAAGTCTTAATATGCTAGATTACGAGGAAGAAGAATTATATATTGCTGGTGAAGGAAGATTATTTTACGAAATAAAACCTTTTACAGATATTATTAAAGTTGTAAAGAATCTTAAAAGAATAGATGTATCAAAATTATCAGATATACCAGAAGAGTTTGATAAATTATTACATAAGTATCAAAGTATTACTAAAATGTCTGATAAAAGAATATATAAATTATGTGTATTATTACAAAGACAAATAAATAAATTAAAGGAATTAAGCGAAGCTAGTTAGCTTCTTTTTTTTGTTATAAGTTTACCACCCGTTCTCCTTCCCGGCCCCCAATAATGTGCTTATCTTTTAAATCTTCCAATTTAAAATTATTATTTTTTTCTCTAGCTACTAAAAAACTTCCATCTTTTTTAGTTAAACCAGCAAAATTAACTAAATAATCTTTTTCGCCTTCGTTGTAAACATAAATAGTAGCTTCAGAACCACAGAAACCTATTTCGACATCGCCTGATAAAACCGCACTAGTAACTTTATCAGCTCCAGATATTAAAGTTATTTCTGCATCGATTCCTTCCTCTTCAAAATAACCTAAAGCATCAGCTACATACTGCGGAGCATAGAAAATACTATGGGTTACTTCGCCAACTGTAACTTTAGTAAGTTTAGAGTTATCACTTTTATCTTTAAAAATAAAATATCCACAAACAAGCAAACCAATTATAATTATAAAAATAAGTAATTTTTTCAAAAAATCTCTCCTTTCTTTTCATAGTATTATATTCTACCAAAGAAAAAAAGCTACTAATAAGCAGCTTTTAGAGTACCTTCTTTTAATTTTTTAAGAAGGCTTAAATTTTGAACATTAGTGCCTGTGTAATTTTCAATTTCATTTTTAAGCGCTAGTTTATAACGATATTCGTAAGAATTATTAACATATATTTCATTTAAAGCATCAGCTAATGACATATATTTATATTCTTTATTTTCAAAAATAGTAGTATCACTAGGTGTACTTTCTTCGGTTATAATAGCATCGCTAATATCTTTTTCTGGAATTTCTTCTTTAATTTCAGTAGGTTCTTTTTGCGGCGTTTCTACTTCATTATTAACTTTAGTTAAAACTGGAGAATTGTTAGTTTTCCACAAGTAATCGTAAGGATTTTTTCTTTTATTATTGTAGTCTCTAACTTCAAAATGTAGGTGAACACCAAAAGCTCTTCCAGTGTTACCCATGCGGCCAATTATTTCTCCTTTTTTAACATAATCTCCTTTTTTAACTTTAACACTGCCATATTTTAAATGAGCATATAAAGTTTGAATATTGTTTCCATGCTTAATTTTAATAAAATTTCCATAACTAGCAGTACCACTAGAATTGGTATTATTACTAGGAACATTACTTTCTACTAAAACCACAATTCCATCGTCATAAGCAATAACATCGCTAACGGTATTTCCAGCTCCAACAATATCTAGGGCTTGATGTTGGTAAGAATAATCTTGAGTAATTACTTCATTCGCACTAAATAAAACATGTCCTATCATTTCTCTCCTTTCCAATGGTTATCTCTATTATATATTATAGGAGATTTTTTTAAAAAACCCTTTTTTTTTCGTGAATTTTTTAAAAAAAATTTATTATATAAAAAGAAATCCTTATTTTTTAGGATTTTCTATGATAAAACATAAGGGTTTTCCTTAAGTCCAAGACCACTAATCCGCTTTCAGCACTAATAAAAACCTTATTTCTATTAGTGCTTAAGTTTTAGGGCTTAATTTAAAACCACAGTTTTAGGTAGCTTAAATATCAAAAATGTGCTATTATATTGGTAGAGGTAGAAAGTAGGTGAATTTATGGATTTAGAAAGTTTAAACGAAAAACAAAAAGAAGCAGTCTTTGAAACTGATGGTCCGGTTTTAATTTTAGCTGGGGCTGGTAGTGGAAAAACAAAAGTTTTAACGACGAAAGTAGCTTATTTAATCAATGAAAAAGAAGTAGAGCCTTATAATGTACTTGCTATTACTTTTACTAATAAAGCTGCTAAAGAAATGAAAGAGCGTATTTATAAAATATTAGGTCCTAAAGCTTATCAAATCCAAATATCTACTTTTCATTCATTAGGAGTATTAATTTTAAGAGAAAATTATGAAGAACTTGGTTTTGATAAAAATATTACAATATTAGATAGTGAAGATAGTTTAACAATAATTAAAAAAATATTAAAAAATATGAATTTAGATTCTAAAATATATAATCCCAGAACAATTAGAAATAAAATAAGTAGTGCGAAAAATGAATTAATTACGAGTAAAGATTACGCGAGGTTTGCTGGTAATGAGTATGAAAAAATTGTGACTGAAGTTTTTGAAAGATATGAAACTAAAACTAAAAATACTAATTCAGTTGATTTTGACGATTTACTTTTATTACCAATAAAATTATTTAAAAAATGTCCTTTAATTCTTAAACAGTATCAAGAAAGATTTAAATATATATTAGTTGACGAGTATCAAGATACTAATGAAGCCCAGTATACTTTAATTAAAATGTTAAGTGCGAAACATAAAAACTTATGTGTTGTAGGGGATATTGATCAGTCAATATATGGTTTTAGAGGAGCTAATTACCGGAATATTTTAAATTTTGAAAAAGATTATAAAAATGCGAAAACAATTTTATTAGAAGAAAATTATCGGTCAACTGGAAACATTTTAAATGTGGCTAATGATATTATTAAAAATAATAAAAAACGTAAAGAAAAAAATTTATGGACGAAAAATGAAGCTGGCGTTAAAATAAAATATCATAGAGCTTATGACGAAAAAGACGAAGCTCATTATGTTGGCAGTAAAATAAAAAAATTAATAAGTAAAGGAATTTCTAAAAAAGAAATTGCGGTTTTATACCGAACTAATGCCCAGTCAAGAAATATGGAAGAAGAACTTTTAGAAGAAAATATACCTTATAAAGTAGTTGGTAGTTTTTATTTCTATAACCGAAAAGAAATAAAAGACTTAATTAGCTATTTAAAATTAATTTATAATCATCATGACGATGTTAGTTTAATGCGAATTATAAATGTTCCTAAAAGACAAATAGGACCTAAAACTATTGCTAATATCGCTTCTAAAGCCGCCGAATATGGATGTTCATTATATGAGGCAATTAGTGATGGTAAAGAACTTTCATTTAAATTATTAATTGAAGATTTAACTAGACAAAGTGAAGACTTATCGTTAACTGAATTAGTTGATTTAATTTTAGATAAAACGGGAATGAAAGCTGAACTTGAAAAAGAAAAAACAATTGAAGCTGAAGTAAGACTTGAAAATTTAGAAGAATTTAAATCAATTACTAAAAATTTTGAAGAAAATAATGGTATTGTGTCATTAGAAGAATTTTTATTAGAAATTTCTTTAGTTTCTGATGTTGAGGAGCACAAAAATAATGACGATGTAGTAACGTTAATGACAGTTCATGCTGCTAAAGGTCTTGAGTTCGAGCACGTTTTTATTATTGGACTTGAAGAAGGGTTATTTCCGCATTTTAATTCGGTCGATAATCCTGAAGATTTAGAAGAAGAAAGAAGACTTTGTTATGTTGCAGTAACAAGGGCTAAAAAAGAACTTACATTAGTTAATGCTAAAAGAAGAATGATTTATGGAAATACTAGTCAAAATCCCCCTAGTAGATTTATTAGTGAAATTGACGAAAAATACTTGGATAGTGACGAAGTAAGTGAAAAAAAGGTTAAAAAAGAAGAAATGATTGACGAGAACATTACTTATAATTTAGGAGATAAAGTTATCCATGAAAAATATGGTGAAGGGATAATTGTTGGTATTGGTAGTGTTTTAACTATTGCTTTTAGTCATAAATATGGTATTATAAAGATGATGAAAGGTCATAAAAGTATAAGGAAGGTGGAAAAATAATGATATTAGATATAATTGAGACAATTAACGAATGGATTGAACCTTTTAGAGCGTGGCTTGAAGAGAATCATAGTAATCCGTTTTTATGGGCTGGTCTTGTACTACTCGGGTTATTAATTTTTACAATAACCTATAATGCGCTTCATAGAGATTAATGAAAGCTGTAATTCCGGTAGCTGGTTTAGGGACAAGGTTTCTGCCCATAACTAAAGCGGTTCCTAAACCAATGTTACCTATTGCTAATAAACCAGTTATTCATTATATTGTCAAAGAAGCTTTTGACAGTGGAATTGACGAAGTTATTTTAATTGTTGGAAAAAATGGCGAGGTCATTAAAAATTATTTTAAACCTGATATAAAGTTACAAATGGGGTTGTTAAAAGCCGGTAAAAGAGATTTATACGATACTCTAGAAGAAATAAATAATTTTGGTAAAATTACTATTATCGAAGAAGAAACTTTAGAGGGCAATGCTTTAACCATTAATTTAGCTAAAGATTTAATAACTGAACCGTTTGCGATTTTATATGGCGACGATTTAGTTTTTAGTGATAAACCATGTTTAAAACAATTAATTGATATTCATAAAGAAACTGGAGCTAATGTTTTAGGGGCGAGAAAAGTTTTACCTAGTGAAGTTAGTAATTATGGGGTTTTTAAATTAGAAGAAGACAAAATAATTTCTATTGTGGAAAAACCTTTAGCTAAAGATGCTCCTAGTAATTTAGTTTTTTCTGGAAGAGCTATTATAAATCCTTTGGTTTTTGACGAAATTAAAAACATAAAGCCTGCAAGTAATGGCGAATATCAAATAACAGATGCTTATGAAAATATGATGACTTATCAAGATTTTTATCCTTGTATTTTTGAAGGTAAGTATTTTGATATTGGTTTAAAAGAAGGATTTTTGGAAGCTAATAATTATCAGTTAAAAGTAAAATAAAAATATAATAATTTTAAAGTTAAGTTCATTAACTTTTTTTCTTTGGTTAAAATCAGACTAAAAATCATATTATTTAAAGAAATATTCTTGATATTAAGAAGAATAATGTTTATAATTATACTGGTGAAAGATTATGATAGAAAAAAGAATAGACGAACTTATAAAAATAATAAATAAAGCTAATTATGATTATTATACTTTAGATAAACCGACAATTACTGACCAAGAATACGATAGATATATGCAGGAACTAGAAAGGTTAGAAAATGAAAATCCCACTTTAAAAAGAGAAGATTCACCGACAGTTAGAGTTGGTGGACAAATAATTGATGCTTTTAAAAAAGTTACTCATGAAATTCCTATGTTATCGTTAGGTAATGTTTTTAACGAAAGTGAAATTATTAATTTTGACGAAAGAGTAAAAAAAGTTGTTAAAGATCCTAAATATGTTTGTGAGCTTAAAATAGATGGTCTTTCTGTTTCTTTATTATACAAGAAAGGTAAATTAGTAAGAGCGGCTACTCGTGGTGATGGAGTAACCGGTGAAGATATAACGCATAATGCGAAAACGATTAAAAGTATTCCTCTTTCTATTAATAAAGATATTGATATTGAAGTTCGCGGGGAAATCTATATGAGTAAAAAGTCTTTTGAAAAGTTAAATGCCAGTGGAGAAAATTTTGCTAATCCGCGTAATGCTGCTGCTGGTAGTGTTAGACAGCTTGATTCGAAAGTAGCTGCTAGCCGGAAATTAGATTGTTTTATTTATCATTTACCAGACCCAGAAGACTATGATATTTATACTCATGAAGATGCTTTAAGGTTTATGAAGGAACTTGGTTTTAATACTAATCCTAATAATAAAAAAGTAAATGATTTAAAAGAAATGCTTGATTATATTAATTATTGGACTCTTAATAGACCAACACTTCCTTATGAAATAGATGGAATTGTTATTAAAGTAAATGATATTCATGATCAGCAAAGATTAGGCTTTACAGCTAGAAGCCCTAAATGGGCAACAGCTTATAAATTTCCAGCCACTGAAGTTTTAACTAAAGTTAAGAATATTATTTTCACGGTTGGTAGAACTGGCCAAGTAACTCCTAGTGCTGACCTTGAACCAGTTAGAGTTATGGGCTCTGTTATTTCTAGAGCTACACTTCATAATGAAGATTATGTGGTTAGTAAAGATATTAGAGTAGGCGATGTTGTTGCAATTAAAAAAGCCGGAGATGTTATTCCAGAAGTCGTCAGAGTTTTAGAAGAGAGAAGAGATGGAACTGAAAAGAAGTTTGAAATGACTAAAAACTGTCCAATATGTCATAGTTCTTTAGTAAAAAAAGAAGCAGCTTATTACTGTGTAAATCCTCATTGTGATGCGAAAAAACAAGAAAAGCTTATTCATTTTACTTCGCGTAAAGCTATGAACATTATTGGCTTTGGTGATAGAATTATCGAAGACTTTTACAATTTAGGTTATTTAAAAGACGATGCTGATTTTTACAATTTAAAAAATCACAAACAAAAGTTAATGGAACTTGAAGGTTTTGGTGAAAAAAGCATTGATAATTTATTAGAGGAAATTGAAAAAAGTAAAAATAATTCTTTAGAAAGACTTTTATTTGGTTTATCGATTAGATATGTTGGCGAAAAAACAGCGGATATTTTAGCTCGTAATTTTAAAAATATCGATAATTTAATAAAAGCTAGTTATGAAGAAGTTAACAGTATTAAAGATATTGGAGATGTTATAGCTAAAAGTGTTACCGAATATTTTAATGACGAAGACAATATTAGGCTAATTAATAAATTAAAAGATTATAAAGTAAATATGAGTTATTTAAAAGAAGTAAATACTAATGAAACTTTTTTTACCGATAAAACTTTTGTTTTAACTGGTTCTTTAGAAAACTTTACTAGAGACGAAGCTAAAATAAGAATTGAAAGTCTTGGTGGTATTTGTACTGGTAGTGTTAGTAAAAAAACTGATGTTGTGATTGCTGGAGCTGAAGCTGGCAGTAAACTTAAAAAAGCTACAGATTTAGGTATAACTGTTTGGACTGAAGAACAATTTTTAAATGAACTTTCTAAATATTAGAAAGTTTTTGTTTACATAAAAGTCATTTTTTGGAGGTTTTTGGATAATCTTACTTTTTAAATTTAAATTTTTTTAAAAAAAGTTGTCAGAAAAAAAAGGGTTTTTCTAAAAAAAATAATATAATTATATATAGAGGGACTTTTTATACCTTCTGTGTCTGCCTATTTCTGGGGGTTTTGGTAAACCAATCCACAGGAAGGAGTGATAATTATGAAACATAATAATGAGTTTTCGTTTTATAATTTTATAATTATCATATTGTTATTAATTTTGATAATTAAAAT
>CALVVT010000009.1 GCA_944363935.1 uncultured Bacilli bacterium
AACTGCGAAGAAAACGACTTATTATCAATAAAAATATTTCTGCTTGTCAAAAGGAAATTGGAATAAATTTAAATACGGACTAATAATTTGTCCATAAAAATGTGTCTAAAAACTTGACATAAGTCCACGTTGTAAAAATATTTGGGTTTGTGCAGTATTCCATTACAAACTTATTATCTTTTTTACAAATAATAACCCCAACTGTTTTTTCATGAAATGATTTTCTTATATTTTTATCAACGTAACCAATATATTTAGATATTTGTCCAATATATTCGGCTTTTAATTCTGTTACTTTAAGTTCAACAACTACAAAACAGTTATAATTATAATTAAACAAAAGGAAATCTATTCGATTATATCTATCTCCTATTTTTATTTTGACTTCATTACCAACATAAGTAAATCCTACGCCTAATTCCTTTAAAAAATTATCCATATCTTCCAATATTAAATTATGCAGTACATACTCACTAACTTTATCTATATTTTTACCTGTTTTAATAATAATAGGATTTTTAATAAGTGTTGTTACTTTAGGCCTTTCTAATTCTTCCTTGTAACCAATTCTTTCATATTCTTTATTTTTTATTCTTTTTTCAAGTTCTCGTGAAGATAAGTTATACTTAACAGTAACATTAACATAATATTCTATTTTTGTAATATCATTTAAAGGCAATAATATTCGGTAATGAGTCCAATTAAGATTCCATAATTGGTGCCGCACTGCGGCACCTTTTTGAAAAAACAAATAAAATTGGCGCATTCGCTTAAGGTTGGTAACATTATATCCTTTACCAAGTTCTTTAGTAAGCCTTTCCGAATATTCTTTAATTAATTTATTACCATATCCAGCTCTAGCTTCGCCTCCTTGGGCCTCTACAATTAGCCTACCTACTTCATAGTAACTATTTAAATCACTTCTATTTTTGGAATAATCTTTTACTTTTTTATAAACTTCATTTTTAATTAGTACATCTTTTATTTCATTATAATAATTCATAAAACCTCCTTCTTTTGCCCCTCTACTATATATCATAGGAGATTTTTTAAAAAAATCCTTCTTTTTTTCATAAATTTTTGTAAAAAAATAAAGAAATCTTATTTATGGATTTCTTTACATATACTTTTTAAATTACAATTTTCACATTTTGGATTTCTGGCAGTACAATAATATCTACCGAATAATACTAATTGATGGTGAAGTCTTGCTAGTTCATATTTAGGAAATTTTTTAGTTAACTTTTTCTCAATTATTAATGGACTATCACCTTTTTTAGCCAGACCTAGTCTAATACTAACTCTAGATACATGAGTATCAACAGCTATACAAGGTTCATTAAATAAATTACTTAAAACAACATTAGTCGTTTTTCTACCTACGCCAGGAAGGCTTTCTAAATATTCCCTATTATTAGGAACTTTTCCACCATAATCTTCTTCTAATTTTTGACATATTAAAATAACATTTTTAGCTTTTTTATTAAAAGTCCCAATCGGTTTTATAATATCTATAATATCATTAATATCGGCTTTACTAAAAGCTTCAGTACTTGGATATTTTTTAAATAAAATATCTGTTACCGAATTTACCCTTTTGTCAGTTGTTTGCGCACTTAACATTGTAGCGAGTAAAAGTTCATAATCTTTTGTATAATTAAGTTCACATCTAGGATTAGGAAATAAAACGTCTAAATAATCACTAATCATTTTCGTTGAGCCAGTCATAATCAAATACTTCCTTTACTTGTTTTTTTTCTTTTTTATTTTTCTCTTTTAATTCGTTAGGATTCTTTATTCCTTTTTTTTGCCAATCATATAATATTCTATCAATATACCTTAAATTAGTAACACCATTATATATGGCTTCTTTTAAAGCTGCAAGAATTAACTCTTCACTAAAACCACTATCAATATAAGCACCAATAATTTCATATTCAGTTGGGCTTAAAGTACGGCCAAACTCTTTTTCAAATGTATCGTATATTGTCGTTGTTTTTTCTTCCTTTTCATTAATCAAAATTAAAGCTAATTTATTATAAAGTTCGTCTAAACAAACATATTCTTCACAAATATTATTATTAGTTACTTTTTTCAATTTTAATATATTTTTTTTAGTTAAACTATCGATTAAAGTTAAAACTTTATTAGGCTTTAAATCTAACTCCTTACATATTTTTTCAATATCAAAATCATTGTTATCTAAAAAATAAATAATTAATATTAATTCTTCACTTGTAATTTTTAATTTTTTATAATTGCTTATTAAAATTTTCGGAACAATAATTCCATTTTTTAAAACTTCAATTACTTTGTTAACCATAATACCACCCATATTCATTATAAAGATAAACTTATTTATTTGCAAGAGGAATAACTAAAATATTATAGCCTTCACTACTTATTTTTAATATTGCAATACTATCGGTACTTACAATATGACTATCTATCCAAGATTCATTAACTAAACCTAAATAATTATCATTAATATTTTCGTCATAAAATACTACTGATAATTTTTCATTTACTTCAAACTCTCTATCAAGTTCTAGTAAATAAACAAAATCACAATTGCTGGCTTCACTTTTATTTTTGACAATACATAAGCTATAATCTTTTATTTCCATTTTAATATAATTTTTTTTACTAATGTAAATATCACCATTATCACCTATACTATTATCAAGCCAAAATACTTCTGGCTTTTTATTAAAAATGCTTAAACTTTTATTTAGTGCTTCTTTATCATTTAATTTTATTAAAAATAACTTACTATTTTTTTCATTATCAATAAGTACCGAAATATTTTCTTTTTGTTTTAAGAAAACAATACTAATTTCATTTTCTTTAGTTTTTAAATCAATTTTCCGGGCAGTAGCTGCTTTAATATCAAAATGAAGTAGTATTAGGGTTAAAATAAGAACAAAAATTATAATTTTCCGCATAAAAAAACACCCTATTAAAAGGTATGTTTTACTGATAATTATTAGTAATATATTCAGCAATATTATTTTTTTTATTTTTAATTTTTTTATCTAATATTTTAGTTTCTAAATCACTAATAATCTCTTTTAAAAATGAACCCGGTGTTTTATTTAAAATTTCACATATTTCAGCTGGTTTTATATCAATGTCAATGCGGCTATGGATTGACATAGAAGCATATATTTCATTTACTTCTTTTTTAGAAATATCTTGAAGTTCAGCTGCTAAAGAGCACTCATATAAACCATATTTATATAATACATGAACATCTAATAAATTTTTATTTTTAAGCTCGCGAATAGTTTTTATTGTTTCTCTTTCATTCGCACTAAAATTATATTTATCTAATGCATTAAGCTCACTCCACGTAACAATCATTGAAGGGGTTATTTTAGCTTTAGGTAAATCAGGAATTTCTAAAACATCACAAAGTTTAAGTTCAATTAAAAGTTTAATTCCATATTCTTTATTAAAACTAGAAAATATTCTATCAAGTTCATTTTTCTTCCGTTCTTTAGAAAGTTTTTTTAACAAATAGCCATATTTCTTTATATAAGCTTTTAAAACTGGCTCTAGTTCAAAATTTAAAACAGTAGCAAATCTTATAGCTCTTAAAATTCGAAGAGCATCTTCTTTTAATCTAACTTTAGGATCGCCAACCATTCTTATTATTTTATTATCTAAATCACTAATAGCATTAAGTAAATCAATAGTTTTACCATCTTTATCAATACAAAGAGTATTAATCGTAAAATCTCTTCTTTTTATATCTTCCTCTAAAGAAGCTGTATATGTAATATCAACTGGTTTTCTAAAATTACTATACTTATTTTCTTTCCGAAAAGTTGTAATTTCAAACCTTACTTTTTCAAACATTAAAACTACACTTCCATATTCGACATTACTTGTTACAATATCAGGAAAAATCTGCATTATTTCTCTTGGACGAGCATCAGTACAAATATCGATGTCTTTGGAACTTCGTTTTAAATATAAATCTCTTGGAAAACCACCAACAATGTATGCTTTATAGCCAAAACTGGTTATTTTATTTATTAATTTAAGCGCTGTATCGTACATATTTTTTTAGAGTAAAAAAAGGCCTATAGCCTAATTTACTGCATCTTTTAATTTAGCGCCAGCTTTGATAGAAACAGCGATTCTAGCTGGAATAGTAACAGCTTCACCAGTTCTTGGATTACGTCCTTGACGTGCTTCTTTCTTTTGAGTAGCAAAAGTACAGAAACCAGTTAAAGCAACTTTACCTTCTGTTTTTAATCCTTCAACGATTCCATTCATCATCGCATCTAAAGCTCTTGTAGCATCAGCTTTAGTAAGTCCTGTTTCTTCAGCAATATAATTTACTAACATTTGTTTTGTCATTTTAATACCTCCTATTATATTGTTAAGCTATGTTGCTTACAATTAAAGGATACCATTTTTATAAGGAAAAATCAATATATTTCTTTATTTTTTTTATTTTTTTTGACATATTAAAGATATTTTTTTCATAATATTTAGTAAATCAAAGAAAGTAGGGATTATATGGAGAAAATTGATATTATTAAAAGTATTACTGAAAGAACTGGCGGTGATATTTATTTAGGAGTTGTTGGAGCAGTTAGAACAGGAAAATCAACTTTTATAAAAAAATTTATTGAAACTCTAGTAGTACCAAATATTGAAGACGAATATGAACGAAAAAGAACTTTAGACGAAATACCTCAAAGCGCTGCCGGAAAAACAATAATGACAACTGAACCTAAATTCGTACCTAGTAATGCGGCCAAAATTAAAATTGACGATTTTAGTGCAAACATTAGATTAGTCGATTGTGTTGGTTATATTATAAATGGAGCGAAGGGATATGAAGACGAAAATGGCCCTAGGATGGTTAGAACACCTTGGTATGACGAAGAAATACCTTTTGTTGAAGCTGCGGAAATAGGTACTGAAAAAGTTATTAAAGATCATTCAAGTATTGGTATTCTAATTACTTCTGATGGTTCGACCTGTGATTTTTATCGTAATGATTATCTAGAAGCTGAAGAAAGAATAGCTGGCGAACTTACAGAAATTGGTAAACCTTTCATTATTATTTTAAATACTTCCCATCCAATGTTACCAGAAACTGAAAATCTCGCTCATGACATGCATGAAAATTATGGTGTACCTGTTATTCCCATGAACATTAATGAAATGAGTGAACGCGATGCTTATAATATTTTAAAAGAAGCTTTATATGAATTTCCAGTAGTTAGAATAAACACTTTACTCCCTGATTGGATTGCTTGCCTCGCACCTAATAACTGGCTTAAAAAGTCATACATTGAAACAATTAGAAATAGTATCCATGAAATTGATAAATTAAGAGATATCGATAATATTACTAATGATTTAGAAACTTCCGAATATATTAGTAAAGCTTATTTATCAGAAGTTAATACTGCTACTGGTGAAGTTACTGTTACTTTAAAAGCTCCAGCAGAACTTTACGACCAAGTTTTAAAAGAAATCATTGGAGTGGAAATTAAAAGTAGAGCCCAATTACTTACTTTATTTCAAGACTACAATGAAGCTAAAGAAGAATATGACCAAATTAAAGATGCTTTAAAAATGGTTAAAACAACTGGTTATGGTGTTGCTTCACCTAGCTTAACTGATATGACTTTAGAAACGCCAGAAATTATTAAACAAGGAAGTAGATATGGTATAAAACTTAAAGCTGTGGCTCCTTCTATCCATATGATTAGAGTTGACGTTGAAAGTACTTTTGAACCAATAATTGGTTCTGAACTTCAAAGTAAAGAACTTATTAATTACTTAATGAGAGATGAGGGTAATGATTCGAATAGTATTTGGAAAAGCGAAATATTTGGAAGAAGTTTAGATGTTATTGTTAAAGAAGGTATTCAAGCAAAACTTTCATTAATGCCAGATTCAGTTAGGTTTAAACTTCAAGGAACTCTATCAAAATTAGTTAATAAAGGTTCTAGTAATTTATTTGCTATTGTTATATAAAAAAGCGCCAATTTTCGGCGTTTTTATGATACAATAATATATAGGGAGGGATAATGTATGGATTATGAAGATTATACAAAAGAAGTTGAAAAAATTAAAAAGGAAAATCAAAAGTATTTAAAGGAATTTACTAACTGGTTAGAAGAAAAAAAGCTTACCGATAAAACTATTAAAAAGCATATTTCTAATGTAAACTTTTACATCAATGTATTTTTAAATTACTATGAACCGCAAAGAATAGAAGACGGATGCTACTGTTTAAATGAATATTTTAGTGACTTTTTCATTAGAAAATGTATGTGGTCAACACCTAATGCAACAAAAGAAACCGCTGCTAGTCTTAAAAAATTTTATCAGTGTATGTATGAACTTAAACATATCGATAAAGATGATTACGATTATGTTTGTGACGATATTAAAGAAAATATGAAAGATTGGCAAGAAGACGTAGACAATTATAACAACGGAAATTTTTATGGTGGATTTATGTGGTAATTTAAGGACAATAAATATAGATGAAAGGAAAAAATTATGAAAGAGAAATTAAAAGAAATTGAAGCTTTAAAAACAAAATTAAATACTTTAAGACCATTTACCAAAGCAGAATTAAAAAGGTTTAATGAAGAATTTATGATAGAATATACCTATGATTCTAACGCTATTGAAGGAAGCACTTTTACTTTAGAAGAAACATCTTTAGTGTTAAAAGAAAATATTACTATAGCTGAAAAACCTTTAAATGAGCATTTAAGTGCAATTGGTCACAAAGAAGCATATTTCTATATAGAAAATTTAATAAAAGAAAACCACGAATTAAATGAAAATGAAATTCTTAATATCCATAATTTAGTTTTGATGGATAAACCACAAGATAAAGGTAAATACCGAAATGTTCCGGTTAAAATCCTCGGAACAACGACTAAAACTTCAGAGCCATATTTAATAAAACCTAATATAGAAAATCTACTACTTTGGTATCAAAATGAAGACAATTTATCTTTGATTGAAAAAATTGCATTATTTCATTTAAAGTTTGAAACTATCCATCCATTTTTAGATGGCAATGGAAGAACAGGTAGATTAATTTTAAATTTTGAACTAATGAAAAATGGATATGTTCCTATTAATATTAAATATAAAGACAAAAGAAAATACTATGATGCTTTTAAAAGTTATACTGAAAACAATGATTTTTCAGAAATGACTTCTTTAATATGTGATTATTTAATTGAAGAAATTAATAAATATATTAAAATAAAAGAAAATCTAATATAAACAAGATTAATACTCTATTTTATATTAGACTTTTTTTAAAGAATATTTAAAAATAAAATATCTATATACTTAAAAAGTTCACATTAGTCTGTGAACTTTTCTATTTATAATCTTTAAAAAATGTATCTAATGATATTTCATATATTTTAGCTAAAATAATTAATTTTTCCATAGTAATATTTTTAGTTATATAATTAGGATTTTCAAGTCTTGTATAGTGTCTTCTTGATATATCTAATACTGAAGCTATATTATCTACACTATAAGGATTATCAATATTTCCATTAATTTTTTTGTATTCATTATAATGCGCTAATCTAATTTTTTTTAAATTAGTTGCGAGAATTTTAGAATAATTATTTTTTTTAACTGAATCGACTATCTCTTCTATTTGATAGGCTTTTTTTATTTGCATTTACACCACCATTATAATTATGACATCACAATTATTTATTTTTAGGACATTTTAGGTGCTTTTTAACAAAAAATATGTTATACTTTTAATATAGGAAGTGATTAAAGTGCGAAGATATAGAAATAGAAGAAAAAATAAACAAAGAAAAATAATTATAATTAGTATATGTAGTATTTTACTTTTTATGACTGCGGGTTATGCAGCTATGAATACTAATTTAGAGATAAATGCCGAAGGAAATATTATTAAGAAGCCTGTCGCTGAATTAGGAGGTATTGAAATTGAACCTATAACAGACGGAGATGGCCTATATGCCGATGAATACGAAGAAGGAAGATATATTTATCGAGGAACAAATCCCAATAATTATGTAACTTTTAATAATGAAATTTGGCGTATTATAAGCGTTGAAACTGATAGTACTATAAAAATACTGAAAAACGCAGTATTAGAAGAGATGGCATGGGATACAGCTACATCATGCTCAATAGCATATAATGGTATTCAAAAAGAAAAAGATACAACTATTGTTGATAATATTATTTATTTAGCTCCAGAACCAACAATTCCTGGTTGTAATGATTGGACGAGACCAGCAGAGTTAAATACATATTTAAATGAAACCTATTATAATGGCTTATTATTGACAGCTCAAGAGCAAGTTCAAAGTCATACCTGGTATGTTGGTGCAGTAACATATGATAATACAGATTTGGTAGGACAGATTACAGCCGAAAAAAATAATCAGTGGACAGGTAAAGTTGGTTTGATTACTGCCAGTGATTATATAAGGGCTAATACTAACACTTCACAATGTGGAAACTTTAATTTACATTATAAAAATTATACAATCTGTTATAACACTAATTGGATGTATAATAAAGATGAGTGGTGGACTATTTCTCCGCTCGCATCTAATACGTATGGAATCTTCTCTGTTAACAGCAATGGTAGTTTAAACAACGGCCGCGTCAGCAACTCGAGCATTGCTACTCGTCCTTCAGTATATCTAAAATCAGATATCAAAATCACAGGCGGTGATGGTTCGGAAACAGATCCATACATTTTAGAAATTTAATTATTAAAAAACAAGCACTATTTGTGCCTATTTAATATACTTATAACTTCCATTAAAGAATTAACTTTATAATCTACTAGTTTATAAGTATTATCAGGTAACTTCATAATATCAGGAATAACTATAACCTTACATCCTAAATTTTTAGCAGCTACAATACCAAATATACTATCTTCAAGGACTAAAGTATTAGCTGGTTTACTTTGCATTTTATCTATCGCTAATTTAAATATCAAAGGATTGGGTTTACTATATTTAAGTTCTTCGCCACTAATAATAATATCAAATAAATTAATATCAATATTAGCTAAAGAAAGATAAAAACAAATTCTTTCTCTTTTATTAGAAGAAGCAATAGCTATTTTATAGTTATTGTTTTTTAAATATACAAGTAACTCCTTAAGTCCTCTTTTTACCTTAATACCTTCCTTTAACATTTTTTCACTAATATATTTATGATATAAAGTTCTAAAGCTTTCCATATCAAAATAATTATTTAAGTAATTTGAAAATATTTGTCCCGCTTCCCTATTTTTTAAACCAATTGTTTTATAAAATAATTCTTTAGGAAGTTTATACCCTAATTTTTGGGCTAATAAGTAACCTTCTTCTACCCATAATCTTTCAGTATCAAACATTAGTCCATCCATATCAAAAATAACAACTTTTATCATATCATTTTATCTATATCTTTAGGAACTTTATCATTAACTACTGC
>CALVVT010000010.1 GCA_944363935.1 uncultured Bacilli bacterium
CATTAGGATAAGCATTTTCTAAATGAATTTTATTTATATCTTCAATATAATCAGTTACTTCATTTTTAGTTAAAATTTTTATTTTCATAATTACCTCACATTTATTGTTTTAAGTAAATAAATTATATCACTTGTTATTATCATTTACAAATTAGAAAAGTAATGTCATTTTTTATATACTTTTATATTTTAATTGTGTGTGATATAGTAATAGTTGAAAATGGATGTTTAGTATGGATAAAAAAGAATTTTTGAAACAGAAATATATTAAAGAGAAAGCTATTAAGTATTTTCCAAACTGCTTTGATAATTGTATCATAGATTTAAATTAGTGTTGAAATTTGGAGGTATAAGATGAACTATAAAAAAGAATATAATAAATATCTAATTTCATCAGTATTAGACACTGCTAATAATAAAATTGCAAGTAGTTCTTTTATAACAGCTTTTGCAGTTTATTTAGGACTATCGAATTTTGCTATTGGTATATATACAGTTTTAGATACAATAACTAATATAATTCAAATATTTGCTGGCCCATTATTTTCAAAAATAGGGCAGTCAAAGTTAGTAGTATTAACAAATTATAGTATTTATAGATTATCATCTGTATGTTTTGCTTTTATACCATTTTTAACTAATGATATTGGATTTAGAACATTTTTATTTTTTGTATTTGCTTCAATATATGCTATAACAGGAGAACTAGGATACATCACTTTTGTTAACTGGAGAATGAATTTAGTAAAGAAAGAAGATCGCCCTATATTTGCATCTACAAGAAATATATATAAAAATACATTAGTAATGATTTTTAGTTTAGCTATGGGAGTTATACTTGATAGTTTTACAGCAAATGGCTATGAATTATATGGATTTATTATATTATTTATAATTATATTTTTAATTGCATTTATGGATATTTTTATTAGAATAAACACTTACAAACCAGTAATCAAAGAAAAAAAGGTAACAATTAAAGAAACTATTTCAAAACCTGCAAGGGATAAAGATTTTAGAAGAGTTCTCATTATAGGTGGACTAAATAGATTTGCATATGGGATTGGAATGATGTATTTAAATGTATTTTTATTAAGATATTTAAAAATTGATTATATATATTATAGCTTTTTAAACATTTTAATTAATTTGTCAGATGCATTATTTAGTAAGTTTTGGGCTAAAAGAACTTTAACTAGGAAATGGAGTAAAATTTTATTACCTATGAGTATTATATATATTTTTTCATTTATATTATTATTTGTATTAAATGATAATATATTGAGATTTTGTTTACCAATTATTTATGTTTTGATTGGATTTGGTAATAGTGCCTATGAAATGTTTGATCATATAGCAATATATGAACATGCAAAAGATAACTATAAAACTTCTTATGTTACTTTTGAGAGATTTATAGAAGGAATTGTTACTGCAACACTACCAATGATAGCTTGTTTATTTTTCAAAGAAAATATTAGCTCTATAAAGATAACATTTTTATTAGCTGCAACCACTTATTTTATATTATTGTTATATGTTAAAGTTAAAAGAAATAAAAACATTAATGGATTAAGTAGTGAAAAATAAAAAAACTAGTGTAAATTATGTTTAAAGTAGTTTCAAAATAGAAAATAAATAATCATGCTATTATACCTGTTTCTGCTGTTTTAAATATTGTAAATGATTATAACTTAGATATAAAAATTACTGATAGAGAAGGAGAGTTAATTACTCCTACTGGTGCAGTGATAGTAGCAGTTTTAAAGAATAAAGAAAGTTTACTAGAAAAATATAAAATTAAAAAAGTTGGACTTGGTGATGGTAAAAGATATGCCAATAGACCAAATATGGTTAGAGCAATGATAATAGAAGAAGATTAATTAAAAAGCTATGATGTATTAAACTCATCATAGCTTTTCTATTTCTTCTAAGAATTTTTGACAACTTTTAGATAGGACTTGATATTTTTTCCATATTAAATAGGAATATACTTTAGAATCATTTTTAAAAGGAATAAATACTAAATTACTATTTTCTGTATTAACTAATTCATCTAAACAGATAACGGATCCTACTTTTTCTTTTACTATTAAAGAAGCATTATATACTAAAGTATAAGTTGCAACAATATTAGGATTATCTGGAAGTAGGGAGTTTAACTCATTATTTTTTAAACTTTGTAGAGAACATATTAAAGGAACATTTACTAAATCTTCTTTAGTAACATATTTTAATTTAGCAAGTTTATTATCCTTAGTAGTTAATATTCCTCTTGTATCACTATAAGGTATTTTATAATAGTTATATTTTTTTATTCTTTTATAAAAAGATTAAATGTTATATAATTAAAGAGAAATTACAATAATTGAATATGTTAAAGGAGTATAAGTTATGTTAGAAAAATTAAAAGATAAATATGTATTCTTTGATGTAGATGGGACATTATCAGAGTATAGATATAATGATAAATTATATAGTGGAGGTTGTCCTGAATTAGGATGCCAAACTTTAGAAGATTTACTATTTTCTATTCTTTTTTCTAAAGCAAGACCTTTAAAAACTATGCAAAAGATAGTTAGTAATCTAGATTCTAATAAAGTATTTGTATTAGGAACAATTGTAACAAATAATGAAATAGAACAAAAATATACTTGGTTAAAAGAAAATTATCCTAATATAAAACATGAAAATATCTGTTTCATCTCATCTACAATGTTAAAACCAGAAGTAATATTAGAATA
>CALVVT010000011.1 GCA_944363935.1 uncultured Bacilli bacterium
ACTGTCAAATAATGACAAGATATGTATTTTTTTGGATAATGGGGTAAAAGATTAGAAAAAGGTATTTAATTTTAAAAGAATATGTGTTAAAATTAATAGTAGCAAAGTAAACATACAAGGAGGATAAATATGGGTATTATTAAAAAATTTATAGATGGTGATGGAGAGGATGTTTTTTCAGCTCCGGATCAATATTATGATTTAAAAACAGAGGAGGCTATGACTGAAGAAGGTGGGGCTAAAATGATATTATTAGAACCACGGGCTTATTCTGAAGCTCAGCAAATAGCTGACCATCTTAAAAAAAGAAATACAGTTGTTGTAAATTTAAAACGTGTAACCCCTGAACAAGCTAAAAGAATAGTTGATTTTTTAAGTGGTACAATATATGCCATAAGTGGAGGACTTCAAAAAATAGGTGGAGGTATTTTCTTATGCACACCTAATAATGTTAATGTTCAAGGTAAAATTAGTGGGGATAACGAAGGCAAAGGTATTCATGATAATGACGATATAAATATAGAGTGGTAAAAATAAAAGAAATGTGCTATAATATAGGGCACTGGGTGAGGTAGATATTATGGAAAAATTTAATCGTGTACTTCGTGGCTATGACCCAGAAGAGGTTAATTCTTTTTTAGACCAAGTTATTTCAAAAGTTGAAACTATGATTTCTGATATTAAAAATAAAGATGCCGAATTAAATAAACTTCGGGCTGAAAATAAGGAATTAAAGTCTCAATTAGCTAACATTGATAAAATGAAAGAAAAACTCGCGCAGTATGAAAGAATGGAAGGGACGCTTAATAAAGCGATTATCATGGCACAAAGAACTTCTGATCAATTAAAGTCAGCGGCATATCGTGAAAGTGAATCAGTTTTAAGTGAAGCTAAACAAAATGCTAGCCGTATTGTTAATGAAGCTTTACTACGGGCTGAAAAAATCGAAAATGATGCTATTCTTTTAAAACGGAATGTCAATGTCTTTAAAAGACGGTTAAGAAGTATAATTGAAGCACAACTTGATTCAATCGACGAACTTGATAAAGTTGATTTAGAAAACAGATGATAGAGACGGTATATTATTTATTTTTAAAGAGAGTTAGTGGTTGGTGGAAACTAATAAAATAGTAATATACAAATCACTCTTGATGTGTTTTTCTGAAATTAGTAGGAAAAAACGGTAACGCGTTATAGTATTAAGATAAGATTTTGCTTATAAAGTAAGGTGGTACCGCGGTTAGTTCGCCCTTATATTTATAAGTTTTTTTTAAATTTTAGGAGGTAATTATGGAATACAAAGATACTTTATTGATGCCAAAAACAGAATTTAAAATGAGGGGTAATTTACCAGAAAACGAAAAAATAATGTTAGAACATTGGGATAATATTGATTTATATCATAAAATGAAAGATAAAAATAAAAATGGAAAACCATTCGTGCTTCATGATGGACCACCATATGCTAACGGAAATATTCATTTGGGTCATGCCATGCAAAAAATATTAAAAGATTTTATTAATCGTTATAAATTTATGGATGGTTATAATGTGACTTTTGTTCCTGGTTGGGATACTCATGGCCTTCCAATTGAAACAAAAGTAACTAATAGTGGAATTAATCGTAAAGAAATGAGTGAAAGTGAATTTCGTAAGTTATGTGAAAAATATGCTTTAGAACAAGTAGAAATTCAAAAAGCTGATTTTAAAAGATTATCGGTTATTGGAGACTGGGATAATGCTTATATTACGTTAAAAAAAGAATATGAAGCAAGACAAATTGAAGTATTTGCGAAAATGACTAAACAAGGCCTTATTTTTAAAGGCTTAAAACCAGTATATTGGTCACCTAGTAGTGAAACGGCTTTAGCTGAAGCGGAAATTGAATATAAAGAGTGTAAAGATCCATCAATTTACGTAGCTTTTGAAGTTGTCGATGGTAATGATTTTGTAAACAAAGGTGATAATTTAGTTATTTGGACAACTACCCCTTGGACTTTACCTGGTAATACTGCTGTTGCTGTTGGTGAAGAGTTTGTTTATGCAAAAATTATCGTAAATGATAAGTATTATATTGTTGCAAGTCAGTTACTTGATACTTTAACTAAAGAGTTTGGTTTTGAAAACTACACAATTGATTCAACGTTTACTGGTGATAAATTAACAGGAATAAACTATAAACATCCATTTATGGATAGAATAAGTCCAGTAGTTGCTGGGCATCATGTAACTTTAGATGCAGGAACTGGCCTTGTTCATATCGCCCCTGGTTATGGAGAAGACGACTTTATTATTGGAAATAAATATTCACTTCCAATGATTAATGGCGTTAGTGATAATGGTGTTTTAAATGAAAAATCAGGAATGTTTGAAGGTTTATTCTTTGAAGATGCTAATAAAGAAATAACTAAATGGTTAGACGAAAATGGTTATTTGTTAAAACTTAAATTTATTAAACACTCATATCCTCATGATTGGCGAACTAAAAAGAAAGTTATCTTTAGAGCAACTAATCAGTGGTTCTGTAGTGTTGATAAAATAAGAGATAAAATATTAAACGAACTTGATAAAAATGTTAATTTTCATACTTCTTGGGGTAAAAAAAGACTTTATAATATGATTGCTGGCCGCGGTGACTGGTGTATTTCAAGACAAAGATCTTGGGGCGTACCAATTCCAATTTTCTATAACGAAGATGGCAGTGAAATTATCGATTATGATGTTATGATGCATGTGGCTAAATTATTTAGAGAATATGGTTCTAATATTTGGTTTGAAAAAGATGCGAAAGAGCTATTACCAAATGGTTATAAGAACGAGCACTCTCCAAATGGACAGTTTACTAAAGCAACAGAAATTATGGATGTTTGGTTTGATTCTGGTTCTTCTTTTAATGGCGTTTTAGTCGAAAGAGGAATAGAGTATCCAGCTGATGTTTATTTAGAAGGTTCTGACCAATATCGTGGGTGGTTTAATTCTTCACTTATTTGTAGTGTAGCAGCTTATGGAAAAGCTCCATATAAAGAATTGCTTTCAACTGGTTTTGTTTTAGATGGTAAAGGATTTAAAATGAGTAAATCACTTGGTAATATTGTTAATCCTATGGATGTTGTTAAACAAAACGGAGCTGACGTTTTAAGACTTTGGGTAGCTAGTGTTGATTTTACTGAAGATGTTAGGTTTGGTGAAGAATTATTTAATGGAGTTAAAGAAAGTTACCGTAAAATAAGAAATACTTATCGGTTTATGCTTGGTAATTTATTTGACTTTGATGTTAAAAAGAAAATTAGCTTTGATAAAATGAAAAATGCTGATAAATATATGATGGTAATTTTAAATGATTTAATTAGTGATGTTAAAAAAGCTTATAATGATTATAATTATGACGAAGTTTATAAATTAATTAATAATTATATTGCTAATCTATCTAATTTCTATTTAGATTTTACTAAAGATATTTTATATATTGAAAAAGCTGATTCCCTAGAAAGAAGAAGTGTTCAAACTGTTTTATATGAAACTTTATATGCCTTAATTCGTTTAATGGCCCCAATTTTACCATATACTAGTGAAGAAGTTTATAAATTAATGCCTGGAGTTAAGGAAGACAGTGTTCATTTAGAACATATGCCTGAAGTTGTAACTTATAAAAATGCTGGAGAAATCAAAGAAATGTGGAATTTATTCTTCTTAATTAAAAATGATGTTTATAAAGCTTTAGAAAATGCTCGTAATGATAAAGTTATTGGTAAATCTTTAGAGGCTAAAGTAAGACTTAATTTACTTGACGAAGATAGAGAAACTTTAACCCCAATTTTAAGTGATTTAAAACAATTATTTATCGTTTCTGATGTTGTTATAACAACTGACGATCTTCCAAAATATGAATATGCAGGAGTTGAAGTAAGTAAGTTTAATGGTGAAAGATGTGAAAGATGTTGGAACTATTTTGACGAACTTGATTTAACTGATAATGTATGTCCAAGATGTGTAGAAGTTTTAAAAAGTATGGAAAATTAAATTTATTATGTATATAAATTAAATATTTTTATATAATAAAAAGGAACATTTAATATTGTTTAGGATATATTAGGTGTTCTTCCCGTCTTATTCTAAAGCCATTTAACGATTGTTAGATGGTTTTATTTTGTATTTTAAAGAAAAATATGATTTTATGATAATAAATGAAAAAATTAATATGCATCATTTTATTATAAAATAAAGGTCATTTAAGTTAATTTAAGGTTGTCCCTAGGTTTAATAAAAAAATACATCTCATATAATTAAATGAGGTGTATTTTGTGTTAGAATTTATAAAAAAATTATTTAAAGATTTTTATCTTTTTACAGCTTCATATTCTAATAATGTTTTTCCTGATCCTTTAAGTAGGGAAGAAGAGGAAGAATGTATTAAGAAAGCTAATTTAGGAGATAAAGAAGCTAGAAATAAATTAATTGAACATAATCTTCGGTTAGTGGCTCATATAGTTAAAAAATACGATCATAAAGTAAGCGATGCTGACGATTTAATTAGTATTGGAACTATTGGCCTTATAAAAGGGGTAGATAGTTATTCTTTTAAGCATAAAACAAGACTTACTACTTACTGCGCGAGATGTATTGAAAATGAAATATTAATGCATTTTAGAAGCAATAAAAAAAATAATAAAAATATTAGTATTGACGAACCTATTGGTTTTGATAAAGAAGGTAATGTTATAACTTTTTTAGATGTTTTAAAAACCCCTAAACCAGATTATGCTTTAGATATTCACCTGCAAAATAATTTAAATTCTTTAAAAAAATATTTTAAAGTTTTAACCCCTAGAGAGAAAAATATTATTATAAAACGTTATGGTCTTGATGGTAATGACGAAGTAACGCAAAAGGAAATAGCTAGTACTCTTGGTATTTCAAGAAGTTATGTATCTAGAATTGAAAAAAGAGCTCTTACTAAAATATTAAAAGAATTTATAAAAAATAAAGAAAATTAAAAAATTTTTATTTATTAATGCTTTGATATATAATTATATGATATAATAACTTCATTAATTTGCAATAAGGATGTGACAGTTGTTATGAAAGAAATGAATTTATATATAGATGAGTCTGGTAATTTAGGAACTGGAATGGGTAGATATTTTCTTATATGTGCTTTAGAAGTTGATTCTAGTATTAAGTCTTCCATTGTTAAAAGGGCTGGAAGAGTTATTTGCAGATTTAAGGAAAAAAATAATATACCAAAAAAAACTGAATTAAAAGGTTCGAGTTTAAATAATGAAAAACGAAATGAACTATTAGATAAAATATTATATAAAGGTATTAAGGTTAGATATATTGTGTTGGATTTGAAACAAACAACTATGTTATTAGAAAAATCTGATGATAAAAATGCATGCTTTAATTATTTAATACAATTGATAGTTAAACAAATTATTAACGATAATCCTGACATAGAAAAAATAAATTTATTTTTAGATAATCGTTCTGTTAAAATTGGAAATAGATTATCATTAAAACCATATTTATATAATAAATTAGTATTGGAACAGTTAGAAACAAAATGTAATGTAAAGAGAATAGAATTTAAAATTACATATTTAGAATCAGAAAGTTGTTATTTAATTCAATGGGCAGATATAATTGCTAATTCGTTATATAAAAAATATAATAGTAATGAAGAATTATTTTATGAAAAAATAAAACCATATATTATTTTTGAAAGTAAATTTCCATCAAAAAATTTTGGAAAATAAGTTCAATTTATTGACTTGTGTATAAAAAAGTGATAATATGGTTATATTAAAGAAGACCGGCATATAAGCCTTATATGATTTATTCTATGATAGAATATAAGAGTTATGTTTTTAACTTAATCATATAAGCACTGCCGGCCTTTTGTTATAAGCTTTTGGATAAAAATTAAAAAGGTATGGATTTTCCATATCTTTTACATTATCTTATTAATAATATTAATAAGCCATCCGGCTCCAATAAAAGCTGTAATAAAGGCTAAAACAGAGCAGTTTATAAAAGAATCAGCTATTACTTCTTTATTACTTGGAGCTGTGACAATTTCTTCAACTTGATCACTAGAAAACTCTTCGTCAGTTAAATAGTCTCTAATATTTAGTTTATTAATATCCATAGTTTTTTCAAGTTCTTCTTTTTCTGGTTCAAAATCCTTTTGACCAGAGAAGCCTTCAAATATATTACTGTTATTTTCTTTTTCAAAAATATCTTCTAGTTTCATGTATAACGCCTCCGCATTCTATAAAAATTATACAATATTTAAGCTTAAAATGCAAACAAAAAATACTTACTTGACGTCAAGTACTATTTTTTATATTTTAGTACTTGACAATGCATAGTACTATATTGTAAAATGTAGTTAGAGAGGTGATATATGAATTCGCAGTTTAAAAAAGGAGTATTAGAATTAATTGTTCTTTTATCGATTAATAAAAGAGATATGTATGGTTATGAACTCGTTTTACAAGTCTCTAAAATAGTTGAAGTTAATGAAGGAACAATTTATCCATTATTAAAAAGATTAACTAATGATAAATGCTTTGAAACGTACCTGCAAGAATCTACGGAGGGACCACCTAGAAAATATTATAAAATAACTGTTCTAGGTCAAAAAAGGTTAAATGAATTAAAAAAGACATGGCTTGATTTTTCTTTAAGTGTTAACAATTTTATAGAGGAGTGTGAATAAATGAAAAAAAAGGAATTTTTAAGTACTTTAGAAGAAAAACTACAGGTTTTAAATAAAGAAGAAAGAGACGATATTCTTAATGAATATAAAGATACTATTAGAGAAAAAGTAAAAAATGGCCAAACTGAAGAAGAAGCTATTAAAGACTTTGGCGATATTGATAATTTAGTTAAAGAATTATTAGATGCTTATAAAATAAATCCTGATTATAATGATAAAAATTTATTAGAGGAAAGTGAGCATTTGATAAAAAAAGGTGCCGATAAACTTGCTGATGGTGCGAAAAAGATGTATCATAGATTTGAAAATTCTAATAAAGATATTAATTTATCTTTAGTGTTTGAAATTTTAATTAAAATATTTTTAGTTATAATTGTTGTAACTTTCTTAAAATTACCATTTTCTTTATTTGAAGATTTAGGGGATGGAATATTTGATACTTTCTTTTCACCATTTAACGAATTATTAACTGCTTTTTGGAAACTTTGCTTAATGGCTCTTTATATAGCGGCTATTGTCTTAATCGTAATTGCTGTTTTCAAAAATTATTTTACTGAAGAAGAAAAAGAGGTTAAGGATAATAAAGAAGTTAAAAATAATAAAGAGCTTAAAAATAAAAAAGTAAAAAGTGAAAATAATGTTCAAAATACTTTAAGTGATGTTTTATTACTAATTGTCAAAATATGTATAATTTTATTCGTTATTATTCCTTTAGCTTTTATGGATTTCTTTGCTATTTTAGGATTTATTATAGCTATATATTATTTATTTGCCCATCTTAATTTTTGGGGACTTACAATATTATTATTAGGAGTTATTATCTTAATTACTTATTTAATAAAAGTACTTTACAATTTAATTTTTAAGAAAAAAAGTACACTATTTATAATTCCAATTATTGGTCTTATTTTAACAGCTCTTGGTAGTTTTATGTTCTTTGATATGCTTATGAATATTGATTATATTGATAAATATCCATATAAAAAGAATATGAAGGTAAAAGAAGAAGTATTTACTTTAGTAAATGATAAAGCAATTATTAGTCATTTTGGAGCTTATACTAAAGAAATTGATAATTCTTTAGCTGATAATGAAGTTAAAGTAGTTGTTACTTATGATAAAAATAATTATAAATTAGATTTAGAACATAACGCTGGTTATGTTAATAGTAATTGTCATGATAATAATGGAGAAGAAGTATGTACTGACGAAGTTGTTGATTATATTGCTATTAATTATAATAATTACGATAATTTTGATAGATTTAAAGAAGAATATCAAGAATTTATCGATAACTTGAAAGATAATAAAGTGTATAATTATAGTCAAAATTCTTTAGATATTAAGGTATATACAAATGAAAATACTTTAAATAAAATCACTAATTATTAGTGGTTTTTTGGTATTATTTTTTAAAAAATATTTATAATAATAAATAGGTTAGTTTGTTGACTTTTAGATATAAGTAAGATATAATTAAAAAGAGAAAAGGAAGGGCGTTTTTATGAAGTATACGGAGGAAGAATTAAAGAATTTGCGCTTAAAACAAGAATTTTTTAACAGTATGTATGATACCGTTAGTGCGGCTATAGATGTTACAAGTAAAAAATATAAATATAAGCGCTATGACATATTTAAACTAGCGGCTACTATTTATAGTGGAGAATATGGCTATATTACTAATAAAAACGATTACCGAGACGAAGTTAAGTTATTAGACGAATATTTTCGAAAAAATTATAATCACAGTATTATGACTTTTGAAATTATAAAAGCCTTAAAAGAAATAAGAGCTTCTAAAGCTTTTGATATTTTAACAACTGATATCGCGTATATTGAAGTAATTATTAGAACGGGAAAAGAAAAAGCGCCTTTAAATCCTAAATATTTTGCGGAATATATTGATAATGAGGAATATGAACCATTAATGAAAAAAATAGAAGAAGAAAATAGTTTAAGATATGCGGCTATGTTAGTATATGACCGCTTAAAAACTTTAAAAAAGAATTAAAACGGGGAAGTTGATAAAATGGGTAAAAGTTATTACAACATTATAGAGGTTTTAACGGGAATTTATAAAGTAGAAGATGGCATTGTTAAAATTTTATTAAAAAAGAAAAAAACTAACCCTTACGAAGGTGCCTGGATATTACCAGGCAATATTTTATCTAACGAAGAAACTTTTGAAACTGTTGCGCGAACTACCGCTTATGATAATGCGGGTATTATTGCTAATAAAATGTGGCAGTGTCATGTTTTTAGTCAGTTAAATAGAGACCCTGATGAACGGATAATTGCTGCTGTTTATTCGGTAGTTTCTGAAGGACCTTTTAGATTAAATAGTGATTATGAATTAAAGTGGTTTAGGGTTGATAAATTACCTAAACTTGGTTATGACCATGAAAAAATAATCAAAGAAATATATGAACTTTTAAGAAAAAAAATTATCCATAACGACGATAATATTATTAAAGAGTTTTTTCCCGATGTTTTTACTTTAAATGAATTTCAAGGATTTTGGGAATTTATTACTGAAGAAGTTTACGATAGACGTAATTTTCGTAAAAAATTAATTACCCAAAATTATATTAAAGAAACAAGTGAACAAGCCAAAAATAAAACTGGAAGACCCAGTAAGCTTTATAAATTTACAAGTGATTTAGAAGAAGATAGTTTAATATAACCTAGAGATAGGTTATTTTTTTTCAATAGTAATTATAACATTATGTTTTTTAGCTATTTCGAGTAATGTTTCTAAAAAAACTCTATTTCGGCCATTTTCAATACTATTTATACTATCTCTACTACGGTGGATAGATTTACCGAAATCTTTTTGTGATAATTCTGTCCATTCTCTAATAATTTTAATTATTTCTCCAGCATTATAATCATTAGCTTTTATTTTCATAGCGTCCACCTCGGCAGTTAGTTTATCAAGATAGAGACTTCATTTTAACTGTTTGAGTACAAATACTACTCAAATTAAACTTTTTTATTAAATATATTGTTATAATGCTTTGGATAAAAAATATGCGACGTGAATAGTAATTTTATGGAGGAACTATATGTATAGGGAAAAAAGACGCAATAAAATAATTATAATGATATTAATCGGAATAATTTGTTTAATGGGTGTCGGTTATGCTGCATTTAATACTAGATTAAATATAACAGGAACAAGTAATATATCAAGTGACTGGAATATAAAAATAATAAGTGCAGATGTTACAGATACTGGTGGCGACGGAGAAAATGTTAAAAATAATTATACAGATTTAACCGCAGATTTAGAAGCTAATTTATATGGTAAGGGTGACTATGTTGAATACAGCATTATAGTTGAAAATGCTGGTACTTTTGATGCAAAGTTAGAAACTTTAGGGATAACTAATTCTAATAATGAAGCGGTTAAAATAACAAGTAGTGGTTTAACTAAAGGACAAACTTTATATAAAAATACAACAGCTACTTTAAAAGTAAAAATCGAATATAATTCTAGTTATGAAGGCGATGCCTCAGGAACAAGTGGCGAAAGTACTGTAGATTTAGATTTTGTTCAAAATAGTGAAGGAACAATAGTACCGACAGTCGATCACTTAGTAACCTATGACTACACTACTAATGGTGGCGAAAGTACAACTGCGGAAAATGCCTATATAGCTGAAGGAGAACAAATAGATTTAAGTTATACAGCCAGTAAAGAAAATTATGAATTTTTAGGTTGGAATACGAATCCTCAGGCAAGCGAAGGACTAACTAGTTTAAATATGGGTACAAGTGATATAACCCTTTATGCGATATTTAAAGCTTTAGATGAAACGCCACCAGTAATCGAAAATGTAAGTACAACCTCAACTACAAATAGTATAACAGTAGTTGTAACGGCATCTGAAGATATAAGTAGTATAGAAAAATATGCATTTAAAATAGATAGTGGAGAATATATTGATACCGGAATGAATAATAGTTACACATTTACTGGTCTTTCACAAGATACAGAACATGATATAAGTGTAAAAGTAACAAATAATGTAGGCCTGCAAAGTGAAAGTACAAAAAAAGTAAATACAGTAGCACTAAATGTACCAACATTTAGTGAAGAAGATTTAATAGGTGAAACAACTGGACCAACAGAAGTAAGCACAAGTACAAGTGGGACCTATGCTTGGACAGAAACAAATGGAGTTTGGAAAAGTGGAAATCATAATGTTCATAGCAGCACAAGTACTTTAACATTTAGTTTTACATTAGAAGATACTCAAACAATATCATTTGATTGGAGTGTATCAAGCGAAAGTACAAGTTATGATTATTTGTATTATACGATATATAAAAATGGAAGTACTGTAAGTGGGACTGGTACTAGTACAAAAATTGGTGGTACAAGTTATGGAACAAATGAGGCAACATTAACTTATAAACATGTTACAAAAAGTTTAGATGCCGGGACATACGAAGTAACTTTTACTTATAGAAAAGATAGTTCACAACACTCGGGGTTAGATAGAGGATATGTAAAAAATTTTGATGCGGGCACATCAACAGTTATAGGGCCAATAGGGAAAACTGTAACTATAACATATCCCGAAGGAGAAAACTTAACATATGAATATCAAATAAATGGCGGAGAGTGGCAACAAGCTACGCAAATAGAGGAAGTAGAATTTAATGAAAATGGAACGATAGTAGCCAGAGTAAGTGATGGGATAAATAGTGAGAGTGCAACACTTGTAGTATCAATTCCTATATATATGGATTTCAAAGGTCAAAAATTAGAAATAGTTTCAAGTGGTGATGGACTATATGTTGATGGTTATGAGGATAATGTGTATACGTATCGAGGAAGTAATCCAAATAACTACATAACATTCAATGGAGAGAGCTGGCGAATTGTGAGTGTTAATACCAGTGATAATACAATGAAGATAATAAGAAGTAGTGTATTAGAAGATAGGGCATATGATACAGATAGTAATGGACGTTATAATAGTAGTCAGTATTGTAATCATAGTAGTTTTGGTTGTAATATCTATGGAAGTACAAGTAGTTTGTATAATACAAGTGGAAGTGCGATAAGTACATTGGCGAGACAAGTAAATGGAACAAAATATCAATTACCAAGTAAAGAGTCAGAAATTAGTACATATCTAAATGGAACATATTATAATAGTTTAAACGCCACAGCAAGAAGTATGATAATAAATGGAGAGTATAAAGCTGCTCCGGTAAGTTCAAACAGTATTTCAAATATAAGTACGCAAATCGGATATGCAAGTGAAGCAATATGGAAAGGAAAAGTAGGATTACTAGATGCCACAGAATATATGAGAGCCACAACCGGAAGTAGTGTTAGTAGTAATAATTGGTTAAATATCAGTGATTATTACTGGACAATGTCGCCGTATTCTTACAGCCGCTCGTACTATGTGTGGGGTGTGCACAGTAGTGGCGCCTTCTACAACACCAGCGCTGACAACTCGCGCGGCGTCCGCCCAGTTCTCACTCTAGCCTCAAATGTCCAAATAACAGGTGGAGTGGGTTCTAGCTCTGACCCGTATACTTTGGGGCTTACTAGTGGACAGTTTTGAGTAATTCCTTGAAAAATAAGGGGATATAAATGGTAAAAGTTCGCCCAGATGACAGCAAAAAGATACCTATCAGGTATCTTTTTAATAAAGAAATAAGTAATGAA
>CALVVT010000012.1 GCA_944363935.1 uncultured Bacilli bacterium
TTTTATTTTTTCCTTCTAAAGCAATTAAAATAACTTTTTTCGGATTGCGAAAACTGCTTTTCCGATAACCACTAATTTTTTTAGTTACTCTTCGAACCATAAATTAATATCATTATTTATAAATGGAACGGCGCCATAACGTCCTAACATATATCCTTTCTCAATATTTTCTTTGCTTCTCACAGAAAAATCATTAAGCGAATATAAATCACTATTGCCAGTTTCATTATTTTTTTCAGTAAACCATATTTGATCTCTTCTTAAAATGTCTAAATCAAGTAAATTAGTATCATTAGTATTAAATATAAGTTGGGATGCTTTAAGATTAACAGAATTATCATTAAACATTTGAACAATATATCTACTTAAATATGGATGTAAACTTCTATTTAATTCGTCAATTATTAAAATTTTTTGATTTTGGATTGCTTCAGCAATAAAAGGAATAAAAGCAAAAATTATTTGTGTTCCGAATGATTCTTCAGCTAAATCTATTTTTAAATTGCCATTATGCTTAAAAATAACTTGATAAGCCTTTTGATTTTCAGGAATTTTTATTTTAACAAGTTCACTCATACTTAATAATATTTTATTAGGAATATCAACTTTAGTAATTTCATAATCGACAATATTAAAGTCAGCAGCTTTTAAAAATGCCAAAGCAAACTCTTTTAATTTTCCATCATTATCATTTTCATACATTTTAAAAGCATTGCTTTTAAGCTCTTCTAAATCAAAAAATACATCTATTGCTTGAGTTAAAAAATCATAAGCTGGTTTTGTTTTTTCATAATTCCAATTAGTAGCTGTAGCTAAAAAGAATTTATTTTGACTATTTTTTAAAGCAATATCTTTTAAATGTCTTTCTTCGCGAACTGTAAAATCATATTTATCAATATCATGACGATAAAATATTTTAGTTTCACGACCTTTAGGATAATAGTATAAATATTCTTCATAAATAACATTAATATCAGCTTTAAAACCATAAATATAATTAATATTATCCACCATAAATCTTATTTCAAACTCACTAGGTTTCATTTCTTTTTGGCCTTTGAATTGTTTAATTGGAAGTTTGGCATTGATATCAACATTATTAGATTGCCTTAACATTAAAATAATTCCAGCTAAAATTTTAAATAAATTAGATTTACCCGAAGCATTAGCTCCATAAATGGCAGCACTTTTTAAAATTCGATAATTATTTTTTACCACAAAATTTTCTTCTAATATCTGACTTGAACTAGCAAGCATACTAAAAGTCACTTTATCTTTAAAAGAATACCAATTAGCTACACTAAATTCTAATAACATATTATCCGTCCTTTCTAGCTATATTATATGCACTTTTTGATTTTTTTGCAACATTTATTCCATCTTTTTGCATTTTTTTTACGTTTTTTTGTTTTAAATGTCAAAAAAAGTAGATTTCTCTACTTTAAAGCATCAATATGTTTTTTTAATTGTTTAGCTTCGTCACCTAATATTATTTTAAGTTGATTATCAACCTCAACGATTCCTTGAGCTCCCATTTTTTGGATAGCTTCTTTGTTAACCAAATCAATATTATGAAGATTAACGACAAACCTTGAAGCATTTACTTCATAATCAATAATATTAGCTTTTCCACCTAAACATTCGACAAGCTTATTAGCGTCCATTTTAAAGTCTTTTTTCTTTGATTTCATTATCGCAAATGCAATAATAATTAAAATTAAAATAATTATTATATATTGCCATATCATTTACATCACCCTGTCAATATTATACTATAAAATAAAAAATTTTAAAACTTTTTTTAAAGATAATTGTATATTTATTACTTTTAGTGTATTATATTTATTGGTGATACTTTATGAAAAAAATATCAAAATACAAAATTGATAAATCAATTTTACTACCGCTTATCTTATTTATTATAATAAGTATAGTTACTCTTTATGGAACTGATAGTATTATCCCAAACTATATGGGAAATCTACCTTTAAAACAGCTTATTTGGTATGCGATTGGTTTTGTCCTAGCTTATCTAGTTATGACTGTTGGTAACACCTTTATTTACCGAATATCCTGGTTTTTATATGGTGCGGGAATTATCAGTTTAATTGGTTTGTTTTTCTTTGGTACAACGATAAACGATGCTACCTGTTGGTATGAAATTGAAGGAATTGGAACTATCCAACCTAGTGAATTTATGAAAGTTATTTTAATTATTACTAATGCAACAATGATTGCGAAATTTAATGAAAATTTCCCTAATCCAACAATAAGAGAAGAATTTTATTTTTTAATTAAAATAGTAGGTGTAGTTTTTATTCCAAGTTTACTTACTTTCCTACAACCTGATACGGGAAACGTTCTTATATATTTATTAATTACAATTGTTATGCTTTTCGTATCAGGAATTAGATATCGGTGGTTTGCTTTACTTTTTGGTATTATTGGTATTTTAGTAGCTTTTATTGTTATTATTTATTTTATCAGTCAAGATTTATTCGTAAATATTTTTGGAACTAGTTTCTTCCTTCGAATTGATAGACTTCTTGACTGGTCTAATCAAAGTGGTTTTCAGTTAGAAAATAGTTTAAGTGCGATTGGTTCTGCTGGCTTATTTGGTCATGGCTGGGATACTAATCCAATATATTTTCCAGAAGCACAAACTGACTTTATTTTTGCGGCTTTTGCTAGTCATTTTGGTTTTATTGGTTGCGTACTATTACTATGTTTAATTGCTTTCTTTGATATTAGATTAATTATGTTAGCAATTAAAACTAACAGTTTAACTAATAAATATATTTTAGCTGGAGTAATTGGAATGCTTATCTACCAGCAAGTTCAAAATATAGGTATGACTTTTGGACTAATGCCAATTACCGGTATTACTCTTCCATTTATTAGTTATGGCGGCTCAAGTCTTTTAAGTTATATGCTAGCAATAGGAATTGTCTTTAATATTTCTAATGAAAATATTCGTTATACAAATAAATCAGGAATTTAATCCTGATTTTTATTATAGGTAAGATACTCCAAAGACTTATCTTTTTTGACAAAGGCGTCAAAAAAAGTAAGAGATATTCTTTTAACTTTTACACCAATTACCTTTTATATTAGTAATATTAACTAGTTTTAAATCATTAAAACTAATTGTATCAGAATGTCTTAAAAGATAAACTACTTTTCCCATTTCCACTCCTTTATTTCATTATAAAAAATAGGTTAAAGAATAATATCTTTTAACCTATTAAATCAAAAATATGATTTCTTATCAATTAACGATGTTTGCTTGTAAGTTTCTGAACTTCAGTATTTTCATCGAATGCCATGGGTTTTATTCTAGTAACACCAGCTGGTAAGACTACAGTTGTTAAATCATTTTCGGCAAAAGCACCTTCACCAATATATGTCAAAGCAGAATCAGGTGCGAAAGTTACTTCTTTTAAACGATTATTTTTAAAAGCTTCAGCATCAATAGAAGTTACTTTACTTGGAATATATACTTCTACAAGTTTATTATTTTCAAAAGCATTATGACCAACTACTCCAAGTACTTCTGGTAAAACAATACTTCTTAAATTATTATTAGCAAACGAATTTCTAGAAATAATAGATATTTTATCACCAAACTCAACACTAGTAAGTTCTCTATTAGCAAATGCACCATCTCCAATAGATGTATTAGGAACAGTTATTTTTAAATCTGTTATTTTATGAGTCGCATATCCTAAAATATTAGTAACATTTTTATTTTTAGATAATTTTTCCAACTCACTTTTCAATGTTTTTAATGCTTCTTCTTCAGTATAAGCATATTTTTTCAACACTACTTTTTTATCTTCTGCTTTGTTTGCTTCTAAATTTCTTTCTATATATTCGATCTCTACCTTAAAAGGTTTACTACCAATAATAACTCCATCTTTCACATCGAATTCAAAATCTTTACTATTTTCCATATTTAACTCCTTTCATAATAAAGTCAAGTATTTTAAAACAAAACTTTACATTAAAATTATACCCCCCCCCCCCCGACTTTGTCAAGCTTTTACTGTGAAAAAAGATAAATAAGTTTCTTTATTCACGTTCAAAATAAAAAGGCACTAAAAAATAGCGGAGATTTTACTATTTTCTAGTGCTTTTTTTAACAAAAAGAATACTTCTTTCTGCTTTATCAATAATTTTATCTACTTTTTCCATTTCCACTCCTTTATTTCAGGCATATCTTCTCCATATTCTCTAATATAAGAGTTATGCTCAATAATTTTATTTTTCATTTTTTCCATTAAATATATTTCTTTACTACCTTGATAATTTAAATGTTTAATAACATCGATAACTAAATGAAATCTATCTATTTTGTTTTGAACACGCATGTCAAAAGGTGTTGTAATAGTACCTTCTTCAAGATAACCATGAACTGAAATATTATGATTACGTCTTAAATAAGTAAGCTCTCTAATTAATGAAGGATAACCATGATAATTAAAAATAATTGGCTTATCTTTAGTAAATAATAAATCATATTCTTCGTCATTAAGGCCATGTGGATGTTTAGAAGGTGATTCTAATCTCATTAAATCAACAATATTAATACATCTTATTTTTAAATCAGGAAGCTCTTTATTTAAAATAGAAATAGCAGCTAAAACCTCAACAGTTGGAGTATCACCACAAGCAACCATGACAACATCAGGTTCGTTGTTATTATCGTTACTAGCAAAATTCCATATTCCAAGGCCTTTAGTACAATGTTTTATTGCTTCGTCCATTGAAAGCCACTGATAACTAGGATGTTTAGACGCAACAATTACATTGACATAATTTTGACTTTTAATACAGTGATCAAAAGTTGAAAGTAAGCTATTCGCATCTGGCGGTAAATAAATCCTCACAACATCAGCTTTTTTATTAACAACATGATCGATAAAGCCAGGATCTTGATGGGTAAAACCATTATGGTCTTGTTGCCAAACATTGGAAGTAAGTAAAAAATTTAAAGAAGCAATACTTCTGCGCCAAGATATTTGACTACATACTTTAAGCCATTTAGCGTGCTGGCTAACCATGGAATCTACTATTCTAATAAAAGCTTCATAACTAGTAAAGAAACCATGACGACCAGTTAATAAATATCCTTCAAGCATTCCTTCACAAAGATGTTCAGATAAATAAGAATCCATTATTCTACCTGATTTACTTAAATACTCGTCGTTTTTAAATATTTCTTCTTGCCAATCTCTAGCCGTTACTTCAAACATTTGATAAAGTCTATTTGACATTGCCTCATCAGGACTAAATGACCGAAAATTATGAGGATTATTTTTTATAACATCTCTAATATATCCGCTTAAAACATAAGTATCCTGATTTTTAACTTCACCTGGATTATTTACCTTAACAGCATACTCTTTAAAATCAGGTAAAATTAAATCTTTTAATAAAATTCCTCCATTAGTATGAGGATTAGAGCCCATTCTTTTATTTCCTGTTGGTAAAATATCTTTTATTTCTGCTTTTAGTGTACCATTTTCGTCAAAAAGTTCTTCTGGTTTGTAACTTTTAAGCCATTTTTCTAAAGTTTTTAAATCATTTTCTGTTTGAATATTAACAGGAACTTGATGGGCTCTAAAAGTACCTTCTACTAATTTCCCATCAACTTTTTTAGGACCAGTCCAACCTTTAGGTGTTCTTAAAATTATCATTGGCCATCTAGGAGTTTCCTCACTATCTTCTCTAGTTTTAATTTTTTTTATTTGCCTAATTACTTTATCCAAAGTACTAGCCATTAAAGTATGCATTATTTTAGGATTATCACCTTCAACTAAATAAGGCTGATAACCAAGCCCATAAAAATAACAAGCAAGTTCCTTTTTAGTCATTCTAGCTAAAACTGTTGGATTACTTATTTTATAACCATTTAAATTTAATATTGGTAAAACAACACCATCAGTTTTAGGGTTAATAAATTTATTAGCTTGCCAAGAAGTAGCAAGTGGGCCTGTTTCGGCTTCGCCATCACCAACAACACAAGCACAGATTAAATCTGGATTGTCTAAAACAGCCCCATATGCATGAGAAAGACTATAACCAAGTTCTCCGCCTTCATGAATACTTCCAGGATCTTCTGGAGCAGCATGAGAAGAAATACCTCCAGGAAAAGAAAACTGTTTAAATAATTTTTTTAAGCCAGCTTCATCTTCAGTAATATTTGGATAAAATTCACTATAACTACCTTCTAAATAAGTATTAGCTACTAAAAAATTACCGCCATGTCCAGGGCCAGAAATATAAATCATATTTAAATCGTATTTTTTAATAATTCTATTTAAATGTGTATAAATAAAATTTTGTGTGGGAACAGTTCCCCAATGACCAACTATTTTCCGCTTTATGTGTTCTTTTTTTAATGGTTCTTTTAATAATGGATTATCTAATAAATAAAGCTGACAAGCTGAAACATAATTGGCTGCTCTAAAATATTTATCTAATAATTCTAATTCTTTTTCAGTCATTTTATCCCCTCTATTCTAATAATATTTTAACACAATTATTTTTAAAGAACAATAAAATATATTTTTTATGACAAAATATACAACTATATTTCCATATTTTGTGGCATTTCATTTCCACTTTTTGTGGCATTTTGTTTCCAATTTTTGTGATAATAAAAAAAACAGACTTATTCAGCTGTTTCTACTTTTACTACTTCTTTTCCTTTATAATATCCGCATTTTGAGCATACTCTATGTGGTTTGATAGTTGCACCACATTTAGGACACGTTGTTACTGTTTTAGCGTCAATTTTATAATGAGTTTGACGCATACGTTTACTTGTTTTACTTGTATGTCTTGCAGGTACTGCCATAATTACACCTCCTATAATAAATCTTTTAATTTAGCTAAACTAGGATTTACCTTTTTTTCTTCGGTAATAAGTTCCCATCCATCTCCTTTAGTTATTACTTCTTCGTTGTCATTAACAATTCGCATGGGAATTTCCATTAATATATTTTCCCATATTATTGGTAAAATATCAAGTGTTTTTTCATTATTTTTGAAATTTTCATTAATTTCTTCAAGCATTTCTACAATATTTCCTTCAATATCAAAGGAAAAATCATATGGAGTTGGTTTTAATGTTCTTGAAGAAGGTAAAATCATAGTTCCTTTAACATTAAGTGCAAGTATTAAATTATCAAAATCGTCTTTTGTAACATTACCTTTTATTTTAACATCGTTAAGTTCTAAAATATCTGTATTTTGTAAATATTCTTTACTAAAAGAATAACTTTCATTAATTGGGATAGAATCTAAAACCGCACTATATAATTTCCATACCTCTATATTCATTCTTTTCACCTCTAAATAAATTATATATTAAAATTAAGATAAAAGCAAATAGCTTTTAAAGCTTAAAAATGTTATAATTATTAACGAGGTGAAACCATGAAAAGTGTTGGTATTATTTGCGAATATAATCCATTTCATAATGGACACATATATCATATACAAAAAGTAAAAGAATTATATCCAGACTACACTATTATATTAGTATTAAGTGGTAATTATACTCAAAGAGGTGAAGTTAGTTTAATAGACAAATGGGAAAAAACAAAAATAGCTTTAAATTACGTTGATTTAGTAGTGCTTTTACCTTTTCCTTTCAGTAGTCAGTCAGCTGATATTTTTGCTTATGGCAGCACGGAAATATTAAAACATTTAAAGGCCGATGCTTTAGTTTTTGGAAGTGAAAGTGATTATGAAAATTTATATAAAAGTGCGAAAATACAAAATAGTAAAGAATTTAATAAATTAGTAAAAGAATATTTAAACAAAGGTATTAATTATCCAACTGCTTTAGCTAAAAGCACCTATAAATTAACCGGAATAAATCCAAATAAACCTAATGATTTATTAGGTATAAGCTATATTAAAAATTTATTAGATACTAATATAGAAATAAAAACAATTAAAAGAACTAATGACTTTCATAATAGTGATTTAAATAGTAATACTGTAAGTGCAAGTACTATTAGAGCTTTATTAAAGGAAGGCAAAAATATTAAAAAATATGTTCCGAGTATTACTTTTAAAACTTTAAATGACATTCATTTTACTGAAGATTATTTTCCTTATTTAAAATATAAAATAATTAGTGAAAAAGATTTAAGTATTTATCAATCAGTTGACGAAGGAATTGAAAATAGATTAAAAAAATATATTAACACTTCAACTTCATTAGAAGAATTAATTAATAAAGTAAAATGTAAACGTTATACCTATAATAAAATCAAAAGAATGCTTATTCATATTTTGTGTTCTTTTACAAAAAAAGATGCTGAAAAAATGAAAAAAATAGAATATATTAACGTTTTAGGTTTTAATGATAAAGGAAAAAAATATTTAAATGAAATAAAAAAAGAAATAAGTGTTCCAATAGTTACTAAATATTATAATAATGATATGTATGATTTAGAAATTAAAGTAGATAATATTTATCATATAAATAAAAAAGATAAAGAAAATGAATATGCTAGAAAGCCCATTCATTAATCTTTATCTTTTTCGTCATCAAATAATTTTCTAATATCTATATTTAAAGCATCAGCTATACGTCCTAGACTATCTAATCTAGGCCTTTTTATTAATTTTAAGCATTCTAAATCTCTAATAAATTGATGGGTAAAACCACATTTATCAGCAAGCTCTTGAGTAGTCATTTTTGACTTTTTTCGATATTTTTTGATATTTATTCTCGCCAGCATATAGTAATAATCATTATCGTTTTTACTTATTTTCATAATATATCACCTTCTTTATAATTTTCTCAAAAAAATACGCAAAAATATATCTATAGATTGAAAACAAAAAAAATTAAAAAAGATGCTATAATATTTATGAAAATAAATGTTAGGAGAAAAAATATGAGAAGACATAGAAATAGAAGAAAAAATAATTATTATTGGTATATGTAGCGTACTTGCTTTTATGACTGCAGGTTACGCAGCCATGAGTACTAATTTAAGTATTACAGCTAAAGGAAATATTAAAAATTTAAAAGAAGAAATAGATTCTAAAGTACCTACTAATGAATTATTATTTTGGGGACAAGCTGATAATGAAGAAAACACTTTAACTGTTTTAAAAGATAAAAGTGGCAATAATAATGATGGAATAATGTACGGCTTTGATAATACCAATGAAAGTGGTTATACAGAAGAAGGATTAGTTTTTGATGGTATTAATGATTATATTGATATAGGCTTGGCTAACTATGATTTTGAGAATAGTATTAGCTATATTGTTTATGTTCAATTTAATACTACTCCACTATCAAACAAATATTTTAACATTTTCAACAATCAAGAAAGTGCAGGTGGCGAATTGTCAATAAATTCTTCTAATGAATCATATATATCTATATATGATGGTACCAAATATATAGCAGCTTCAAATAAAGATATAATTTACAAGAACATATTCTATACAATAATTGGTACATACGATGGAGCAACACTTAAAATATATTGTAACAATATTCCTGGTAATAATCGCCAATTAAAAATTAATTTATTACCATCTACAATGCCCATGTATATTAGGGCCAACCCAGAAAACAATATGCTCCCTATTAACTTTGCCAATATGACCTTAAAAGAAGTTATGCTTTATGATAGAGCATTAACCGAAGAAGAAGTAAAAAATATAACAGAAGGTTTTGAAAAAAAATACCAATAAGCTTTTATTGATATTTTTGACATCTAGGACAGTAATAAGTACTACGTCCACCTATAAATTTTTTCTCAATTTTACAATCACAGTTTGGACACACTTCTTTAGTATGAACTAAAAGTTCATTTTGAAATCTACCGTGAACACCTTCTTCTGAAGTATAACTTTTAATAGTAGTTCCACCTAAATTAATAGCTTTTTCTAATACTTCTCTGGTATATTTAATAATATTTTCTAAATTTTTATCGGTTAAATCACTAGCTAAAGTTTCAGGATAAATTTTACTTAAAAACAATATTTCGTCAGCATATATATTGCCTATTCCAACAATAATACCTTGCTCTAAAAGTTCTGTTTTTATAGGTTTTTTCTTAAATTTACCTTTTAAATATTCTTTAGTTAAACTATTATCCCAAGGTTCAAGTCCTAAATCTTTTAATGGTTTTTCTATATAAACTTTATCTTTAGGAACTAAATACATTTTTCCAAACTTCCTTGTATCATTATAACGAAGCTCTGTATTATCACTAAAAGTAAATACAACATGGTCATGCTTATTTCTCTCTTCGCCTACTTTTCTAATAAAATATTTACCTTCCATCCTTAAATGAGAAAGTAAAAAATAATCGTCTAATTCAAACATTAACCATTTACCTCTTCTAATAATGTTGTGGATAACTTGATTTTTGATTTTTTGAGTAAATTCTTTCACTTTAGGACTCGCAATTATATTGTCCCAATAGACACTAACCATTATTATTTTTTTATCTAAAACTTCTCTTTTTAAAGCTTTTTTTACTGTTTCAACTTCTGGAAGTTCTGGCATAATAACCACCTACAACTTTCTTTCAATAATTTCTTTGTTTTCCTTTATAATACCACAAATATTGGTAATTATTTCTGGTGTTAGTTTAGAAAAATAAAGCTTAATGTGTAAAGTTGACGTTTTATTTACACTCAAAGTATCAACTAAACATTTACCCATATTTATAAGGGATAAAGAGCTATATTTTCTAATAACCGGTATTAATACAGGATAATGAGTACAACCAAGTACAATAGCTTGAACATCAGTTAATTCATTTAAATATTCTTTAATATATTTATCGGTTTCATTTATTTTTCCACTTTCTATTAATGGAACTAATTTAGGACACCCAACACTTTTAACATTAGATAAATGTTTTTCAAAATATAAACTTTTAGCAGTCATTGGAGTAGCTAAAACTCCTACTTTAGAATAATTTTGATTTTTTAAATAATTTATAGTTGGTGACAAAATATCAATAATTTCTATATTGTATTTATCCTTTATTTCACTATAAATATTAGAACTAATAGTTCCGCAAGCTATAATTATTAATTCTACCTTTTTACTAATTAAAAAATTAATTATTTTATCTACTAAAACAAGTAATTCTTCTTTTGTTTTAGTTCCATATGGTATATTTAAAGTATCACCAAAATATATATACTCGTTATTAGGATACTTATTAATTAATTCTTTTAAAACTGTAAGACCACCAATTCCTGAATCAAAAACACCTATCCGCATAAATTACCTCCCTTTAAATATTGTACACCTTTTTGTGTGAAAAAAATAGCCTATTTTTGGCTATTTGGTTTAATAACTTCAATACCACCCATATAAGGTCTTAAAACTTCAGGTATTTTAACACTACCATCTTTTTGATAATTATTTTCAAGGAAAGCTATGAGACCTCTTGGAGTAGCAAGAACCGTATTATTTAAAGTTGTAACATACTTATTTCCTTCACTTGTTTTCATTCTAATTCCAAGTCTTCTAGCTTGAGCATCACCTAATATTGAACAAGAACCAACTTCAAAATATTTATTTTGTCTTGGACTAAATGCTTCAACATCACAAGATTTAACTTTTAAGTCAGCTAAATCTCCACTACAACATTCTAAAGTTCTGACTGGAATATCTAAACTTCTAAAGAATTCAACAGTGTAAGACCACATTTTATTATACCAGTCCATACCTTCTTCTTCTTTACATAAAACTATCATTTCCTCTTTTTCAAACTGATGGACTCTATAAAGACCTCTTTCTTCAATACCATGAGCTCCTACTTCTTTTCTAAAACAAGGAGAATATGAAGTCATAGCAATCGGTAAATCTTCTTCTTTAATAATCTGATCTTTAAATTTACCAATCATTGAGTGTTCACTAGTTCCTATTAAATATAAATCTTCACCTTCTATTTTATACATCATAGCATCCATTTCTTCAAAGCTCATAACGCCTGTTACAACATCACTTCTAATCATAAATGGCGGAATAGCATAGACAAAACCTTTATTAATCATAAAGTCTCTAGCGTATGCTAGCATGGCTGAATGAAGACGAGCGATATCACCAATTAAATAATAAAAACCGTTACCACTTGTTCTTCCAGCGCTTACTTTATCTAAACCATTTAAATTTTCGCAAATATCAGCATGATATGGTATTTCATAATCTGGAATAATTGGTTCCCCAAACTTTTCATTTTCAACATTTTTAGTATCGTCTTCACCAATAGGAACACTTTTATCCATTATATTAGGAATAACCATCATTCTCTTTCTTATTTCTTCAGCTAATTCTTCTTCTTTTTGCGTTAATTTTTCTATTTCAGTTCCATATTTAGCTATTTCCTCTTTAACCTTTTCAGCTTCGGCCTTATTTCCTTCACGCATATATTTACCAATTAAGGCACTTTTTTCATTTTTTAAAGCTCTTAAATTATCACCCTTTTGTTTGGCTTCACGACATTTAATATCTAAATCATATATTTCGTCAACTAATGGTAGTTTTTTGTCTTGAAATTTTTTCTTTATATTTTCTTTTACTAAATCTCTATTTTCTCTAATTAATTTAATATCTATCATTTTATTACCTCTTTCTAGTATTTTCTATATTTAAAAGTTTTTTAACTTCGTTAATTTGTTCCTTTAAATAACTAATTTCAGTTTCAATATCAACTTTTTGTCCTTCAAAATCAGTATAAAAGTCCTGGACAATTCTTAAAAGTTCTACTAATGCCGACCAACTATCCTGCGGAAGTTTTGCCTCTAAATAAAGTAATTCGTCTTTTAAAAATTCTAGCTCCTTATTTACTCTTTCAATAACTGGTTCTAGTTTTAAATTTTTTGAAGTGCTTACAGTTAAAGTTGCTAAAGCTTTATTCGTTAAATCAATTTTTTCTATTTTTAAATTAACTTCATTTAATTCTTGCTCTTTAACCTCAAGTCTTTCTTCATAATCTTTAAGCTCTTCGTTTCTAACTACATTTTCATCCATATTAAAGTCCTTTCTAAAAAGAAAAAGACTACATTATAGGAGCGAAAGTTCGCGGTACCATCCTACTTCATAGTCTTAATTAAGATAACGGCTAAAGCCGGAAGTGGTTAACTTCTCGTCCAAGGTAGATTCGTATAAGATTATTATTAGTTTCCACCAGCCACTAACTCTCTTTAAATAACTACTTATACTATAGTCCTTTTCTTCGATTTCAATATAGATTTATCATATCATATTTTCTCTATAAAATCAATTGTCATTTAATTCTTTTATTTTTTCTTCAATTTTTTTACCATATTCGATAGATTCGTCATAAATAAAGGTAAGTTCAGGTATTTGTCTTATATCCATTCGTTCGAATAATTTATGCCGTATAAAACCTTTAGCACTTTCTAATGCCTTTAAAGTACTTTCCTTTTTAGTTTCGTCTAAAACCGTAAAATAGATTTTCGCATAAGATAAATCACTGGTTACACTAGCATCAGTAATTGTTACAAAATCAATATCTTTATTTTTTACTTCCATCTTTAAAATATAACTTATTTGTTCAATTAATTGATCATTAATTCGTTCTTGTTTAACACTCATAATATTCCTCTTTTCTATATTTATATTATATCAAATCCTACCTCCTAAATCTAGTTAATATATTAAAATATACATGATATAGGTATAACGTTATTATTTTCGTCTAATGGATAAATATCGGGATATAAACAAATAACTCCCCCTTTGCCTATATCTTTTTTTCATATCTACCAAAATAAAAAGCGGATATTACCGCTTAATTTCAACCATTTCATAAGATTCTATAATATCCCCTACTTTAATATCATTAAAGTTTTCAATAGTAATACCACATTCTAAACCTTTTTTAACTTCTTTAGCGCTATCTTTCTCACGTTGTAAAGAGCCTATTTTTCCATCGTATATTACAACATCAGCTCTGATAACTCTAGCTTTACTATCTCTTTTTATAACCCCTTCGGTTACATAAGAACCAGCAATATTTCCCACTTTTGAAAACTTAAATATTTGTCTTATCTCCGCATTACCTAAAATATGTTCTTCATATTCTGGGTCAAGCATTCCTTTCATTGCAGCTTCCATTTCTTCCACAACTTTATAAATAATATCATAAAGTCTTATTTCAACTCCCGCTTCTTTGGCTTTATCTTTTATTTTATTATTTGGTCTAATATTAAAACCGATAATAATAGCATTAGAAGCTTTAGCTAAAACAACATCACTTTCTGTAATTCCTCCAACACTACTTCTAATTACATTTATTTTTACACCTTCGACATTTATTTTAGCTAAAGAGTTTTTTACAGCTTCACTACTACCATTAACATCAGCTTTAACAATAACATTAATTTCTTTAAGTCCTTCATTTATTTGCGCAAATAAAGCATCTAATGAAACTGCACTTTTTTGATGCATTTCTAATTGTCTAGCTTTAGTTTTTCTTGTTTCAGCTATATGTCTTGCTTCTTTTTCAGTTTCAAAAGCCATAAATCTATCACCAGCACTAGGAACTTCACTAATACCAGTAACTTCAACGGGAACTGAAGGCCCAGCTTCGGTTATTTCTTCGCCTAAATCATTTTTTAAAGTTCTAACTTTTCCAAATGAAGTACCAACAACTAAAGGGTCTCCAAGTCTTAAAGTTCCATTTTGGATAAGTAAAGTTACTACAGAACCTACCTGTTTACTTAATCTTGATTCAATAACAGTTCCAACTGCATATCTATTAGGATTAGCTTTTAAATCTTCAATTTCAGCCACTAATAAAATATTTTCTAATAATTCATTTATTCCTTCACCAGTAACGGCAGAAATATTATTAAATAAAGTATCTCCACCCCAGGCTTCCGGCATTAAACCATATTCAGCAAGTTCCGTCATAACTTTTTCAGGATTAGCGTCTGGTTTATCCATTTTATTAATTGCGACAATAATCGGAACGCCAGCAGCTTTCGCATGGTCAATAGCTTCTTTAGTTTGTGGCATAACTCCATCGTCAGCCGCCACAATAATAATAACAATATCCGTAATACTAGCTCCCCTAGCTCGCATTTCGGTAAAAGCCGCATGGCCAGGTGTATCGATAAATGTTATTAATTTATCGTTACATTTTACTTGATAAGCACTTATAGCTTGCGTTATTCCTCCAGCTTCGGCTCCCGCAACATTAGTTTTTCTAATCGCATCAAGTAAAGTAGTTTTTCCATGGTCAACATGACCCATAATCGTTACTACTGGTGGTCTAGGCACTAAATCTTCTGCTTTATCGATAATTTCATAATTTTCAAAATTAGTAACATCAGCTGTTTCTTCTTTTTTTAACTCTTTCCCATAATCAGCAATCAATATTTCGGCATTCTCAAAAGAAATTGGACTATTAATATTAACCATTAAACCTAATGAAAATAATTTTTTTATAAGTTCAGAGCTTGAAACTTTTAGTTCTTCAGCTAAAGAACCAATCGTCATTGTCTCTTTATACAAAACAGTATTATCATTATGACTAATATTACTTTGAAGTTTTTCCTTACTTTTATACATTGCCTTTTTCTTTTGCGCAAAATTAGATTTATTATTTGGTTTTACTTCAACCTTTTTCTTTTTTGGCTTAACTGGTTTAGGTGTTTCTACTTCACCAGTTTCTAATTCTTCGTCAAGACTATTATCTAAAAGAATAATATTTTCTTCGTCTAATAAATCTTCTTCGTCAGTTACGTTTATATTAAGTTCACGACATTTACTTAATACATACTCAACTGTTCTGTTAACGTCTTCGGCATATTCCCCTACACTCATCATACTATGCACCTACTCTCTATAATTTTATTTCGATAATCTTCCCTTCACTTTCATACTTACGATATTTAACATTTGCTTCGTCAAATAAAGCTTTAGAAACGATAGTTGATTCTTTATCAGCATATTTATCGTCTTTATAAATAACTTCTTTTATCCCTGATTGGATAATTGCTTTCGCACATTCATTACAAGGAAACAAAGTAACAAATAATCTTGCTCCTTCAACACTTCCTCGTCTAAGCAAAATAGCATTTAATTCAGCATGACACACCCTAGCATATTTGGTGTCTAAAAACTTTCCTTCTCTATCCCAATGACTGTTATCAGAGCAGCCTCTTGGGAAACCATTATAACCAACCGATAAAATTTCATTTTCTTTTCCAACAATACAAGCACCTACTTGGGTTGAAGGGTCTTTACTTCTTTCTTTAGCTAGTTCAGCAAGCCCCATAAAAAACGATTCCCAAGCAATATAATTATCACGCTTCATTAATTATTTCCTTTAATTTATCATAAATTTCCGTTGGAATAGAAACTTCTAAATGTTTTTCTAAAACCTTTGTTTTTTCAGCTTTTTCAATAACATTTAAATCCTTTTTTACATAAGCTCCGCGGCCATTAACTTTTCCGGTTTCGTCAATAACTACACCGTCACTAGTTCTAACAACTCTAATTAATTCTTTTTTTGGTAATTTTTCACGACTAACAACACACATTCGCATTGGAATTTTACGAACTTTATTCAACGATACTAATTCCTAATTCTTCTGCTTGACTTTTAGTTTTTACATCTAATCTATAATGCGTAAGTCTGGCTGCTAGTTTAACATTCGCACCTTTTTTACCAATTGCTAAAGATAAATTATCGTCGTCTACTACCACTAAAGCTTCCTTTTTCTTTTCGTCAGTTATAAAAACATGTAAGTTTTTAGCTGGACTTAAAGCATTTTCAATAAATTTAGCTGGATTGTTGTCATAAGGAACTACATCTATTTTTTCACCATTTAATTCTTCAATAATACGGTTAATTCGGCTACCATGTTCACCAATACAAGCGCCAACTGGATCAACATTAGGATTTTCTGAATAAACAGATATTTTAGTTCGGCTACCAGCGTCTCTAGCCACACTATAAACTAAAATAATTCCTTCGTTTATTTCTGGTATTTCAAGTTCAAATAATCTTTTAACAAAACCATAATGTTTTCTTGAAAGTAAAATAAGTGGTCCTTTAGAATCATTTTGAACTTTAGTTATATAAACTTTAAGACTTGAACCCATTTTAATAGTTTCTCCAGGAATTATTTCGCTTTTTGGAAGTACACCTTGAGTATGACCTAAATCGATATAGTAATTACGAACATCTTCCATTGCTACTGGGCCAACTACCATTTCGTCTTCTTTGTCAGCAAATTCTTCATTAATTAATTCTCTTTCTGCTTCTCTGATTTTTTGAACTACTACTTGTTTCGCCGTAGCAGCGGCTACTCGGCCAAAATCCTTTGGTGTAACTTCTTCTTCAATGGTTTCACCAATTTTAATATTAGGAACTATTTTTCTAGCTTCTTCTAATGTAATATGGATTCTATCGTCAAAAATAAAATCTTTTTCGATTTCTTCTTCATTACCTTCTTCGTCAGTAATAACTTGAATTTCTTTTTTTCCTTCTTCTTTTTCCCATTCTTCATTAAAAACAACAGTTTTAAAAGAATATATCTTTATTTCACCACTATCGCGGTTAATATCTACTCTAACGTTAGATAAAGAATGATAGTTTTTCTTATAAGCACTTGTTAAAGCTAGTTCCATTGCGTTATATATAATGTCTTCACTAATTCCTTTTTCTTTACATAAAGCTTCTAAAGCTTTTTTAAATTCTTTACTATCCATTTTACTCACTTCCTTTCTCTTTAGAACAAACATCCAAAACATAACTTTCACTAATAAGATCTTTTTCGTCTAAAATTGGATTAATAATTTTATTAGCTAAAATACAGTCGTCTAAATTAACAATACCATCTTTATCGATAACAATTCTTAAAGTATTTACCCCTTCTTCTTTTTGATAAGTTACTTCGTCAATATTAAATCCAGCCTCTATTAAAGGCTTTTCTAAAAGTTTTTTAATTTTTTCTTCCATACATACCTCCACTATTATTAAAGAGTGGGCAGGCCCACTCTTCTTGCATTTCTATAACAATTATATCATAATTAAGTTAATTTTAATACACTTTTTTTGAAAATTTTGTTATAAATAGATAAGCATATGATATAATGTTGGAAGGAGATGGTTAAATGGAATCAAAAATTGGTAATATTATTAAAGGTATAACTGCCGTTTTAATTTATTTTTTCTTTAGTTTATTTGGGGAATTACCATTAGAATTATCAGGAATAGATATTAAAGCTACCCCCATTCTTTTTCAAGAAATATATAATATTTCATTAGAAGTAATTATAATTATTATTGTTATTATTTTATTTAAAGATTATTTTAAAAAATCTTTAACTGATTTAAAGAAAAATCATTTCAATTACTTCAAAAAATATTTAAAATACTATATTTTAGGATTAGTTATTATGATGACTTGTAATAGTCTTATTATGGTTTTAGGTGGTACTACTAGTGATAACGAAACTTTAGTTCGTAATCAGTTTACTATGTATCCTATTTATACTTTTATCTGTGCGGTTTTTCTCGCCCCAATACTAGAAGAATCAATATTTAGAGTTTCTTTTAGAAAAATATTTAGTAATAATATTCTTTTTATCATAATGTCTGGTTTAGTATTTGGTGGTTTACATTTAATAGGTATGCTTAATAGTCCTTTAATTTTATTATATTTAGGTGCTTATTCAGCTTTAGGAATTATTTTTGCCTATATGTTAGCTAAAACGGATAATGTCTTTGTTTCAATGATGTTTCATTTTATGCATAATGGTATACTCATGTCAATTCAATTTTTAACTTTATTCTTTTCATAAACAGGTCTCCTGTTTTTTTCTTGTCATTAAATTTTAGATGTGATAAAATTATAATAGGTGGTTAGATGAAACTAGGAATAAAAATTTTAATTGGTTTTTTAATCATTATTATTGGTAGTTATTTATACGGGTGCTACATCGCTCCTAATTTAATCAAAACAAACGAATATAAAATTAAAGTAGATAATCTACCAGATAATTTTAATGGTTTTAAAATTGTTCATATTAGTGATATTTTATATGGTACTAATTTTAATGAAGATAATTTAGAAAAATTAGTTAAAACGGTTAATGATAATAATCCCGATATTGTCGTTTTAACTGGTGATTTAATTAACAAAAAAAATAAACTTACTTCAAGTAGTGCGGAAAAAGTTGGTAATATTTTAAGTAAAATTAAAACAACATGTGGTAAATACGTAATTAATGGCGATAACGATATAAATTTTGACGAATGGACTAATATAATTAAAACAGCTGGTTTTATTAATTTAAATAATACTTATGATACTATTTATAAAAACGGTTATGATTATTTTCTAATAGCTGGAGTTAGTACTTTTGCCGATAAAGAAAGTATTAATAATAAAATGACGGCAACTTTAGAACATTTAAATTCTTTAGAACAAAATCCACCTATTTATAATATTTTATTAATGCATGAAGCTGATTATATAGACGACTTAACTTCTAATCCTTTTGATTTAGTTTTAGCTGGTCACTCATTAGGTGGAATTGTTAATTTACCTTTATTTGGACCAGCTTATAGAAAAGATGGCGCTAGTAAATATAATAGTGGTCATTATAAATTAGAAAATAGTGATTTATATGTTTCAACCGGCCTTGGAAGCGAAGAGTTTAAATTTAGATTATTTAATAAACCATCAATAAATGTATATAGACTAACAAAATAAAGTAGCAAAACTGGAATGCACCCTATAGAGTAGACATCAATAAAAAAGCAAAATAAGTTAAATTATGATAAAATACACTTCCGAAAGGAGGTGTTTTATCATGGCTTCAAAAGGTCAAAAATTCAATAAGTATTCTAGCAAATTAAAGGAAGAAATTATCAATGAATTATTAGAAGGCAAATCATATACGACTTTATCGAGAAAATATGATGTGCCAGCTAAAACAATCTCTACTTGGCAACAAAAATTGAGGCACCCCGAAAAATATCCATATCAAGGTCAAAAACGTGGTAGACCCAAAGAAAAAGATTTAACAAAAGAAGATTACAAAGAAAGATATGAAATACTAAAAAAATACCGGGCCTTCCTCAAGGAACAACGAGAGAGAAAGTAACTTTTATTAATCTATATAGAGATAATTATAAGTTATATAATATGTGTGCCGTATTAGAAATAAGCCCTAAAACTTATTATAAGTATCGAAATAAGGAAGATTCTGATTATTATGATTATTTAGTTATTAAAAAAATATTTGATGATTCTAAAGGCACATATGGCTATCGCAGAATTGTGGAAGGCCTAAAGAGAAAATATGGAATTATAAGGAATGGAAAGAAGGTTTTAAGAATAATGAAAAAATATAATTTAATGCCTAATTATGTTAGGAGAGCAAAGAAAAAGAATAAAAATGAGAGGATAGAAGATAATGTCAAACCTGATTTATTAAAACGTAACTTTAATACTGATAAGCCAAATAAAGTATGGGATACTGATGTAACTTATCTAATATATAAAGAATCTAGAGCTTATTTATCTACAATAATTGATTTATATGATAGAAAAGTTGTCGCTTATAAAATATCTAAATATAATGATAACAAACTTGTTATGGACACTTTAAATGAAGCTATATCAAAAAGAAAAGA
>CALVVT010000013.1 GCA_944363935.1 uncultured Bacilli bacterium
AGTACTAGTACAAAAATGTCTTGTTGCATCTGGATTATGAGAATTTAAAGCAAAAATAGCACCTAGCCATCTATTGTTCAAGTCGTCTGATAATTTCTTTAATTGATTTCCGATCACATTATCTTGTAATTCCGTGTCGATATCCTCTTCTGCTTCAGAAAAAATTAACGTATTGGCAACAGTTAAGTTATTTACATTTTCTTGTTCTATATAGTTAAAGATTTCTTTTTCTTTTGTTGTAGAATTTAATTGGTTATAAGTTGCATTTACTTTTTCGTATAATGAATTTAAGTTTTTTACACTAATTGTGTATTTTGTAGTCATGTGTTGTGAGTTATTAAATCTGTTTAATTCTTTCTGAAGTTTTTGATAATTTTTTCTAATGTCTTTTTTATAATCATTAATCATTTTCGTTGTTTCTCTTTTAATCTGGCGCTCAGTATCTCTCTGAATTCTTTTTAATTGTTGATTGGTCTTGTTTTGTATTTGCCTCATTTTACTATTTAATTGGGATATATTCATTCTTTTTACCATCGATACCTCCATTTTGAAAATTGTTGTATTAAAACAATTTTTTCACAATCATATTTTCTGAATATAAATTATTATTTTAACTCATAATAAATTCTCATAAAATTTAATTAAATAACTTTTCTCTTCTTTAATATTTAAATAATTACTTCTCACTAATGCATTTCTAAAATATACTGATTTATCTTTAAATAACAAGTTATCCATAGCATAACCCAAATTAATTAAATATTTTCCCATGAATACTGCTACCATTCTAAAGTTACCTTCTGTAAAAGGATATACTTACCAAATATTAAAAGTAAAATCAGTAATATTTTTAACAACTTCTATAATAGACATATCTTTATACTTAATTTTCACTTATATAATCACCTAACTATTATCAGTATACCATAAAATCAAGCAAAAAACGAGCCCAATCAATGATTAAGCTCGTAATTATCCTTATGGGGCGCCGTGTGGGGATCGAACCCACGCATGGTGGAACCACAATCCACTGTGTTAACCACTTCACCAACGACGCCATGTAAAAGACATACTTATTTTACCAATAAATATGCCTTTTGGCAAGTAATTTACACAAAATTGCATTATCTTTCGATTTTATTACCTTTGCAATACTCCTTCTTCGTTATCGATCGCCAATAATTTTCTAATTTCTTCCTCTGTAAGTTCAGCAAACTGATTTTGACTATGAACATCACCCTCAATTAAAGCTTCAGCAAGTTTCCGTTTTTTATTTTGAAGTTCTAAAATACGTTCTTCAATAGTTCCTTTAGCAATTAACCTAATAACTTCAACTGTTTCTTTTTGCCCGATTCGATGTGCCCTATCAGTAGCTTGATTTTCAACTTGCGGATTCCACCATAAATCTAAATGAATAACCACAGTTGCTGCCGTTAAATTAAGTCCTGTACCACCAGCTTTTAAAGTAATAATAAAAGCATCAGTATCATCACTATTAAAACTTTCTACAAGTTCCATCCTCTTTTTCGAAGAAACACTACCATCAATATAATATGACGAAATACCATTATTGTTAAATTTTTTAATCACAATATCTAAAGCCGTTTTATAAGTCGTAAAAATTAAAACTTTATGCCCATTTTCTTTGGCCTCTAAAACAATTTTAATTAGTTCATCAATTTTAGACCGGCCTCCTTTATAATTTTCAAAGGCAATAGCTGGATCAATACATATTTGCCGAAGTCTAGTCAAAAGTTGTAATATTTTAAATCTTGCTTTAGTAAAGCCCTCAGTCCGCATTAACTCATCCATTTCTTCTTTAGTTTTTTGAACTTCAGCCATATAAAGTTTCTTCTGATTAGCTTCAAGATCTACATAAATATTATTTTCAATTTTATCTGGAAGTTCTTTAACAACATCTTTTTTCTTTCTTCTTAAAATAAAATATGTAATTTGCATATTTAAAATATCTAATCTATGCATACTATCTTCGTCAATGTTTTTAATATTGTAAAGACCTTGGAATTTTCTATAACCAGCTAAATAACCTGGCATTATAAAATCAAAAATACTCCATAACTCCATTACTGAATTTTCAAGTGGTGTCCCCGTTAAAGCGAATTTAGTATCAGCATTTAATTCTTTAATTGTTTTCGTCATTATCGCCAGCGGATTTTTAATATTTTGGGCTTCGTCAATAGCTACTAAATCAAAATGCATTTGCATATATTTTTCAGCATCATTACGGACAAGACCATATGTTGTTATCAAAACATTTAATTCTTCAGTATTATCCAAATCATTAAGTCTCTTTTCTTTGTTTTCAGCAAAAACTTTATATTTAAGTTCTGGCCCAAATTTATCAAGTTCTTTTTCCCAGTTATATATTAAAGAAGTAGGTGCCACTATTAATATTTTCGCATCTTTATTTTCCTTAATTATTAATTTAATTAAATAAATTAATTGAATTGATTTTCCAAGCCCCATTTCATCAGCTAATATACCACCAAACCCACATTTATATAAATTATAAAGCCATTTAACACCTGTAAGTTGGTAATCGCGAAGAATCGCGAATTCTTTTTTAGTTAAATTTATTTCACTATTTTTAAAAGAATTAAATTTATTTATCAAGTCATCAAATAAATTATTAGTTGAAATTACATTACTATATCTATTTCTTTTTAAACTATCAAAATATATAGCTCGGTATTTAGGAATAGTTCCACTACCAGCTAAAATATCTTTATTAGCCAGTTCCATATCGTCTACTAAAGTATTAAATTCTTGTAATTCCTTATTTCCTTCTAAATTTAAAATATCACCGTTTTTAAGTTTATAATATCTTTTTTTAGCTTTAACAGAAGCCAGTACATCAGTAAGTTCACTTTTATCTATACCATCTAATTCAAAATTATACCGCATAATATTATCGGTTCCAATCGCAAAATTAACATTAGTACGTGTATTTGTTTTAACATTAGTATCTTTTATTTTTTTAGATGTAAATACTTCATATTCATTACTTAATTCTGTAAGTCCATTTTCTAAAAACTCTCCGATTTCATCGATATCTTCTAATATAAATTTCTTGTTATCAAGTGTAAAGCCAAAATCATTTAATCTTTCAAAAATATTACCTTCATAATTTTTATCTCTTGATATACCAGGAGCATCGTCAAACAATCCTATTTCTTTTTGACCATATTTTAACTTAACTTTACACTCTATAGCATTATAGTAAAAGTCAAAATAGAGTAAAGCCCCGGCTTTAGAAATAATTATTTCATTTTCTAATTCAGAAGCTACTTTAACATTATCTTGAAAAAGGCCAAGAATACCATTACTAAAATGCTCTAAATTATCTTTTGTAAATACAATTTCATTCATTTCGTTTTCATTAAGCATATAATAAAGTTTAGTAAGTTCATCGGATAATTTATATACATTTTTATCATTATAAATATAATTATAATTTTTCATTAAAAACTTGTAATCGTCAAAATCATTTATAACCATCTTATATTCGTCATTTTCTTTAAACAAACTAACATCAAAAGGATTTTCTTCTTTTATTCCATAATATACTTTATCGTCGATAATAAATTTTTTCTTTTTTAACAAATTCATAAAATTATCAAGCATATTACTATATATTAAATCCCCTTCAGTAGAATGATTATTATGTAAATGTTTTAAACTAAAGTCAAGAATCTTTTTATCTTCATTATTAAAATAATAATCATTATTACTATAAGTAAATTTAGAAGAAATTCTATAATCTTCTCCATTACTATAAGCAGATAAAAATTTCGTAAATTTCCCCCTTAGGGTATATAATTTATTTTCACCAATTCGGTAATTTACTGAAACAGATGAACCATTATACCAAGATTCAAAACTAGTAAGTGTTATTTCTAAATCTAATTTCTTTCTAATTTTATTAGTTTTTGGTTTATAAAAACTATCGATAATATCTTTTGAGATTGCGAGTGCATAATCAGAAATATTATCCATATCAAACATAAATAATTCGTCAAAATATTTACCCATACAAGCAGCTATATGTTTACATTCACCTGTTTTATTATACTGTGGGCAAGTACAAGAATATCTTACTATTTCTCCGCCGTCGTAATCTGTTCTTGTAACAATATTAACTGTATAATAATAATCTATTCTTTCAGACCTAACCCGAAAATTAGAAGTTTTAATCTTTTTATCAGGACTATAATTATTAATTTTTTTAACATATGAACTATTATAATATAAGCCCTTATATACTGTATCCCGGGAAAATTCCTCTAATAAAAAATCAATCATAAAATCACCGCCTATATAATACTACATTTAAAATAATAATGCAATTATAGGCAGCAATCTATACTAAAATAATATTTAATCATAACATAAAAACAAAGGAGGGTAATTATGAATAACTTTAGAAATTTTAATTATTTTACACCTGCTGTTCCTAATACAGCAATAAATGATTTTTCATATTTAAATGAAATGCCAAACTGGAATAATCAAACCATAAATCCAAAACAAAATTTAAATTTTAATAAATGTAATTTCGATGGTAAAACAGTTCCTAGTAATTTATATGATGTTTATAGTGGTTATATTAGAGGTAATATGTATCCTGATTTATACAATCAATACAAAATAAATAAGCCGTATGATATTAATCCATTAAACAAACAAGCAGAAATGCTTACTGAACTTAATGCTTACTGTTTTGCAGCTCATGATCTTAATTTATATTTAGATACACATCCTAAAGATAGAGAAATGATTAATCTTTACAATGAATATCGACAAAAAGCTGACAAACTTACTAAAAAATATGAAAAAGAATATGGTCCACTAAATACAAGTGGAGAAATGACTAGTCCTTGGAGCTGGAATGATAATCCTTGGCCTTGGGAAAACAATTAGGAGGGATTTTTAATGTGGAAATACGAAAAAAAATTACAATATCCTGTTAATATCAAGAAAAAAGATTTAAAAATGGCTAAATATATTCTAACACAGTATGGTGGACCGGCTGGCGATGTTTCCGCCATAATTTGACACATTCTTTTTTGCAGTAGTATCCAAATCTAAAGAATACTCCCTGCCAATGTTAAGAATAAATGTAATAACATTTTGATTAAATTTACCGTCCGATTCATATTTGCCAATTATAACTTTCTTTACTAACTGATTAAATATTTCGTCATCAAACTCTGTTAAAATAAGTTCTTCTTCAAATATATTCTGAATTTGTTTTATTTTTAATTCTAATTTATTACCATCGTTATTTTTCTTTTTATAATATTCAATATTATCTATTACTCTTTTTAGTTTATCTGAAAGTTCTTTTTCTTTTTTATCAT
>CALVVT010000014.1 GCA_944363935.1 uncultured Bacilli bacterium
TTGACACAAATTTAAGTCCAATAACAGAGTTAGCTAGAGAAGTAAACGGAACGAAATATGCGTTACCAAGTCAAGAGGCAGATTTAAATGAATATTTAAATGGAGAGTATTATAACGGGTTAAATGCTACAGCTAAAAGTATGGTAAAAGAAGATGCAGTATATAAAGTCGGGGTGTTATTAAGGACATCAGGACAAACAATAAGTACAGATGTAAGCCAAGTAAAAGCAGCGAAATGGAAAGGAAAAGTAGCATTAATAGATGCCACGGAATATGTAAGAGCAAGTACAAATAGTAGTTGTACCGGAGCCTATGCATATTATAATACAAGTAGTTGTTATACTAACAGTAGTAGTCATAACTGGATGTATTTAAATGATTATTGGTGGACTTTGTCGCCGTTTTCTCGCAGCTACTCGTGCGATGTGTGGTTTGTGTACAGTAGTGGCGGCTTCACCGACTACCACGCTTACAACTCGAACGGCGTCCGCCCAGTTCTGACTTTGAACTCAAATATCCAAATAACGGGAGGTACAGGAACAAGTTCAAGCCCATACACATTGGGGGTATGATAACAAAGTATAGACAGTTCGCAAAACCGAAGGTTTTGGAAAGCGGGCGAAAGGTTAAAATAGAGGCATCTCCGGCCAAAAAAAACTAGATGGGAAAAGGACTATAAAGGCCGGAGGGAGGCAAGCAACAGTAGTTGCTTGGCAGTGGCCGAAGGCCACGCGCGAGAGGTCATAATTTGTCATATAAGTATCTTTAAAACTGTTTTTAACAGGTAAAAACAAATCATAATAGTAAATAACAAACAATGCTTATAATGTCATTTATGACATATATAAAAGCATTTTGACAGTAATAAAATATTAATAACAAACTGATAAAATGCTTGATGTTTATCAGTTTTTATGTACTTGAAAAATTTAAAATAATTATATATAATAAATAACATTTAAGGAGAAGAGTATGAATAATTTTGAAGTATTTAATGAAACAGAATATAGGGTTGATTTAGAAGAAATAAAAAACTTATTAAATTATGCTTTAAAGTATAAAAAACTAGAAAATGCCGAATTTAATGTTATTTTTGTTGATAGTGTAAAAGAAATAAATAAAAAGTATCGTGGAATTGATAGGGAAACAGATGTTATCAGTTTTGCTTTAGAAGATGATAATATATTTCCTAAAGGAAGTATAAAAATGCTTGGTGATATATATATATCAGTTCCTAAAATGAAAGCTCAAGCTATAGAATATGGTACTGGAGAAAAAAGAGAAACCGCTTTTCTAGTAATTCACGGATTACTTCATTTACTAGGATACGACCATATGACTGAAGAAGAAGAAAAAATAATGTTTGGTGAGCAGGAGGCGATTTTAAATGGATATGGAATCAAGAGATGAATTAAAAAAAAGAGGAATAAAAAGACTTGTTAAAAGTTTTGGTTATGCTTTAGATGGACTAGTATATGCTTTTAAATATGAACAAAATATGGTAGTTCATATAATATCAATGGTTTTAGCTATAATTTTAGGAATAATACTTGATTTATCTTCTTTTGAATGGTTACTAGTTTTCTTAATAATTGGACTAGTAGTTGCGACAGAATTAATTAATACCAGTATTGAAGCAGTAGTTGATTTAATTAGTCCAAATAAACATCCTTTAGCTAAAATAGCTAAAGATACCGCGGCAGCTGCCGTTATGGTATTTGCCATTGTTGCTATCTTAATTGGGGTATTTATTTACTTACCTAAAATAATTAACTTAATAGGAGAACTATTATGAGAAGTGGTTTTGTTAGTTTAGTAGGGAGACCTAATGTTGGAAAAAGCACCTTACTTAATAATATTTTAAATACCAAAGTAGCTATTACTTCAAGTAAACCCCAAACAACGAGAAATGTTATAGAGGGTATTTATAATGAAGAAGATACCCAAATAGTATTTACCGATACTCCGGGTATTCATAAACCTAATCATAAACTGGGAAAAATTTTAAATAAAGGAGCTTATTTAAGTATTGACGACGTTGATATAGTTTGTTTTTTAGTTGATGGTAAATCTGGTTTTGGTAAGGGTGACGAGTATATTATCAATAAATTAAAAGAAACCGATAAACCAGTTATATTAGTTATTAACAAAATAGATGGTTTAAATAAAGAAGAAATAATGAGTTTAATTTTAAAATATAAAGATTTATACGATTTTAATGAAATAGTTCCCGTATCAGCTTTAAAAGGAAGTAACGTTAATGAATTAATAAAAGTTTTAAAAAAATATTTACCTGATGAAATAAAATACTATGACGACGAAGCTATAACTAATAGAAGTACTTCTTTTATGATAAGTGAAATAGTTAGAGAAAAAGTATTTAACTTAACAAATGAAGAAGTACCACATTCTGTTACCTGTATAACTGAACGAATAATAAAAGACAAAGATAAATATATTATAAATGTAGCTGTTATAGTTGATAGAGATTCCTTAAAGAAAATAATCATTGGTAAAAATGGGGAAATGATTAAAAAAATAGGAATAATAGCTAGAAAAGATATTGAAAAATTATTAGGTAAAAAAATTTATCTAGAACTATATGTTAAAACAATAAAAAAATGGCGGGAAAAAGAAAAATATTTAAACGAACTTGGTTTTAATGATTTTCTAGAATAAATTTGGTAATTTAGAAAAAATGTGCTATTATATAAGGCACTAGGAGGTGAAAAATATGGCTAATGAAGTACGTGACAATGTTGAATTTTTGTTAATGAATGCGATTAATGATTACCTAAAGTTAGACAGAAACGCAGTATATTCTAATGATATAAAGCGTGCTACTAAAGTTTTTTCGCCAAGCGAGCTAATGGCACTTGATTTAATGTTAAGAACTATAGAAGATTATATGTATAATTTAATTTTTTTAACTAATCAAGATTTAAAACCAATCGGTAATGAATTAAATCTTACGGAATTAATTTCGGTTATAAAAGCTGAAGAAGCATATAAGTTCGCTAGAAAAGGTCAAAGAACAATTATTTTTGATACAATTTGTAAAGAAGATACTAATTATGAAGATTTTGATATTGAATTAAATCAATTTTTTGAAAAACCAAAAGTTAAAGTGCATAAATAATAAAAAAATATCCCATTATAATAATGGTGATAATATGGATATTTTATGGATGCTTTTTAAAAATACAGGAAAAATAGAATATTATTTAAAATATAAAGAAAAACAAAAAGAGGTAAAAAATGATTGAAGTAGAAGGTATTATTGTTAGTACAACTAATTATAGTGAAACTAGTAAAATAATTAATGTTTTAACTAAAGATTATGGTTTAATTGGGATAATGGCTAAAGGCGCTAGAAGACTTAAAAGCCCTTTTAGAAGTTTTACTAGTAATTTAACGTATGCTAATTTTATGATTTACTATAAAGAAGATAAACTTTCTACTTTAACGGAAGTTAATGTTATTAATCATTTTAAAAACATTAAAAGTGATATTAATAAAATAAGTTTTAGTACTTATTTATTAGAACTAGCTGAAGGCGTTATAAGACAAAATAGTAGTCCTAAAATATATGAACTTTTAATAAATACCTTACTTAAAATTGAAGAAGGCTATGATCCTTTAATTTTAATGAATATATTAGAACTTAAATATTTAGATTATTTAGGAATCACACCAGTAATTGATAGATGTGCAGTGTGCGGTAAAAAAACAAATATTGTTACCTTATCTAGTTACCGAGGTGGATATGTTTGTCAAAGGTGCTATAAAGGGGAAGTGAAAGTATCAGCTAAAACTATTAAATTAATTAGAATGTTTTATTATGTTGATATTAGTAAAATATCTAAAATAGATATTAGTGCTAAAGTAAAACTTGAAATAAATAAATTTCTAGACGATTATTATGATAGATACGCAGGACTTTATTTAAAAAGTAAAAAATTTATTAAAGATTTAAATAAATTAAATACCTAAAAAATTAGGTGTTTTTTTCACATAATTTTCATTGACTTTCATAAATATAAGTGTTACAATATCCTTCCGTAAAAAAAGGGGGTTTTTATTATGCGGAAAAAAATTGACTTTGATTTAATTGACGAATTACTCCTTTATTTACAAATAAAAAATGAAGAAGAATTTAAACAAATAATGGCTAATGAAAATGTTTCTGAAAAAGAAAAAACTAAAGCTCGGAATAAACATTTTAATCAAAATATTTGGTTTATGCAGTATACTAAATTGGTCTCGTGGACAGAAAGGAAATGAAACAAGAGGATACATGAAACTTTATCAACAACATTTTCTAGCTATGATTGGTTTTCCTTTAAAACAAGTTGATTTTGATTATATTATTCCTGGTCAAAGACATAGGGTAAAATTATTTCCAAGACTTTTTAAAAAAGAAAAAAGTATGGAATCTTATTTAGGTAAAAAAGTAAAAAGGAGGTAAAAAATGAATAACGAAAAACAAATAGAATTTTTTAATCAAAAATTAGATAATTTATTGGATTATTATCCTAAATTTGTCAAAAAAAATAAAATAAAAGCTAGTGTTATATCGGCTTTATTTGTTTGCGTTGGCGTTTTTTCATTATTTCAATTAGAAACAGCTTTTGCTTTAAGTGAAACAGCTTTAGCTATTCCAACTAGTATTGGAATGATTTTAGGAACTCTTTGTATTGGGGCGAAAGTTAGTACTAATTGGCTTGAACAAAAAGATTTTGAATTTTGTCAAAAAATTTCTGCTTTAAGACAAGAAAGAGATAGTTATCATCCTGAATTTTTAAAGACCAAAGAAAAACATAAAGACCTTAATATTATCGAAGTAAATGAGGGAGCTCATTTAACATTAGAAGATATTAAAGAAACCCAAGCGGAAACTGATGTGGTTAAAATTCATTACAACCAGCAAATGGCTGAACCGGAAGTATCTGATACAGCTGGTTTATTAGACGATCAAATAGAAGCAGATTTAATTAATATGGAGGTAAGTAAACCTAAAGTTTTAATAAAGAGATAAGACCTTGCTAGTCTTATTTTTTTGTACAATAGGAAAGTCATACTTAAGTTTATTAAAAAAATATATTGACAAACATCTGTTCACATGATATAGTTGTCACAAGAGGTGATAGCTATGAAAATTTTAAAAGGTTATATATTTAGACTTTATCCAGATAAAAACCAAGAATTATTAATTAATAAAACTATTGGCTCTTCAAGACTTGTTTATAATTACTTTTTAGCTGATAGAATTAATTATTATAAAAATACTAAAAAAGGAAAAACAGCTTATGAGCAAATAAAAATGTTACCATCTTTGTTAAAAGAATATCCATTTCCAAAAGAAGTAGATAGCTGCGCCTTAAGAAATAGTGTATTTATCCTAGATAATGCTTATCAAAACTTTTTTAATAAAAGTGGTTTCCCTAAATTTAAAAGAAAAGGAATTAATGGAAGTTATAAAACTACTAATAATAAAAGTACTTATAAAGGGAAAAAATATGAAAGTATAAAAATAGACTTAAAAAATAGAATAATAACTTTACCAAAATTAAAGGAAGTAAAAATAAGAGGTTACCGAAATAAAGAAGCTATAATTGGCGATATTAAAAGTGCTGTT
>CALVVT010000015.1 GCA_944363935.1 uncultured Bacilli bacterium
GAATTAAGAATCAAAATAATGAGTTTGCTTTAAAAGTCAAAAATGAATTTAATAATATTTTAAAAGATATTAAAGAAAAATGTACAACCGAAGAATATTTTATAACTAATCAGGCTAATAGAGTAGCTAGGTTAATAACGGAAAAATATAAAGTTAAACCGGAATTTTTATTTAAAAATAAAGACGATGCGATTTTTAGAGCTAGTAATGGTAAATGGTTTGCGGTATTATTAAAAATAAATATTAATAAATTAACTAATAAAAATTATGATGTAGAAATAATTAATCTTAAATTAGATAAAGATAAAATACCAATTTATTTAAAGCAAAAAGGCATTTATAAGGCCTATCATATGAATAAAAAATACTGGGTTTCTATTGTTTTAGATAATACTTTATCTGATACAGATATTATGTCATATGTAATTGAAAGTTATAATATTGTAAAAAAATAAAAAAATTTCTAAAAAAAAGAAGGATTTTTTAAATAAATCTCCTATGATATATAATAGGAGGTGAAAAAAATGGAGGAAATATTTTTCAAAATAATAAGTGCAGTTATTGCTTTTATTACTGGAACCGATATTGAAATGAAAGGGATAATGATTAGTCAAAATGATGGCTTATATCAAGATACTACGGAAAGTGGAAGATATGTTTATAAAGGTGTTAGTCCTAATAATTATCTTTTATTTAATAATGAATTATGGCGAATTATGTCTTTTGAAAAGGATGGAACTGTTAAAATAATTAAAAATGAGGTTCTTTTAAATAAAGCATTTGACGAAAACAATAAAAATGATTGGACAAGCTCTAGTTTAAATAGTTATTTAAATAATGATTATTATAATTTTTTATCAAAAGAAGCTCAAAAATTAATTGTTCCGCATTACTTTAATATTGGTTTTAATTTTGAAAATAGTGAAAAAAATTTATCGGCTTTAAAAAAGCAAGAAGAAAAAAATAAAGCAGTTAGTAAAGTTGGTCTTATGACAATAAGTGATTATTTGTTTGCTAGTTCTAGTGGTTGTAATAATTTAGCTAGTATTTTTGGTGATAACCGTGATTGTTATAAAAGTAATTATATAAGTTTAATTAACCATAAAAATTATATGTGGACTATTACTAAAGATTATGGGACTAAAAATATTGTTATAACTACTGGTAATATGTATTTTGGCGATAGTGAAGCTTATTTTGAAAATATTGGTGTAGTTCCAGTTTTATATTTAAAAAAAGATATTAAATTAACTGGTAAAGGTAAAAAAGAAATTCCTTTTGAAATTAAATAGGGGGTATTTCTTTTTTTCTAGTTTTTAGGTTAATAGTTTGTAAATGTGTAAATTTTTTAATCTACATAAAAAAGCCTTAAAAATCAAGGCTTTAATTTACAATATGGCGTCCAAGAGGAGAATCGAACTCCTAGCACTCCCTTCGGAGGGGAGCATTTTATCCATTAAACTACTCGGACTTACTTATATTATAATAATTTTAATGCTGTTTGGCAAGTATTTTTCATTTTACTAGTTGAAAAGTATTGTACTTTAAATTTAAAATAGCGATATTTTTGTGACATTTGATGTTGACATTTACAAATATTATAATTTAAGGCTTTTTTCTATAATTTTATTTAAATGTAATAATTTTGTTTTGGCATTAATATTTGTATGGTATAATTAATAGTAGTTAATAAGAGATTTTTCTCGTAGAAGGGATTATTACAATGAAAATAGTATATGAAAGTTGTGCTGGTCATACAAAAGAATATGCGCAAATGCTTGGAAAAGAATTAAATTTACCAGTTGAAAGTTTAAAAAATTATAAACAAGATTATAAAGAAGTTATTTATTTAGGTTGGGTTATGGCTGGAATGATTAAAGGATATAGTAAAATAAAAAATAAAGCTAAACTTGCTGCTGTTATTGCTGTTGGATTATTACCTGATAAAGAAGAAGAATTAATTAAAAATAATAATGTAACTAGTAGATTTTATTTTTTACCAGGTGGGGTTGATTATAGTAAATTAAGATGGCTTAAAAGAAACCTTTTGAAAGCCGTTGGTAAAAATCTTGATAAAAGTAATCCTGAACTAGCTAAAATAATCTGTAATGGTGGTAGTTTAGTTGCTTTAGAAAATTTAAATGAAATAATTGATTATTTTAAACAAAAATAAGAAAGGAGTAGTTTATGTTAGAACTTAAAAATATTAATTTTAGCCGTGATGGTAAGAAAATATTAGATAATGTAAATTTAAAATTAGATTTAAAAAAGTTTTATGTTGTAACTGGTCCTAATGGTAGTGGTAAAAGTACTTTAGCTAAAATAATCATGGGAATTTTAAAACCTGATTCAGGGGTAATTATTTTTAATGGTGAAAATATTACTGATAAAAGTATTAACGAAAGAGCTAAAATGGGGATAGGCTATGCTTTTCAAACTCCCGCTTTATTTAAAGGAATAACGGTTTATGATTTACTTGTTTTAGCCGCTAATAAAAAACTTACTAAAGTAGAAACTTGTGATTATCTTTCAAAAGTAGGATTATGCGCTAATGAATATTTAAATAGAGAAATTAGTAATAATCTTTCTGGTGGTGAACTTAAAAGAATTGAAATTGCTAGTGTATTAGCTAAAAAAAATATCTTAAGAATTTTTGACGAACCGGAAGCTGGTATAGATTTATGGAGTTTTCATAATTTAGCGCAAGTTTTTAAAACCTTAACTAAAGAAGAAGGTATTACTTTAATTATTTCCCATCAAGAAAGAATACTAAATATGGCTGACGAAATTATTTTAATAAATAAAGGAAAGATAAAAAAAATAGGTCAAAAAGACGAAGTAATGAGCGATATCTTTAAAGGAAATCTTCTGAAAGGAGTTAAAATTTGTGACAGAAATAGATAAAAATTTATTAAAAGAAATAAGTGAAGAAGAAGCTAAAAACGCTAGTGCTTATAATATTCGTAAAAATGGGAAATGTTTAGACCGCAAAGTAAGTGATTATATAAATATTGTTCCAAAAGAAGATGGTAAGGGAATTGATGTTTATGTTAAAGAAAACACTTTATTTGGAATTGTCCATATTCCGGTTATTATAACTGAAAGTGGCTTAACGGATATAGTTTATAATGATTTTCATATTGGAAAAAATGCTAATGTTATTATATTTGCTGGTTGTGGGGTTCATAATGATGGAAATAAAGAAGCTAGACATGATGGGATTCATAGATTTTATTTAGCTGAAAATGCCAAAGTAAAATATGCTGAAAAACATTATGGAGAAGGAAATAATGGAAAAAAAGTATTAAATCCTGTAACTGAAATAATTATGCAGAAATCGTCTAGAATGGATATGACTTCTCTGCAGTTAAAAGGAGTAGACGATACTAATCGAATTACAAAAGCTACATTGTATGAAGGAGCCACTCTAATTGTTAATGAAAAAATATTAACAAATAATACGCAAAAAGCTAAAACAACTTTTGAAGTTGAATTAAAAGGTGATAATTCTAGTACTAAAGTAACTTCAAGGTCAGTAGCTACGGAAAATTCTTATCAAGAATTTATTTCTAAAGTTGTTGGTAAAACTAAATGTTATGGGCATGTTTCTTGTGATGCAATTATCAAAGACGAAGGAATGATAAAAGCAGTTCCTGAAATATTTGCTAAAGATACAGATGCTAATTTAATTCATGAAGCGGCTATTGGAAAAATAGCTGGCGAGCAATTACTTAAATTAATGACTTTAGGTTTAAGTGAAGCTGAAGCTGAAAAAGTAATAATCGATGGATTTTTGAGATAGAGGAGGAGTTTATGAAAAAATTAGTATTAGTTCGTCATGGTCAAAGTGTTTGGAATTTAGAAAATAGATTTACCGGTTGGACTGATGTTCCTCTTTCAGATAAAGGAATTTTAGAAGCAAAAAATGCTGGTAAAATCTTAAAAGAAAAAGGTTATACTTTTGATATAGCGTATACTTCAGTTTTGATAAGAGCAATTGATACTTTGAATTATATTTTAAAAGAAATGAATTTAACAGTTTTAACCAAGTATAGTTATAAATTAAATGAGAGACATTATGGAGCTTTACAAGGCCTTAATAAAGAAGAAACAAAGAAAAAGTATGGTGAAAAACAAGTTAAGTTATGGCGAAGAAGTGTTGATGTTCGGCCTCCAGCTTTAACAGTTAGTGATAAACGGTATCCAGGCAATGATGTTAAATATAATGCTCTTGCGCCAGATAAATTACCATTAACCGAAAATTTAAACGATACGATTAAAAGAGTTACTGAATATTGGAATAGTGATATTAAAAAAGATTTATTAGCTAATAAAAAAGTTATTATTGTTGCTCATGGTAATAGTCTGCGTGCGCTTATTAAATATTTAGATAATTTAACTGACGAAGAAGTTATGAATTTAGAAATAGAAACTGGGAAACCAATTTGTTATGAACTTGGTGAAGATTTAAAGCCTATTAGACATTATTATATATAAAAAGAGTTATCATGAACTGTCCCCCGTTTCTTGGACATAGAAACGGGGGCAGTTTATCATTTGATAGCTCTTTTATGAATATACATGCTTTGACAAACTGGTTTTTTACTACTTAAAAAGTGAATAACTTCAGTTTCGATTATAATAAAAATAATTCCATATATAACAGCTAGTGGACCAAAAACAAAAGTTCCAATAATTAAAATTAAAATACCGATTATGCGAAGAACAGTTGCTAGTTCCCATTTTTTATTATTTTTATGAACAAATAAAGCAATAACATCGTAACCAATAACTGAAGAATTTTGACTTAAACATAAATAATGGCCTGAACCAACTAGTATTCCAGCAACAATTATACAAATAATTGGCGGAATTGTTAGCATAATATTAAGTAAATGAAAAAAATTAAAAAATACAATGTAACAGAAACAACTGTAGGCAGTTTTAAAAAAGAAATGTTTGCCAAAAGTTACTAAACCAAATAGAAGTAGTAATAAAGCTAACGTTGTTGTAATATAAGTAATATCAATTCCTAAAATATGTGATATTAGAAGTGATGTACTAGTTACTCCGCCATCAATCATATTATTAGGGACAGTTAAAAACGCATAAGCGCCAGTTAATAAAATATTTCCAATTGTAATAATTCCAATGCTCTTCACTTTACCCCTCCTATTATATAATATAATTGTACTAAAAAAGTGTTAAAAAATAAAGAAAAAAGGTAAAATTCATAAAAATAAATTGTTAAAAGTGTCAAAAAGTGATACAATGTAATTGTTTTGTTATGGCCTGTTGGTGAAGTGGTTAACACGTATGCCTCTCAAGCATATATGCACGGGTTCAAGTCCCGTACAGGCTACCATAGAAATTTACTAGATATATATCTAGTTTTTTAATTTGACAAAACGAAGAACTTGTGCTATTATAACGGCATTATTAGAAGGGGGGATATACTATGTATGAAGATAATCGTTCAGGGTTCCCGGTTAAAAAAGTGATTTTAGCTATTTTAATCTTGGTTATTATTTTCTTTATATTGATGTGGTTATTTCCAACTAAAGGTTATTTAAGTAACAACAAAGAAAATGCATCAGTTGTTAAAACTTTTAGTGAAAATATCGAATTAATTAAAGATGCAGCTATGGGTTATTATACTGACGAAAGATTACCGCAAGACACTGGTGATAAAGATAAAATGACACTTGACGAAATGCTTGATAAACATTTAATTACTGAACCGGTTGATAGTAATAATGAACGTTGTGATTTACAAAAATCATATGTAGAAGTTACTAAAGAAGAAACCGAATATTTAATGAAAATAAATTTAGCTTGTAAAGATAAAACTGATTATATAAGTGCGCATATGGGAAGCTATACTTATTGTGTAGGGGACATATGCGAAAAAAAAAATCTAACGAATAATGAAACTAGTAAAGAAAATGAAACTCCTAAAAATTCCGAAACAACCGAAATAGCTAGTACGACAAGTACAGCTTCTGGGAATTGTAAGTTTGTTAGAACTAGCGTAAGATATACGAACTATGGTAATTGGTCAGGGTGGACCAAAACTAAAATAACACCTAGTAATACGAGAAAAGTTCAAATGAAAACTGTTAAAGAAAAAACAGGTGAAACGACTAAAGTAACAACAGTTGAAGGTCGTTATAAAGCACAAAAAATAAGTTCAGGTGGACAAACAGTTTATGTTTGTTCTAGTGCTTATAAAAATGAAGGCCGTTATGCGAGAGATACTGCTTGTCTAAAAGATATTAGTACTTATCGAACAGTTCCTGTTTATAGTAATGTAACTTATTATCGTTATCAAGACCGTAAAGCTTATTACGATAATGATGTAAAATGGGCTAGTTGTAATAAAACTTTAAAAGGGTACCGCAAAGTCTCATAAGAGGCTTTTTTTCTTGGAAAAGTGTCAGAAAGTGTAATAAATTGCGATATTAAATAAAAAAATAGCAAATAGCTTTGACATTTACTTCCTTATATGTTACTATAAATCTAGACATTATAATAAAGGGAGTGCAGCTTATGGATACTAAATATATTGTTGAGTATGAAAATGAAAATGAATTTAAAAAGCTTGAAAGTGCTTTAAAAAAATATAATATGCTGGCCTTTAAAAAACTTTATTTCGATTATTTTCCAAAAATAAAAGCTGGTAAAATTTTAGGAGATGAAGTGAAAAGGGAAGGGCAGTTTGTTTACTATGATTTAAACTTACCAACTGACGCAATGTTTGTTAAAGTTCATGGTGAAGTAAGACTTCATTATAAAGTAGATATTAATAGTAAAAAAATTGTGATTATAAGTTTAAGTCCAGAAAAAATTTTAAGTGAAGGTCACCAATCAGAACTTGTAACTTATAAAGGAGTTATGGTTTCTAAAGAAGAAAAAGAAAAAGATATGTTTAAAATAAATTTACTTAATATGATTCAAAAATAAGCTAATGTCTTATTTTTTTCTTTTTTGGCAAAAAAGCCTTGATTTTTGTTTTTATTTTCGTTATACTTGAAAAGTGTGGTGATAAACTACAAGATTTTAAGGGATAGAAGTGGTGAGATTATGCATGATAATGTCAATGTTGTTTTTGAAATTCCTTATTTAAATTTACCGGTAACCAATGTAGTTGTAATGTCATGGATAGCCATGATAGTTATAATTCTTTGGGCTTTTTTAGCTACTAGAAAAATGAGACTAGTTCCTAAAGGCCTGCAAAACACCGCTGAAATTTTTGTGGAAGCTGTTAATAACTTTACTGGTAATTTTATTGGTAAAGATGCTAAAACTTTTGCGCCTTATATCGGAACTTTAGGCTTGTTTTTAGTCGTTTCTAATACTTTAGGAGCTTTATTTATGTCAGAACTTACAGGAGGCTTAATCGCGCCGCCAACTAGGTCACTGGCTGTTCCGGTAGCCCTTGCTTTAATGACAATTATTATTGCTATTGGGGCAGGTATTTATAAAAAAGGAATTACTGGCTTTATCAAAAGATTATTTAAACCATTACCTTTTTTATTCCCCTTTAATTTGTTAGAATTTATCACGAAACCATTATCGTTAAGTATGCGACTATTTGGTAACATACTTGGAGCTTATATTTTAATGGAGCTAATATTTGTTAATCTCCCTTATGGTTTTCCAAGTATTGCTTGTATGTACTTTGATTTATTTGATGGAGGCTTACAAGCATTTGTCTTTGTCCTTCTAACTTCACTTTATATTTCTGAAGAAGTGAAAACGGAAGAAGAATAATTTTGAAATGGTGGTGAAAATATGGAAATGATAGGTTTAATCGCAGCCGGTATTGCTGTTCTTACTGGTGTTGGTGCCGGAATTGGTATTGGAATCGCAACTGGTAAATCTGCCGAAGCTGTAGCTAGACAACCAGAAGCATCAGGAAAAATTCAAACAATTTTATTATTAGGTTCAGCCCTTGCCGAAGCAACAGCTATTTATGGTTTAGTTATCGCAATTATGATTCTAGGACAAATGTAAGATTGCTAAAACTTCAAGTTTTTTAATTTGAAGTTTTAATCGTCATTATATATAGAAATGGAGTTTAAGATATGGAATTTGATAAAGAGTTTTGGACAACCTTATTTTTTACAATTTTAAATCTCTTGATTTTATATTTTGTTCTTCGGAAAATCTTGTTTAAACCGGTTAATAAATACATGACTAATCGGTCTAAACAAATAAATGATGCTTTAGACCTTGCAAGGGAAGCTAAAAGGAAAGTAGAAGCCATAGAAGAAGAAAATAGAGAAAGATTAAAAGAAATTAAAGCTGAAGGAGTTTTAATTTTAGATAGCTATAAAAAGAAAGCAGAAAATGAGTATAATGAAATAATTGCTAAAGCTAATCAAGATGCCGAAAATATTACGCAAAATGCTAAAAGAGAACTTGAAGTTCAAAAAGAACAATTATTAAATAGTGTCAAAGAAGAAATCGCTGATTTAGTAATTGAAGGCACAAAAAAAGTATTAAATGCTAACCTTGACGAAAAAGCTAATAAAAAATTAATTGCTGATTTTTTAGCAGAAAATAAAAGTAGGTGAGTTTATGGCTATAGTAAGTATCCGTTATGTAAAAGCTTTAGTTAATCTAACAACTAAAGAAAATAGAATATTATACGCAGATAAACTTAATAACTTGGCTAGTATTTATACTAACAATTTAGAATTTAAAAATATGGTTGATAATCCAGAGGTAAGTAATCAAGATAAACTTGATATTATTATAAGTATTATAAAACCTGATAAAATTTTAACTAATTTTATTAATGAGTTATTAAAAGAACAAAGAATAAGTTATATTAATGATATTGCTAAAAAATATCAAGCAGAAATCGATAAATTAGAAAGTAAACTAAATATTGAAATAGTTACTTCAATCCCAATAACTGAAAAAGAAGCTCAAGAAATAGCCGATAAATTTAAAAATATGTATAAAGTATCAGCAGTTAATTATCAAATAAAACTCGATAAAAAAATTATTGGTGGCATTAAAGTAATAGTTAATGATAAAGTTTATGATAATACTTTAGAAACAAAATTAGAAGAACTATTTGGAAAATAAGGAGGGAGAAAAGTGTTAATCAAACCAGAAGAAATTAGCGATATTATAAGAAAAAAAATTAGCGATTATGATTCGAAAATGAAAGTTGACGAAATCGGCTATGTTACTAATGCTGGTGATGGAATTGTTCAGATTTATGGATTAAATAATTGTATGGCTGGTGAACTTATCGATTTTGGTGATGGAATATATGGTATGGCTATGAACCTTGAAGAAGAAAGTGTTGGTTGTGTTCTTTTAGGTGGCGAAATGACAATTAAAGAAGGAACTATAGCTAAAAGAACTGGTAGACCAGTTAGTATTGGTGTTGGTGACGAAATTATCGGAAGAGTTGTTAATCCATTAGGTGAAGTATTAGATGGTAGGGAAGCTTATAAGATTGACGAATACCGTGATACTGAATTTTTAGCTCCTAATGTTATGGTTAGAGAATCAGTTAATAAACCATTACAAACAGGTATTTTAGCTATTGATTCAATGGTTCCAATTGGTAGAGGTCAAAGAGAGTTAATTATCGGGGACCGGCAAACGGGTAAAACTGCAATTGCTATAGATACAATTATTAATCAAAAAGAAGAAGATGTTATTTGTATTTATGTGGCCATTGGTCAAAAATCTTCTTCTATTGCTGGAGTTGTTGAAACTTTGAAAAAACATGGAGCTATGGATTATACAATCGTTGTTTCGGCTACTGCTAGTGATAGTGCGCCAATTCAGTATTTAGCGCCTTATAGTGGATGTGCAATTGCTGAATACTTTATGTATAAAGGTAAAGATGTTTTAATTGTTTATGACGATTTATCAAAACATGCTCAAAGTTATAGGGCTATGTCTTTATTACTTCGTCGTTCACCAGGAAGAGAAGCTTATCCAGGAGACGTTTTCTATTTGCACTCAAGACTTTTAGAAAGAGCAGCAAAATTAGATCAAGCTCATGGTGGTGGTTCAATTACGGCTCTTCCAATTATCGAAACTTTAGCTGGTGATGTATCAGCTTATGTACCAACTAATGTAATTTCTATTACTGATGGCCAAATATATCTTGAAAGTGAACTTTTCTTTAGCGGTCAAAGACCAGCTATTAATGCCGGACTTTCAGTATCAAGGGTTGGTGGTAGTGCCCAAACTAAAGCTATGAAAAAACTTTCTGGAAGAATTCGTATCGATTTAGCGCAGTACCGGGAACTTGCTTCTTTCGCCCAGTTTGGTTCAGAGCTTGATAAAGCTACGCAAAATAAATTAATTCAAGGTGAAAGAGTATTAGAAGTTTTAAAACAACCACAGTATATGCCTTTGTCTGTTCCAAAGCAAGTTGTTATCTTATATGCAGCTGTTAATGGTTATTTAGCTGATATCGATAATAAAGATGTTCAAGCATTTTGTAAAGGTCTTGTTAATCATATTGAAAATAATGCTAAAGAAATTTTTGAAGAAATTCGGATTAAAAAAGATTTTGACAAAGAAACCGAAGAAAATATTATTAAAAACATAAACGATTATAAAACAATTTTTAAGGCTTGAGGTGATTAAAAATGGCTAATACTAGAGAAATAAAAGGCCGAATTAAAGGTGTTGAAGGTACTAAAAAAATAACTAAAGCAATGAAATTAATTGCGGCTTCTAAATTAAAAAAAGCCCGGGAAATGCATGAAAAAACTTTACCTTTTTTCAAACATATTAGAGAGATTATGCTTGATATTATGAAATGTACTCCAGATATGAAACTTATTTATTTTGATAAAAGAGAAAAAAAAGAACACCGCCGAAAAGGGTATCTTGTAATTTCTTCTGATACAGGTCTTAATGGTGGTTATAATACCAATGTTATTAAAGAAGCAGTTAAGGTTATCGATAAAGAAAATGCCGTTGTTTTTCCTATTGGTAATGTTATAAAAAATTATATGCTTAAAAATGGGTATAATGTCGATACTAATTTTATTAATACGCGTTATACTGTAACTACCATTATAGCGGCTGATATTGCTAAATACATGCTGAAATCTTTTAAAGAAGGAACGATTGACGAACTTTATATAGTTTATACTGAAATGGAATCAGTAATGCATCTAGTACCTAATACGATTAAATTATTGCCACTTGATAATAAAGATTTTAAGATTAAAGAATCAGGAATGCGTGAAGTTTTAGATTTTGAACCATCAGCGGAAGTTGTTTTTGAACGTCTTACTAATCAATATTTACAAGGTGTTTTATACGGGGGAATGGTTGAATCATTTGTCAGTGAACATTTTGCCCGGATGAATGCGATGGATAGTGCTACAACTAATGCCGAAAAATTATCGAAAAAATTAACGCTTGATTATAATAGAGCTCGCCAGCAAGCAATAACAAACGAAATATCAGAAATAATTGGTGGAGCTATGAACCTTAAATAGGAAGGGTGATTATGATGAACGAAGGAAAAATATCACAAATAACAGGTGCGGTTTTAGATATCGAATTTGCTAAAGATAAGTTACCTAATTTATATAATGCTATTGATATTCCATTTAAAGATGGCAAAGTTGTCGCTGAAGTTATGCAGCATACAGGAGATAATATTGTTCGTTGTGTAGCTATGTCGTCAACTGATGGACTTCAAAGAGGGATGAAAGCAATCGATACTGGCGCACCAATAAGTGCCCCCGTTGGGGAAGAAGTATTAGGCCGAGTATTTAATATTTTAGGTGAAGCTATAGACGAAAAAGGTGAAGTTAAAGCTTCAGAAAAATGGCCAATTCATAGAGATGCTCCGAAATTTGTTGACCAAAAACCAGTTACTGAAATGTTTGAAACGGGAATTAAAGTTATCGATTTACTTGCCCCTTATGCCAAAGGTGGAAAAATAGGTTTATTTGGTGGCGCCGGAGTTGGTAAAACAGTATTAATTCAAGAACTTATTAGTAGTATTGCTAATGTTCATGGTGGTTATTCAGTATTTACAGGTGTTGGTGAACGTTCAAGAGAAGGTAATGATTTAATTGGGGAAATGACGGAATCAGGAGTTATTAATAAAACAGCTTTAGTATTTGGTCAAATGAATGAACCTCCAGGAGCAAGAATGCGGGTAGCTTTAACCGGTTTAACGATGGCTGAATATTTTAGAGATGTTAAACATCAAGATGTATTATTATTTGTCGATAATATTTTTAGATTTATTCAGGCTGGTTCTGAAGTATCAACTTTACTTGGAAGAATCCCGTCAGCCGTTGGTTATCAGCCAACTTTAAGTACGGATGTTGGAGCTCTTCAAGAGCGAATTACTTCGACTAAAAATGGATCTATTACATCAATTCAAGCTGTATATGTACCAGCTGACGATTATACTGATCCCGCGCCAGCTACTACTTTCGCCCATTTAGATGCGGTAACGGCCTTATCACGTTCAATTGCGGAACTGGGAATTTATCCAGCTGTTGATCCATTAGAATCTTCTTCAAGAATTATGGATCCACTTATTTTAGGTGAAGAACATTATGAAACCGCTCGGAAAGTTCAAGAAATATTACAAAAATATAAAGAACTTCAAGATATTATTGCGATATTAGGAATGGACGAACTTTCAGAAGAAGATAAAAAGTTAGTATATAGAGCGCGGAAAATTCAAAAATTCTTATCACAACCATTCTTTGTTGGTGAACAATTTACTGGTATTCCTGGTAAATACGTTCCAGTTAAAGAAACAATTCGCGGATTTAAAGAGATTATTTCTGGAAATATGGACGAATATCCTGAAGATGCTTTCTTTATGGTTGGAACAATTGACGAAGTTATTGAAAAAGCCAAGAAAATGGAACAGTAGGTGATTTAATGGAAACATTTAAACTTGAAGTTGTTACGCCAACTGGTATTTTTTATGAAAGTGATGTTAATTATATCAAGTTTGAAGCGGAAAATGGAGAAATGGGGGTATTACCTAATCATGCTCCTGTTCTTGTAGCTATAAAGCCTTGTACTTTAACGATTGAAAAAGAAAAAAAACAAAAATATGCTTTTATAAGTGAAGGTTTTATCGAAGTTACCCCCGAAAAAGTTTCAATTGTTGTTCATTTAGCTGATTGGTCTACTGATATCAATGCCGAAGAAGCGATAAAAGCTAAACGAATAGCCGAAGAAAAACTTGAAAGTGTTTCTGGCGACGCTAGCCGGAAAACTGAACTTAAAGTTTCAATTGAAAGAGCTTCAGCTAGAATTAAAACATCTAATTTAAGATAAAATGCTAAATCTTTAGAGATTTAGTGTTTTTTTACTAAAAAATATGTTATACTTATATAGTAGTGATAGCGACGTAGATAGGAGAGATTATGAATAAGCAAAAAATAATTGACGAAGCAGTACTAAAAGCATACGATAATTTAGTGACTATAGCTAATTTAAAGGCTAATTTAAGTGCTGGATATATTGAATCATTAGCTAGTTTTTTACCAAAAGAAAGTTATCAATATTTGGACGAAATAATCGATAAATTATTTTGGAAATTTTGTTTAGAAATTAACACGTCAAAAAAATTAGATATTTCTAATTTCCATAGTCTTTGTTTTAACATAGTGGAAAATGAAGTATTTAATGATTGTTTAAAGGTAATTGAAGATTGTTTAGCAAATAAAAACAATGAAAAAAATTTATTTTCATTGCTTAATCCGTTAAAAGAAAAATATCCATCAGCTAATATAATGGATACAATATTTGATATTTTAATTGATTATTATATTATTTCTTTTCAAAAATAATATCAATATTAAATTCTTTAGATATTTTTTTAAGAACATCTATACCATAGTTAACAGTACCAGCTTCATATTGTTCAATAGTTCTTTTAGATTTGCCAATTCTTTGGGCAAATTCTTTTTGCGTTAAAGTAGTCCATTCTCTGATTATTTTAATGGTTTCTCCGCGGGTATAATCTTTGACATTTAACTTCATTTGCATCACCAACATAATTTTACCAATAAATTTCTTTAAAAAATCAAATATCACTACTTGGTAGTGGCTTTAATATTATAATATGCGTGTTTAATAAAATTATGCATGATTTAAATAGAATTAAGTGCAATTGTATTGACAAAATGTAAAAAAAAGTATATGATAATAATCACTTTTTCAAAAAACATTAGTTCTATTGCTTTTATTAAAAGAAAAAGTTATAATTAGATTGGAATTAACTCAAAATATGACATTTTTTGTAATCTTATCGTGTTATATTCCAAATAGAGTAATTTCAAAGGGTGTAAATTTTCTTCTTGCACTGACGCTTATGTTTATAAGTTTGAGTAGGGAAACCGAAAGAATACATGTAGGACTGGGAGACTACTTGAATTGCTCTAAAACCTGTACTCTTAAATGAGTACAGGTATTTTTGTAGAATGTGGGGGATGTTTAATGGGTAATATGTGTAAATTAGTTGGTTATATATTAGAGCAAGCAATAATATCTTCGGAATTGTCAGTGCATTTGGGGAAGCCTGTTTTGCAATCATTAAAATTGTATAAACATACATTAAAACATGTGGAAGATTTTAAAAATGTTGACAGTTATAATAATACGATGTCTAACATAGATAAAGTTATAGCAGACCCATATTTTATATTTTACGATAAAGAAAAACAATCTTTGCGATATTATAAAAGGTTAGATGAATATGTTTGCGTAATTGTAAAACTAACTAATAAAAAACATTTATATGTATTTACAGTTTATCCAGTTAGTATAGATAAAATACAAAAATTAGAATGGGAGCAAAATCGTTATAAATACGAATATATAGGAAACTAGCAATATTAAATCCTAGATAATTAAGCCTAGATATTTTGGCCTTGTTTTTGGCCTTGTCTTCGTAAATTAGGCTTGTAAAATTGTATAAAATTAAGTTTACAACAATAGTGTAAACCCTTATAAAACCTTTGCAAATAAAGAAAAAGCCTTGATTTACAAGACTTTTGATTTTATATTGGTGCGTGTGAAGGGACTTGAACCCCCATGCCGTAAGGCGCTAGATCCTAAGTCTAGTGCGTCTACCAATTTCGCCACACACGCATTAGTGGTGGACCCTGGTGGACTCGAACCACCGACCGTCCGGTTATGAGCCGGATGCTCTAACCAACTGAGCTAAGGGTCCAATTTCGCTTTGACTTTTATATCATATCATATTACTTAATTTTATGCAATAACTTTTAAAAAAAAAGCTAAAAAATTTTTGATTTAATATTGATTTAATTATTATTTTCTGTATAATAATTAACGGTGATTTGAATGAAAGATTTAGAAAAATTTATCCATAATTTAGGCTACTTAAGTGAAGAAACAGCTCGTATTAAATTGAAGGAAAATGGGGATATTGAATATATTAGAATTGATAACCGAAAATTTACTAATCCTCATAAAATGGCTGAACAATTTATTCGTTATGCTGATAAAATAAGAACAGCTAGAGATATGGCTAGAAAATGGGAAAAATTAGCTGATTTACCGCCTCATATTCCTGATTTTATTGTTCGTTACCATCCAGCTTGGATTACGTTAAGAGAAAATGCTGGTTATTTAAACGATTATATTCTCGAAGGAGAAATTAAATGCGAAAAAGAACCTAAAGATAAAGTAAAATCGTATAAAGAATGGATGAGCGATATTTTTCTTGCTTTAGGAGAAAAAGAATACTATCCAGAAAAGTTAAATCCCGATGCCGAAATCGCGCCTAGTGTTTTCTATAGTATTATAAGACCAGAAGTGGCTGGGGAATTTAATCAAAATGAATGCTTACACCGTGATATTCAAGCTTTTATTCTAACGACGCAGTGGAAGAATATAATAGATAATGATAATAGTCTTAATTTAAAAGGTATTAGATATAAATTAGAAGAAAATTCTCATTTTCCAATTATTACTGCTGGGACTAACAATAAACGAAAAAATTTTGATTTTCGTAAACCTTTAGCTATTGGTAGTTATATAAATTATGTTGCAAGTAAAAATAAAAGTAATAAAGATTTACAAGCTAAAGCAAAAGAATTTAGAAAAATTAGAGGCTTTTATTAGGCCTTTTTCTTTATATTTTTCTTTTAAAATGATATAATGTATTAGAAATAGGGTGATTAAATGAAATTATATAATACTTTAACACATGATATTGAAGAGTTTATTCCTTTTAATAAAAATGAAGTAACTCTATATACTTGTGGACCAACTGTCTATCACTATGCTCATATTGGAAATATGCGTAATTACATTAGTGAAGACGTTTTAGAAAAAACGTTAAAGTTTTTAGGTTATAATGTTAAAAGATGTATGAATATTACTGATGTCGGACATTTAACTAGTGATTCTGATAGTGGTGACGATAAAATGCTTAAAGGCGCTAAAAGAGAACATAAAACAGTTTTAGATATTGCTAAAAAGTATACTGCCGCTTTTAAAGAAGATGCTAGTAAATTAAATATTCGCTGGCCAGATATTGTTGTTCCGGCAACAAGTTGTATAAATGATTATATTGAAATGATAAAGGTTCTTTTAAATAAGGGATATGCTTATGAGTCTTCTGGTAATATTTATTTTGATATTAGTAAACTTACTGATTATTATACTTTAACTAATCATAAAATCGACGAAATGGTTGTTGGGGTTAGAGAAGGTGTTTTAGAAGACAAAAACAAGAAAAATCAAGGTGATTTTGTCTTATGGTTTACTAAAAGTAAATTTGCTGATCAAGAACTTAAATGGAATAGTCCTTTTGGTCTTGGCTATCCAGGTTGGCATATTGAATGTAGTGCGATATCAATTAAATATTTAGGTGAATACCTCGATATCCATTGTGGGGGTGTTGATAATATCTTTCCCCATCATACTAATGAAATCGCCCAGTCTGAAGCTTATCTAGGGCATAAATGGTGCAAGTACTGGTTTCATACGGAACATCTTAACGATAAAAATGGCAAAATGAGTAAATCTAAAGGTGAATTTTTAACTGTTAGTTCATTAGAAGAAAAAGGTTATAATCCATTAGTATTTCGGTATCTATGTTTATCTTCTCATTATCGTAATCAATTAGTCTTTGATTTTAGGGTTTTAGATAATGCGAAAATGCAGTATAGTAAATTATTAAATAAAGTTAAAAGTATTAAAAATGAAGGAGATCTTACTAATACTGATTTATATTTAACTAATTTTAAAAATGCTTTAGCTGATGATTTAAATACTTCTTTAGCTTTAACTGTTTTATATGATGTTTTAAAAGCTGATTTATCTGGAAAAAGCAAGTTATATTTGATTAATGAGTTTGATAAGGTATTATCTTTAGATTTATTAAAAGAAGAAGTAGTTGATAAAGAGTTATTAAAATACATTAATGAAAAAATAGAATTAAGAAAAAAAGCTAAAGAAAATAAAGATTATATTTTAGCAGATAAAATAAGAGACGAACTTGCTTTAAAAAATATTATTATTAAAGATACGAGGGAAGGAGTAACTTTTGAAATCCGTAAATGATGGTATTTTAGTAATTGATAAACCAGCTGGTTATACTAGTAGAGATATTGTTAATTTAGTTTCTAAAAAATTAAAAATTAAAAAAGCTGGACATACAGGTACTTTAGATCCAATGGCTACAGGTGTTTTAGTTATTTGTTTAGGCAAGGCAACTAAACTTTGCGAACTTCTAACAGCTTCTAAAAAAGAGTATATAGCAGAAGTTATTTTAGGAATTAAAACTGATACTTTAGATATTACTGGTAATGTTTTGAAAAAAGATTGTAAAAAAGTAGCAAAAGAAGATATTGAAGAAGTTTTAAAAAAATTTAAAAAATCATATAATCAAGAAGTTCCTTTGTATTCGGCGGTTAAAGTAAATGGAAAAAAACTTTATGAGTATGCGAGAGAAAATATTCCAGTTGTTTTACCTAAAAAAAAGGTTACTATTTATGATATAGAAATGCTTGATTATAATTACGATGGTCAAACTAAATTTTCTTTTAAGTGTACAGTTAGTAAAGGTACTTATATTAGAGCTTTAATTAATGATATCGCGCACGTATTAAACACAGAAGGAGTTATGAGTGGTTTAACAAGGACTAAACAAGGAAAGTTTTCTTTAGAAGAAGCTATAACAATTGAAGATTTTTTAAGTGATAATTATCAAATGATTAATATAGAAAAAGCTTTAGATATACCAAAAAGAATGGTAAATGATGAAGAAAAATTTAAAATTATAAATGGGCAGCAATTAGAAAATGAAGGTGAAATATTATATTTAGATAAGGACAGAAATGTTTTAGCTATTTATAATGATGGTAAAGTTTTAAAAATGTTATATTAATGTCAAGTTTAAACTAAGTAAAAGCCTTTAAAAGTAATGTTTTGTTAAAATAAAATAGAAAAGAGGATCAGGAGTCCTCTTTTCTTGTTGACAATTATTTTTAGTAATATTATAATAAATTATATAATAAATACTAAAGATGGGAAGGAAGTTTTTTATGGGGAGAAGAAGAAAAAATAATTTAATAATTGTAAGTTTATGTGCGGTATTAGTTCTAATGGGAATCGGCTATGCCGCTTTTTCTAGCGTGTTAAATATTACTGGAACAAGTAATATAACAAGTAACTGGGATGTAAGAATAACAAATATTGAAAGTGAATTACACGGGGCTGAAGATGTAGAAGCACCGACATATGATAATACAAATGGGCTATATGCATCATTTAATACTAATTTAAAAAAGCCGGGAGATTATGCATTATATAAAATAAAAGTGGAGAATCAAGGAACATTAGATGCGAGAATAGAAAAAATAAATTCATATTATAAAGATAATAAATATATTACATTTACTTTAACAGGTCTTTCTAAAGGAGATATTATAGAAGCAAAAGAGTCAAAAATATTAACAGTGAAGGTAGAATTTAATCCTGATATAACAAGTATAGATGGAGATATAACAGTAGATTTAGATGTATCAATAGATATTGCTCAGGATAGTGATAATCCATTACCAACAGATGATTATTATTTAACCTATGATTATGAAACAAATGGCGGAACAAGTACAACCGCATCAAATGGATTTGTAAATGGAAGTACAAGTTTAGAAGGAACAGCAACAAAAGAAGGATATGAATTTGTTGGATGGAATACTGATAAAAATGCTACAAATAAAATGGATGAAATAACAGTAACTGAAAATACAACAGTATATGCGATATTTAGAAAAGCATTAAATGTAACTTATAATAAAGTGACAGGGGTAGATGAAATTAGTAAAACAAGCGATACATGTTATATTTATAATAATAATTTAAATTGTAATATAACGTTACCAACAATAACACCATCAAAAGGATATACATCCTTAGGATGGAGTAAAGGTGAAGAAGTATTTGAAGAAAACTCTCTTCAAACAATAAGTGAAGATGTGGTTTATACCGCAAAAGTAGAAGCCGAAAAAATAAGTCCAGAAATAGTATTAAATCCAAATAATCAAAGTACATATACAAATGGAACTGAAGTAACAGTAACATTATCAGATAAAGGAAGTGGACTTAAAGCAAATCAAAATGTATATTATGCATGGAGTGAAAGTAATACCGAAGCACCATCATTTACTGATTATGTAGAGGCAACTAATGAAGATGGAGCAGAAACTACAGAAATAACAATACCAGCAAGTGCATCTACAAGTTTAACTGGAACATATTATTTATGGATAAAAGAAGGTATAAGTGATATGCTGGGAAATAGCTCACAAGCTAAAGTAAGTGAAGCATTTAATTTTGATTCATTAAATCCAGAAATAAGTAACGTGAGTACAAGTAAAACGACCAATAGTATAACTGTAGTTGCAACCGCAGGTGCCTTATCAGGAATAAGTAAATATGAATATTCAAGTGATAATGGAAGTAGTTGGAAAGAAGGAACAGAAAATAGTTATACCTTTACAGGATTAACACATAACAAAACATATAATATTAAGGTAAGAGTAACAAGCGGAGTAGGGAAAACTACGACATCAAATGTAACAACTGTAACAACAAACGCAATAGATACTCCAACATTTAGTGAAAGCGGAACGACAACAAAAACAGTAACTATTACATATCCAAGCGGATGTGGTAATGGACTTGCTTGTAGTTATCAAAAAGATAGTGGATCGTGGACTACGGTAACTTCTTCAACTACAACAGTTTCATTTTCTGCAAGTGGAACATTAGTTGCAAAAGTAACAGATGGAACAAATACAGTGACTACCGCCAGTTATTCTGTTATAATTTTAGATCAAAATGTTTATTTAATAACTTATAATAGTTTTAATTCTTCTAGTGAGGATTATTATATTGAAAAACTTTCTAGCAGTGGCACCAATACTTTTATACAATATTTATCAAAAAGTGATGTACCATATGGTATAACAACAGACGCTGACAATATATACTATCTAGTAAAAAATAGTACATCGTATTATATAATAAAAATATCTAAATCTGGTGGAACAGAAACAACTTTAACTTCTTTTTCAAGTACATCAGAGCCAAAAATTGATACCACAGTAAGCTCAGACTATATTTATTTTACCCAAAATGATATTGTTAAAAAAATATCTAAAACTGGAGGTACAGCAACACAAATATATACTTTATCTAAGAACGAAAGTTTTATAGATTTAAATGTAGATGATAGTTATATTTATGTTGCAATAGATAATTCATGGGTTGCAGATGCTGAAAGTAATTATATAAAAAAGGTTTCTATATCTGGAGGTACAGCAACACAAATATATACAAAATCAAAGAATGAATGGATTCAATGTATTGACGTTTATAATAATTATGTATATATTGCACTAGAAAATACATTTGTTGCAGATGCTGAAAGCGAATATATTAAAAAAATATCAACTTCTGGAGGAACAACTACACAAATATATACAAAATCAAAGAATGAATGGCTAACAGATTTCGCTGTAAATAATAATTATTTATACATAGGAGTAAATAATACTTTTAATGATGCTTCCAATGATCAGTATATTAAAAAAGCATTAACTTCAGCAGGAACTTCTTCAAAACTATTTACATTTTCAAAAAATGAATCTTTAAAATTTATTGATTAAAACATTATGAGTATTTTAAATTATATAAACAACTAAATGAAAGTATTGTGAAATAGAACAACACAGTAAATAGAATAAAATATACAAATTTTAGAAATATATATAAAGAGGAAAAGTAGTATTTTATAAATGGTTCTTTGTCAAGTAGTGTTGGTGGCATCAAAAATCAATAATAAAATAACTGTTAGAGAAGGTCAAAATTGATCTTCTTTTTTTATGTAACTGTAAAATTTTTTTCAATATTAAATAAATCTCTACTGTTATTAATATCAAAGATATTAGCTTTAAATTCATCAACACCAATAGTTTCAGGTAAAATACCATTATTTTTAATAATTTTATCTTGAAAAATAGAATCTAAAATTCTATTAACAGAAGAAAAATAAAGGGGCTGTCATGAAATAAAATAATTTCATTACAGTTTCTTTTATTATATTCAAGAATAAAAAAACGCTAGGAATATTAACTCCTAACGTGTTTTTTGTGATACAATCTAATTGTCGAAAGAAGATGTATCACATGAAATATTTTACTATAAAAAGGCCAATTTTTCTAGTCCCCTCAAACACTTGTTATGAGGAATT
>CALVVT010000016.1 GCA_944363935.1 uncultured Bacilli bacterium
ACCTCAAAATAACTATTTAAATCACTTCTATTTTTGGAATAATCTTTTACTTTCTTATAAACTTCATTTTTAACTAATACTTCTTTTATTTCATTATAATAATTCATATCTTACTCCCTTCTAATAAATATGTTGTTGTAAAAATATTTGGATTAGTACAATATTCCATAATAAATTCATTATTCTTCTTACAAATAATAACCCCAACTGTTTGTTCATGAAATATCTTTTTAATATGTTTATCTACATAATTTATATATTTTAAGACTTGTCCAATATATTCAGGTCTCATTTCAGTTATTTTTAATTCTATAACAACATAACAATTATATTCAATATTAAATAATAGAAAATCTATTCGGTAATATCTATCTCCTATCTTTATTTTAACTTCATTACCAATATAAGCAAAACCTATCCCAAGTTCCTTTAAAAAATTATCCATGTCTTCCAATATTAAATTATGTAGTATATATTCGCTAACTTTTTTTATTTCTTTATTTGTTTTAATAATTATAGGGTTCTTAATTAATGTATTTACTTGAGGAACTTCAATTTCCTCAATTTTACCAATTCTTTCATATTCTTTATTTTTTATTCGTTCACGTAATTCTCTTACCGATAAGTTAAATTTATTTACAATATAAATATAATAATTTATCATATTCGTACTATTTAATGATAATAATTCGCAAATATGACTCCAAGTAAGATTATTAAATTGTTGCGACACTGTCGCAACTTTTTTAGATAATAAATAAAACTGTCGCATTCTACTCAAATTAGTATAAGTATATCCTTTACCAAGCTCTTTAGTTAATCTCTCTGAATATTCTTTAATTAATTTATTCCCCTAGCTTCACCGCCCTGGGCTTCTACAATTAGCCTTCCTACTTCATAGTAACTATTTAAATCACTTTTATTTTTGGAATAATCTTTTACTTTTTTATAAACTTCATTTTTAATTAGTACGTCTTTTATTTCATTATAATAATTCATAAAACCTCCTTCGTTATAGCCCCTCTACTATATATCATAGGAGATTTTTTTAAAAAACCCTTCTTTTTTTTGAAAAAAAATAAAAAAAATACAGAAATTATTCTGCATTTTCTAAACTTTGATAATATTTAAACCTTTTTAACGCATTTTCTTTATTTTCATTGAGTAACTCATTAGCATGTTTTTCATTAACTGATTTAAGCATTGTATACCTAGTTTGTTTTTCCAAAAACTCTTCATATAAATCAAAATCAGGATTTTTACTATCTAAAGTAAAGTTAGTTCCATCATATCTAAAAATAGGAAAATAACCACATTTTGTTGCTAAAGCTTCAATATTAACACTCTCACCCATACCGCCTTTAATTCCATGAGAAATACAAGGAGTATAAGCTATTATAATCGAAGGACCATTATGATTATAAGCTTCGGTAAAAGCTTTTATTACCTGCATCATATTGGCTCCTAAACAAACTTGAGCCACATAAACATTTGGATAACACATAGCAATGCGCGCTAAATCCTTTTTAGCATTATTTTTACCAGAACTAGCAAATTCTGCTACTGCTCCTACTGGCGTTGCTTTAGAAGCCTGCCCTCCAGTATTAGAATATACCTGGCTATCTAAAACTAAAATATTAATATTTTCACCACTTGATAAAACATGATCAATACCACTAAAACCAATATCATAAGCCCAGCCATCGCCACCGATAGCCCATATACTTTCAGAAACTATATGACTCTTTAAAGGTAAAAGTTCTGGATACTTTTCGTAATCAAGTTTATCATAAACCTCTTTAGTAATATCATAATCATTAGAATTAGCAAGCCATTTTTCAAATAAAGGTTCATTATATTTTTTCATTATTTCACTTATTTGTTTTTTAGCATTATTAATACCAGTTAACAAACCAAAACCATATTCAGCATTATCTTCAAATAAACTATTAGACCAAGGTAATTTATATGGTAAATTAGGTAGACAACCACCATAAATAGACGAACAACCTGTCGCATTAGCGATAATAACATTGTCAAATAATTGAGTTAATAATTTAATATAAGCTGTTTGTCCGCAGCCAGCGCAGGCTCCGCTATAAGCAAATTTAGGCGGTACCAATTGACTACCTTTAATAGTTGTTTTAGGAAGCTTTTTAACTTTAACATTTTCCGTTAAATAACTAAACTCATTATCAGGTTTATTTTGAGTAAAAGATAAAGCCTTATTTCCTTTTTTACCTGGACAAACATTAATACATAATCCGCAGCCAGTACACTTATTATGATTAGCGCTTATTATATAATATCCCTGATGTGTTTTAACGCATTTATCACGAATACTACTAGACGCTTTACTATATTCTTCTTCGTCTAAAATAAATGGTCTAATTACTCCATGCGGACAAACAAATGAACACTGACCACAGGTAATACAGTTTTCACTGTTATAAGAAGGAATATAATTACTAATAGCTTCTTCACTCATTATTTTAGGAGTAAAAGTTCCATCTTTATAATTCATAACCTCTGACACTTTAATGCTATTTCCTTTTCGGTGCTCTAGAACTTCATAAATATCATGATAATTAAACTTTAAACTAGTACTATTTTTATCTAAAGGTATTTCTTTTAAATAGCTAGAAATTTTATTTAAAGCTTTTTTATTAGCTAAAGCTATTTCTGGACTTTTAATTTTAAATTTTTTATCAATATATTTTTCTAAATAATTAATACCTTCATTATAATCTACGCTTTTTATAAATTTTAAAATAGTTCCCGCCATTATCATACTAATTTTTCTGCCAAGATTTTCAGTATCAGCTAGTTTATAAGCATCAATACTATAAAGTTTGATATTTTTTTTAATTAAAATGTCTTTATAAGGTTTTAACGCTTCTAATAACTGATTAGAAGAAAGAGCGGTACTAATAATTAAAATACCATTTTCTTTAATATTACTAATCGCATCAAATTCATTTAAATAACGGTCATTAGCAATTACAACTACTGAAGGGTGACTAACATAATAAGAAGACAAAATTTTATCTTTTGAAAATCTTAAATGGCTAACAGTTACCCCACCTGATTTTTTAGAGTCATAATCAAAATAACCTTGAACATAATTATCAGTATTATTACCGATTATTTCAATTAACGATTTACTCGCACTTACCATGCCATCACTGCCATAACCATATATAAGCATACTAAAATGATTATTAGTCTCAATATTTTCATAATTTAAACTTAAATTAGTGACATCGTCATTAATTCCAATTGTAAATTCTTCTTTAGGGTTATCCAGCATATCATAAACCGCTTTAATCATTCCAGGAGTTATATCTTTACTAGAAAGACCATAACGGCCATGAGTTACAGTTATATTTTTATTAAATAATGAACTCATAACATCTAAATATAAAGCCTCACCACTACTTCCAGCTTCTTTAGCTCTATCTAAAACAGCGATTTTTTTTACTGTTTTAGGCAGTACATTTAACAAGTATTCTTTACTAAATGGTCTAAATAAATGAACTTCAATTAGCCCTATTTTTTCATTAGTAAAATTAATATACTCTCTTACTGTATTACATACTGAACCCATTGCAACAATAACTTTTTCCGCGTCACTTTTGCCATAATAATTAAATGGTTTATAGTTATGATTAGTTATTTTATTTATTTTCTCCATATAATCGTTTACAATCCTTGGAACTTCCATATAAGTTTTATTACGAGCTTCAACGGTTTGAAAATAAATATCAGCATTTTGATTAGTTCCTTTAGTTACTGGATTATTAATGTCAAAAGATCTTTGCCGAAACTTATTTAAAGCATTATAATCAATTAATTTTTCTACTTCTTCTTTTTCTAATACATTTATTTTATTTATTTCATGACTAGTTCGAAAACCATCAAAGAAATGCATAAATGGTAATGATGCTTTAATAGCTGATAAATGACTAATTAAAGCCATATAATAAGCATCTTCCGGGTTTGCTGAAGAGAGCATACAAAACCCTGTTCCTCTCACACTATAAACATCACTATGGTCACCAAAAATACTTAAAGCATGAGTAGCAACTGTTCTAGCTGCTACATGCATTGTACAAGGAAGCATTTCTCCAGCTATTTTATACATATTAGGAAGCATTAATAGGAGGCCCTGACTAGAAGTATAAGTTGTTGTAAGTCTGCCAACTTGCAAACTTCCATGAACCATTCCAATTGCCCCAGCTTCGCTTTGCATCTCTATTATTTTTACAGTTTCACCCAAAATATTAGTTTCACCACTAGCCGCTAGTTTATCCATTAAAGCTGGCATTGGACTAGATGGAGTAATTGGATATATTCCAGCTACTTCTGTAAAAAGATAAGAGGCATATACCGCCCCTTCATTACCACTTGCTATTATTTTCTTCACATTATCACCTTCTCTATTCATTTGGACATTCTGTTTCGTCTACATATACAACTTCATAATGATAATTTTTAGGATTTTCAGTCTGCCCAGTACTATCTTCTTCCAAACTAATTTCAACATAAGTATCAGGATTGTAAGCCTTTCCAGTCATTGGATTTTCCATATCATCATCAATATATTTACCGTCTTTTAACTGTCTAATTGTAATGATATTTGAACTATTTTTACCTGGTAAAACAGTAGAATCATCCGTTACATACATCTGCGCTGCCTGAATTAAATTTTCTTCCTGTGATTTACATGTTTGAATACGACTATTAACAATATTTCTATCAATAGTCGTCGTAATAATAACTGCGAGAATTCCTAAAATAACAATAACGCCCATTAATTCTGCTAATGTAAAACCTTTCATATAACTCTCCTTATTTCC
>CALVVT010000017.1 GCA_944363935.1 uncultured Bacilli bacterium
AGAACTACTTATGCCATATTCACGTATTATTTCACAAGCTGGCTCTTTATTATTATAAAGATCAACAATCATCTTTGTAAAATCTTCATCATAGCTCTTTCCTCTCGCCATTATAGACACTCCTCTCAATGTTTATTATTATACTATATTGTCCATACTTTTGTGTCTATAAATCTATCCTAACATCAACGATATATTTATTAGAAGGGAGTAAGGTATGAATTATTATAATGAAATAAAAGATGTACTAATTAAAAATGAAGTTTATAAGAAAGTAAAAGATTATTCCAAAAATAGAAGTGATTTAAATAGTTATTTTGAAGTAGGAAGGTTAATAGTGGAAGCGCAAGGTGGTGAAGCACGAGCTAAATATGGTAATAAATTAATTAAAGAATATTCAGCAAAATTAACTAAAGAACTTGGTAAAGGGTATACAGAAAGAAATTTACGAAATATGCGAAGCTTTTATATTAAATTTTCAAAATGGCACACACTGTGTGCCGAATTAACTTGGAGTCATTATCGTTTACTTTTATCATTAAAAGATAATAATATGATTAAATATTATATTAACATTATAAATAAATTTAATTTATCAGTAAGAGAATTACGTGAACGAATAAAAAATAATGAATACGAGAGAATTGGTAAAATGGAGGAATTAGAAGAACCAAAAGTAAATACATTAATTAAAAATCCTATAATTATTAAAACAAATAAAGAGATAAAAAAAGTTAGTGAATATATACTACATAATTTAATATTGGAAGATATGGATAATTTTTTAAAGGAACTCGGAATAGGATTTACTTATGTTGGCAGTGAAGTAAAAATAAAAATAGGAGATAGATATAATCGAATAGATTTCCTTTTGTTTAATTATAATTATAACTGTTTTGTAGTTGTTGAACTTAAAGTAACAGAATTAAAAGCCGAATATATTGGACAAATAACTAAATATATTGGTTACGTTGATAAAAATATAAGAAAATCATTTCATGATAAAACTGTAGGTGTAATTATATGTAAAAAAGATAATAAGTTTATTATGGAATATTGTACTAATCCAAATATTTTTACAACAACATATTTATTAGAAGGGAGTAAGGTATGAATTATTATAATGAAATAAAAGATGTATTAGTTAAAAATGAAGTATATAAGAAAGTAAAAGATTATTCTAAAAATAGAAGTGATTTAAATAGTTATTTTGAAGTAGGAAAATTATTAGTAGAGGCCCAGGGAGGAGAAGCACGAGCTAAATATGGTAATAAATTAATTAAAGAATATTCAGCAAAATTAACTAAAGAACTTGGTAAAGGATACAGTTATAGAAGTTTGGTATTAATGAGAAATTATTATATTAAATTCAAGAATATGCAGGCACTGCCTGCACAATTGAGTTGGAGTCATATTTGTGAATTATTAAATATTAAAAATACTAATGAACTAAAGTATTATATTTATATTACTAAAGTGCAAAATTTATCATATCGTGAACTTCATCATAGAATAAAAAATAATGAATATGAAAGAATTGGTAATCAAACAGAATTAGAAGCACCTAAAGTAAATACATTAATTAAAAACCCAATATTAATAAAAGTTAAAAATAAAAATAATAAATTAACGGAATATGTTTTACAGCAGTCTATTTTAGAAAACATAGAAGATTTTTTAAAGGAACTTGGAATAGGTTTTACATTTTTAGGTAGTGAAGTAAAAATAAAGATGGGAGATAGATATAATTATATAGACTTTTTATTATTTAATTATAAGTATAACTGTTTTGTAGTTATTGAACTTAAGATTACAGAACTGAAAGCAGAATATATAGGTCAAATAACTAAATATATTGGTTATGTAGATAAACATATAAAAGAGTCATTTCATGAAAAAACAGTTGGGGTTATTATTTGTAAAAAGAATAACGAGTTTATTATGGAATACTGTACTAATCCGAGTATTTTTACAACAACATATTTATTAGAAGAAACTAATATTTAACTTAAATGTAAAATTAGACATAAATGGCGAATATTGGAAATTTTTGAAGAATCTTACTTTTTAGCAAAAAAAAGATGCCTAAAGCATCTTAACTAACAATAATTGTTCTTTCTAAAGTATTAACAGTAACACCTTCATAAGTAACTGTATAAGTTATTGTATATTGGCCAGCTGTCCAACTAGTAGTTGGAAAATTAACTGGATTTCCAGTAGCATCGGTAATAGCCGAAGTATATTTTACTTCATTAGTAATATCTTCACCATCTAAAGTAGCTTTAATTGGTGGGTTTTCGTCAGAGTAAGACTGACCAACTGTTATATTAACAGTATCCTCGCCAACAAGAGTTACTTCAATATCACTAGCATCAGCTTTATCATAACTTACTTTAGTTTCTACACCTTTACTGTCAGAACCACCATAATTAGAGTAGCCAGCTTTAACAACAAAGGTAGGAGAATCAGTAGTTAAATTAACTGTTGCCGAAGTACTAGAAGTTGTTGTAAGTAATCTTTCACTACCACCAGTTTTTAAATATACTTTGTAAACTAAATTACCTAATTGTGTATTATTAACCCCCATAATATAATTTAAATAAGTATTTTGGTCACTTGTTACATTAAAGGCTTTTTCCACAAATGGTTTCCAATAATTACTACTTAAAGCTTGTGGAGTATTTATTCCTTTCCAAGTAATAGTAGCTTTATTACCAGAAACACTAGCTTTAACATTAGTAACATCACTTAAAGTAGTATATCTAGCAGAAACTTCTGTAGGTTCACTGTTCTTTTTGAATAATTCTTTAGTTTTCATATTGCTAGGAGTGTTTTCACTAGGAAGAAGTGGAGTAGCACAGTATCTTTCAACTGTAGTCTCAACAATACTATCAGGTCTTTCAATTTTGGCATCAGCTTTAAAGTAATCTTTAGCTACCGTTTGGAATAATCTTGAGTTTTGACTAGAACCAAAATAATTGTGTCCTTCATTAATATTGTCATAACCGTACCAAACGGCTATTGAATAGTCTTTGTTAATGCCAGCAACCCATAAATCGTTAACAGCACTACTTGGTAAATGATATTTTTTCATAGTGTCTTCGTCATAGTTTGTTGTACCAGTTTTAGCTCCAAATTCGGCTCCATTAATATTATTATAACGACCTAAAGCACTTTTACCAGTATCAATTAACATGTCGTAAACCATATAAGCCGTATCTTCACTCATAACTTGATTTTTTTCAATTTCATTTTCATAAGTAGAACCATCAGCATCGAAAACAACTTTAGTAAAACTGTGTGGTTCAATATATTCTCCTTCATTAGCAAAAGCTGCATAAGCTCCCGCAACGGTAAGTGGTGACTCACCAGTATAACCACCAATAGCATGAGCTTCGTGTAGTTTTCCGTTACTAGCTACTTCTGGAGAAAGGCCTAATCCTTCGACAAACTCTTTTATTTGTGAATTTTTAACACTTTGGAAAGTTTTTAAAGCCGGAATATTTCTAGAGTCAACTAGGGCTTCTCTAATTGTCATAATTCCTTTATATCTGCCATCATAGTTATTTATTTCTGTACCATCACTATAAGTATATTCGCTATCGATAATTGGATGGTAAGTATTCCAGTCGTTGTATTCAATAGCTGGACCATAATCAAATAATGGTTTAGCGGTTGAACCGATTTGTTTTTTCATCATAGTAGCATTATTAAATGATTTAGCCCCTGAACTGTTACGTCCAGCACCAACAGCTAAAATTTCTCCGTTATTGTTATCTAAAGCCACAATACCAGCGTCAACTTTATCATTTTCCCAAGAATATGTTTCTCCAGTCATGATTTTAGTAATTTTATCTTGTTTTTCTCTATCCATAGTTGTATAGATTTTCATAGAATAAGAATATGGGTCATAACCAGTTTTTTCTTCAACTTCAACAGCTACTGTATCGATAAATCCTTGATAATCTTCATAACTGTTGTGGGCACTTTGACCTTTAATAACAATTCTATCAACAGACATTTTTTTAGCTATTTTGTATTCTTCATTATTAATATAACCATGTCTTTTCATTAATTTTAAGACAAGTTGTCTTCTTTCTTCTGTTTGATCGGGATTGATATTAGGATCATAAGCTACTGGTGATTGGAACATTCCAGCAATCATAGCAGCTTCTGATAAATTTAATTCTTTTGCACTTTTACCAAAATAGGTTTCTGCTGCTTGTTCTACACCATAAGCTCCACTTCCTAAATAGTTTGAATTAGCGTAAAATTCAAGAATTTCTTCTTTGGTATAATTACGTTCTATTTGGAAAATTGATAGGTAAATATCAGTAAATTTACGTTTAATACCTTCAAAACCAGAAGATGTAGTTGAAGTAAATTGGTTTTTCGAAACCTGCATAGTTAAGGTTGAAGCTCCACCAGCATTTTGTCCAAGTAATTGTCCAAAGGAAGCTTTCATAAAACGAGGTAAATCAAAACCATTGTGTTGGAAGAATCTAGAGTCTTCAGTAGCAACTATTGCATTTACTAGTTCTTCACTCATATCTTCATAACCGATTTTTTCTCTCATTTCTGAACCTAGTCTGGCAAAAGATTCACCATTGCTGTCATAAAGAGTACTAGCTTCTTTAGTATATAAATTATCAGGATCAAACTTTGGTGCGGTAATAACGATATAAGTTAAAAAGGCAATTCCAGCTACCATAATTGCTAGAAAAATACATAGTATTACTAATAAAATAATTTTGCCTTTTTTCTTTTTAGGTTTATTTCCTTTTTTACGCATATTTTCCTCACTTTCTAGATTTTCTTTCTCTTCAATTTTACTGACTCTAGGTTTGGCATTTTTTTGAATATTTCTTTTAATATAAGGAATTAACCAAACACAGTTTAAGAGAATAAATAATATAAATCCAATTAAAATATGTCCTAAAACAGTTAGAAGAATAAAGAATATTGGACTTGCAATTAAAGCAATTTTTCTGATTGGCATTCTTTTAATAAATTTTATCATGTCTTTAATTCGTGCTTTCATTTTGGCCTCCATCAAAATAAAGTTTATCAATTACTTCTAAATAATCAAGCCGCGGATTATATTTTTCTTTGATTAAAAAACCCTCTTTTTCAAAATATTCTAACGGAATAGATTTTCTTTTATTGTTATTTAAAAAATATTCGAGTTTATCGATAGTTAGAAGATAAGTTTTATATAAACTAGAAAATCTTACAATTATAAAGCCAATTCCGCCATGTTTATTGATAGCTTTTAAATGACTTATTTGATGTTCATGAATATTTTCTAATGGGAAATATTTGTCTTTTTTTGTTTCCTTGGCTTCAAAATCAAGGTATTTACCTTTATAAATACCATTGTAGTCAGTAGTTGACGGTGTTTTAAAATAAGCTTCTTTAATTATAGCTTCCTTTCTTGAAGGATAATTTACTTTAGCAATAGTAATAGGCGTTGGTTTTTTATAAATAATTCCAATGTCATTAATTCGGTAAAATTCGTTAGCTAAAGATATATCGTGTTCAAGACTCATACCTCTATTCGCATAAGTACTGTAATTAGAAAATGATTTTTGTTTATAATATCTTATGTTCATAATAACACCATTATAATTATACTATATTTTACACTTTTTGACTAGAGTATTTTTATTTTTTATCAAAGGGTGACAATAAAATGTCAAGTATAAAAAGGTTCTAGTTTTTTCGATTATTGTCGAAAGTAATGAATTTAAAAAGGAAAAATAATATGATATAAGTGGTGATAAAATGAATAAGGAAATAGTGAATAAATTATTTAGAGAAATGCTTGAAGATATTAGATATTTAAAAAGAATAACTTATAAAAAACATTAAAAGTTTACTTACCATTGACAAGTTACTTTTTTTTTGAGAAAATATTTGATGTAAAGAAAGAGGGGATAGCTATGTATCAAGAAAGAATAGTACTTTCACCTAAAGAAATTTTAGAGAAAGAATTTAAACTCGATACAAGAGGTTACAGACCGCAAGAAGTCGATAAATTTTTAGACACGGTTATTAGTGATTATGAAGAAATGTTTTCAATTATAAGAGAACTTGACCGTGATAAAAAAGATCTTATCGAAGAAAATATGCAGTTAAAACAAGAAATAAGAAATTTAAAAACGAAATTAGATGTTGTTAATAAAACACCTGGTGATTTTAATAATGCTGATTTATTAAGACGTCTTTCAAATCTTGAAAAAATTGTATATGGCGATAACTCTAATAGATAATATTTTGACAAACGCTGCATTTTATATAATGTAGAGGAAAGTCCATACTTGCACAGACCTGTGATGGCTGTAGTGATTGTGCATAGGGAAAAAATAACCTATGGTAGCTTTAAGCTAACGGCCTTTCAAGACCTTTAATCTGGTTAAGAAAGATAAAGTGCCACAGAGACGAGTCTTTTGGAAACAAAAGAGTGAAACGCGGTAAACCCCACAAGCAAGAAACCCAAATTATGGTAGGGGAACTCGTTAGATAAGAATTAAGAATTATTTACGGGACCGTTTTTAACGGTAGATAAATGTTTGTCACCTAGTAATAGGTACAGAATATGGCTTATAAAATATTATTTATAAAATAATTATCCAAAAGGAGAATTCATATGAAAGATATTGGTGAAAAATTAAAAGCAGCCAGAGAAGAGATTGGTATTTCAATTGAAGAAGCCGCTGAAGATTTAAAAATCAGACCAACCCAAATAGAAAATTTAGAGCAAGGAAATAATGCTGCCTTTAACGACCTTTTTTATTTGAAATATTTTATTCGCGATTATGCGAAGTATTTAGGTCTTGATAAAGAAGATTTAGTTGACGAGTTTAATGAATATTTATTTGATTATACATCAAAAATATCATTAGACGACATTAAGAATGCCAAAAAAGGAAAGACAAAATCTAAATCGATTAAATCACCGTATACATTAGAGTATAAATCTAAATTATCATTTATTCCCTTTTTAATTTATGGTGTAATTATTGTTTTTATTGTTTTAATTGCATATTTAGTTATTAATTTAAATGACAATGACGAAGAATTTGTAGAAGGTGCAGTAGTTGAAACTGCTAAATAGGAGGACGTATGAATTTACCAAACAAACTAACGATGGTTAGAATATTTTTAACAATTATTATTATTTTAATTTTATTATTTCCATTTTCAGCAATGGGCATCGATATTCCACAACTATATATTAACGAATCAATAGTTGTCGATATTAGATATCCAATTGCGGCTATTTTATTTGCCCTTGCTTCAATAACTGATTTTATTGATGGTTATATTGCTAGAAAACATAATTTAGTTACTGATTTTGGCAAAATGATGGATGCGATTGCCGATAAAATTTTAGTTAATTCAATTTTAATTATTTTATCAGCTCAAGGTTTTATCCATCCAATTATTCCCGTAATTATTATATTAAGAGATACTGTTGTTAATTCAATTAAAATGGCTGCTGGTAATGCTGGTAAAGTAGTAGCTGCTATTATGCTTGGAAAAGTAAAAACAGCTTGTTTAATGATAGGAATTATTCTTACTTTATTCTATAATTTACCATTTGAACTTTGGAATTTACGAGTGGCCGATTTATTATTAGTAATTGCGGCGGTATTATCAATCGTTTCTGGTATAAGATATTATAGTCTTAATAAGGAATATGTTTTTAAAAAAGGTGAAATTTAACCTTTTTTTATTTTTTTTCAAAAAAAAGAAGGATTTTTTAAATAAATCTCCTATGATATATAATAGGAGGTGAAATTATGAAAACGAACAAATATTCGCAAAAAGTATTGACAAAGCAAAAAATATAAGATACAATGATGTTGTAAATTAAGAAAGGAAAATCAAAATGGCAAAAAAAGTAGAAAAAGATACAGATTTAAAACAAGTCCTAGCTGACATTGAAAAACAATTTGGTAAAGGTTCAATTATGAAGTTAGGTGATAATGAAAAACAAGAAATTGATGTTGTTTCTAGTGGAAGTATTTCATTAGACATCGCACTAGGAATTGGAGGATATCCTAAAGGAAGAATTATCGAAATATATGGGCCTGAATCTAGTGGTAAAACAACTTTTGCTCTTCATGCAATTGCGGAAGCTCAAAAAGCTGGTGGGAAAGCGGCTTTTATTGATGCTGAAAATTCTTTAGATCCCCAGTATGCTGCGAGACTTGGTGTTGATATAAATGAATTATTATTATCACAACCAGATAATGGTGAACAGGCTTTAGAAATAGCGGAAGCGTTAGTAAGAAGTGGTGCTATTAGTGTTCTTGTTATAGATTCGGTAGCTGCGTTAGTTCCGCAAGCTGAAATAGAAGGAGAAATGGGAGATTCACATGTTGGACTTCAAGCCAGACTTATGAGTCAAGCTTTACGGAAACTTGCAGGAATCATTAATAAAACAGGAACTATTGCAATTTTTATTAATCAGTTAAGAGAAAAAGTTGGGGTGATGTTTGGTAATCCAGAAGTAACTCCAGGTGGACGAGCACTAAAATTTTATTCTTCTATTAGACTTGATATTAGAAGAAGTGAACAAATAAAGCTTGGAACTGAAATAATTGGTAATAAAACTAATGTTAAAGTTGTTAAAAATAAGATGGCTCCACCATTTAAAACTTGTCAAGTAGATATTATGTATGGAACTGGGATTTCTTTAGAAGGAGAAATTGTTGATTTAGGTAGCGAAATAAATGTTTTAGAAAAAGCTGGAGCTTGGTATTCTTACAATGGTGAAAAAATCGCCCAAGGAAAAGAAAATGCTAAAGAATATTTAAAAAATAATCCTAAAGTAAAAGAGGAAATTCTTCACAAAATAAGAGTGCATTTTGGTATTGAAAAAGAAAATCAGAAAGATACAAAATAATCTTTTTGATTTTTTGCTTGACTAAATGAGAATTACCCGTTACAATAAGAATAGGTAAGTATCTTACCGAATAGAAATATGGAGGTAATAATATGAATAGTACTATTTTCTCCATTTTGCTAGTTTTAGTTGGACTTTTTGTCGGCATTATCGTTATGCTTGTTTTTAATCAGTTAAAACTGTTTATGGCCACAAAAAAAGCAGGAACAATAATCGATGATGCGAAAAAAGAAGCTGATAAATTAAAAAGAGATAGCATTTTAGAAGCGAAAGAAGAAATTCATAAATTAAAAATTGATGCTCAAAATGAGGTTAAAGAAAAGAAGCAGGAAGCTAAAGAAACTGAAGAACGAATTTTAGCTCGTGAAGAAAGTTTAGATCGCCGTGATCAGATGCTTCAAAATCGTGAACAAATGCTAGAAGTAAAAGAAGATAATTTATTAAAAGAACAAAAAGATTTGCAAAATAAGCAAATGGAGTTAGAAGAGACTAAAGACAAACAACTAAAATTACTCGAAGAAATTGCTGGTTATTCAAAAAAAGAAGCCGGAAAATTAATTATGAAAAAAGTTGAAGAAATGATGGATTTAGAAATAGCTAATTATATTAAAGAACGGGAAACTGATGCGAAATTAGATGCCGATAAAAAAGCTAAAAATTTAATAGTTTCTTCAATGGAAAAATATGCTGCTGATATTGCTAATGAACAAACTGTTACTGTAGCCGAACTACCTAATGACGATATGAAAGGAAGAATCATAGGAAGAGAAGGCAGAAATATAAGAACGATTGAGGCGGTTACTGGAGTTGATTTAATTATTGACGATACCCCAGAAGCAATTGTTCTTTCAAGCTTTGACCCTTATCGCCGGGAAATCGCGAGACTTACGTTAGATACTTTAATTAAAGATGGAAGAATCCATCCTGGAAGAATTGAAGAAGTATATGACAAAACGCTTAAAGAAATGCAAAATAAATTAATGGAATATGGTAATAGTGCGTTATTTGATCTTGGAATTTCTAAAATGGATCATAACTTAATAGAACTTTTAGGTAAACTTAAATTTAGAACTAGTTATGGTCAAAATGCCCTTCAACATTCGATTGAAGTAGCCTCTTTATCAGGATTACTTGCAGCTGAACTTGGCGAAAATGTTACATTAGCTAAAAGAGCAGGTCTTCTTCATGATATTGGTAAAGCAATTGACCATGAAACTGAAGGTAGTCATGTTGAACTTGGCGTTAATTTAGCTAAAAAATATGGTGAAAGTGAAGAAGTTATTAATGCTATTGCCTCACATCATGGCGATGCTGCTCCAACTAATATTATTTCAGTATTAGTGGCCATTGCTGATACACTTTCAGCATCTCGTCCAGGAGCTCGTAATGATTCTTTAGAAAATTACATTCAAAGACTTACTGATTTAGAGAATATTGCAAATGAGATTCCTGGTGTTGAAAAAGCTTTTGCTATGCAAGCGGGAAGAGAACTTCGGGTAATTGTTAAACCTGAAGAAATTGACGATTTAACTAGTGTAAAAATGGCTCGTGATATTAGAGATAAAATTGAAGAAAATCTGCAATATCCAGGAACGATTAAAGTTGTTGTCATTAGAGAAACAAGAACTATAGAAGAAGCAAAATAGCTTCTTTTTCTTTCAAAAAAATGGTATAATCTTATAGAAAGATATTTGGTGATTTTATGAAATATAATATAACAATTGATAAGTTTGAAGGACCTTTAGATTTACTTTTACATTTAATAAAGAAAAACGATATTAATATCTTTGATATAAGTATTGCTGAAATAACTGAACATTATTTGGATTATATTAGAGAAATGGATAAACTTAAATTAGATATTAGTAGTGAGTATTTAGTTATGGCTGCTGATTTAATTTTAATGAAATCAAAAGAGCTTTTACCAAGCTATGACGAAGAGGAAGACGAGGAAAAAGCGGAATTCATTGATAGGTTAGCTGAATATCAAATGTACAAAGAAGTATCAAATGTTTTTAAAGATTTAGAAAATGTTAGAAATGATTCTTTTACAAAACCGGCAAGCTTTCTAGAAGAATTTAAAACTGACGAAGTAAATTTAAGTAAGGATTTAACACTTGAGGATTTATTAAAAGCATTAGAACAATTTAATTTAAAAAAAGAACTTGATAAACCATTAAATACCGTTGTAACTAGAAAAGAGTATTCAGTTGAAAGAAGAAATAAAGAAATAATGCATATTTTAAAAGAAAAAAAAGAAATGTTTTTTGAAGATTTATTTGACCATTATACTAGAGATTATATTGTTGTCACTTTTTTATCAATATTAGATTTAGCTAAAAAAGGGAATTTATTTATTAAACAAAACTATAACCATGATAAAATAGTTTTGCAGGTAGGAGGAAATGTATGAGTGAAATAGCGGCTTTGGAAGCACTTTTATTTGTTGCTGGTGATGATGGACTAGCATTAGAAGAACTTTCAAGAATTTTAGAATTATCAAAGGAAGATTTAGAAAAAAGTTTAAAGATTTTGGCTAGTAAATTTCAAAATAATAGTAGTGGTCTTGAACTTGAATTTTATGGAAATAGGGTAAAAATAATTACCAAGAAACAATATGCTTCATATTTAAAGAAATTATTTAACGAGGAAACTAGTGAAAATTTAAGTGCTTCTGCTCTTGAAACTTTAGCTATAATAGCGTATAATGAACCTGTAACCAGAAGTATGGTTGACGAAATTAGAGGTGTTTCCAGCGCTCATATAATAAGAAAATTAGTCTTTAAAAATTTAGTTAAAGATGTTGGGCGTTCAGAACAACCAGGTAGACCTATTTTATATGGTGTTACCGAAGGATTTTTAGATCACTTTGGTCTTACTTCAACTAAAGATTTACCAAAATTAAAAAAGATAGAAACCGAAGAAGAAACTAAAGATTTATTTGAATCAAAATATAAAGAAATTTAATTTCTTATTTGCCGGTATGATGGAATTGGTAGTCATGCCTGACTCAAAATCAGGTGGGTTTACCCGTGTCGGTTCGAGTCCGACTACCGGTACCAATATAAAAAATATCCCTTGATTTTTCGAGGGTTTTATTGTGTTTGTAGAATGTTGATAATAATAGGCTGGAGAAAATTAGATATATTTAAAAGTGATTTTGTATAAACGATTTTTTAGAGAATATAATAAGTAAAAATATTTTAAAAACATTGACGTACGTTTAAACGTTTGCTATAATGTTTTATATAGGTGGTGATAATTTGAAAGAGTATAAAATAACTGATGCAAGAACAAAACTTTATGGAATAGTTAGTGATGTTAATGTTGCTTATAATCCAGTTAAGATAGTTAATACTAAAGGGGATAATGCAGTTATATTATCTGAAAAAGATTGGAATAGCATTCAAGAAACATTGTATTTACAAAGTATTCCTGGTTACGTAGAAAGTATAAAAAAGGCAGACGAAGAAACAGATTGGGATAATGCTTTAGAATATAATCCCAATAAACCGTGGGATAAATGGTAGAATATAAAATAAAATTTTCTAAACAAGCTTTAAATGACAAAAAGAAAATAGATAATGCTAAACTTTCTAGTAAAGTAAAAACAATACTTGATTCAATGCTTAATGATCCTTTTTGCTATCCACCATTTTATGAAAAACTTTCTGGAAACTTGGATTCATATTATTCAAGGCGTATTAATTATCAGCATAGATTAGTTTATAAAGTAGATGTTCAAAAAGAAGAAATATATATAGTTAGAATGTGGCCCTAATTATACAAAAATAAAGTAGCTGGGGTTTTGATGTGAACCCCAAATGGTAGACGTCTAAAAAAAAGCAAATCTTAAAAATCAAGGGCGAACGAAGTGAGTTCATCTAGACCCTTGATTTTTATTATATAGTTATAATATGCTTACAAATAAAGCTTGCCTTTATTTGTTATTGTTAGAATAATTTTTCTTTTTGAAATTTTTCTTACCTTTAAGCCTTTTCGTATTATAGAATTCTATCCATTCTTTAACTAAAGTTATGTATTCTTCCAAAGATGTGATATTATAATTGTACAAAGTTTCCTTTTTAAGGAGAGAGTGCCAGCTCTCTATCGGCGAATCATCTATTGGTGTGCCTTTTCTAGCCATAGATATTTGTATGCCATTAGACTCGCAGATAGCTTTGTATTCATAAGATGTATATTGGAAACCTTGATCACTATGCAAAATTAATCCATGTACATATTTTCTTTTTGATATAGCTTCATTTAAAGTATCCATGACAAGTTTGTTATCATTGTGTTTAGATATTTTATAAGCTACAACTTTTCTATCGTATAAATCAATTATTGTAGATAAATAAGCTCTAGCTCCTTTAAATATTAGATAAGTTACATCAGTATCCCATACTTTATTTGGCGCATCTGTATTAAAATTGCGTTTTAATAAGTCAGGTTTAACATTATCTTCTATCCTTCCATTTTTATTCTTTTTCTTTGCCCTTCTAATATAACTAGGCATCAAATTATATTTTTTCATTATTCTTAAAACCTTCTTTCCATTCATTACAACATCATATTTGATTTTTAGGCCTTCCACAATTCTACGATATCCATATGTGCCTTTAGAATCATCAAATATTTCTTTAATTATTAAATAATCATAATAATCAGGATCTTCCTTATTTCGATATTTATAATAAGTTTTAGGGCTTATTTCTAATACGGCACACATATTATATAACTTATAATTATCTTTATATAAATTAATAAAAGTTACTTTC
>CALVVT010000018.1 GCA_944363935.1 uncultured Bacilli bacterium
GTTACCAAGTCAAGAGGCAGATTTAAATGAATATTTAAATGGAGAGTATTATAACGGGTTAAATGCGACAGCAAAAAACATGGTAAAACAGGATGCGATATATAAAGTAGGCGTATTAAAATATCAGTCAGGGCAAACAATAAGTACAGATGTAAGCCAAGTAAAAGCAGCGAAATGGAAAGGAAAAGTAGCATTAATAGATGCCACGGAATATGTAAGAGCAAGTACAAATAGTAGTTGTACAAGTGTATATCAAGGATATCAAAGTAGTGCACCATGTAAAAATAGCAATTGGATGTTCAAAAGTGATTATTGGTGGACCTTGTCGCCGTATTCTCGCAGCTCCTCGTACTCTGTGTGGAGTGTGTACGGTAGCGGCGTCTTCAGCTACGACTACGCTAACAACTCGTACGGCGTCCGCCCAGTTCTGACTTTGAACTCAAATATCCAAATAACAGGAGGAACAGGAACAAGTTCAAGCCCATACACATTGTCTGAATAGTGAACAGTTTTGAATAATGCCTTGATTTTCAAGGCTTTTTCAGGGTTCAAAGTCCGCCCAGTAGCTGTAGAAAAGATGCCTGATAGGGCATCTTTTTATAAAGGTATAAGTAATAAATTCGATAGATAAATTTTATATGATAAAATTATTAAAACACTAGAAGAAAATAGTATCATAAAATTCTTTAGTATTGGCTAAAGTTAAAAAGTGATTATAGGTTATCAAAATAAAGTTAAACATCATATAAAATAAAAGAAAAAGGAAGTCTAATATACCGGGAGGAATTAAAAGCTAAATGAAATAAAATTAACCCAGTATTGAATAAAGATAAAACTCTAGTCTTTTTCCCATTACTAATAGTATGAGTAGTAATTTTAACATTTTTATAAGATTTAGAATTTTTAATATAATCCGCGCCAAGAATAGTATTGTAAAGAATAGAAAAACAAGCAAAAGCATATAAACTTTCAAAATATTTTAAAGAAGCATTAACTGTTTTTTCAAGATAAAAACCATTAGACTTTTGATTTTTAAAAATAGTTTCAATACCCCCAAAACGATAACTGTAATCTTTAATGGCTCTTTTATAGTCACCATTAGTAATTAAAATCCAAGGGTCATTAGTTTTTTTAGAACTAGAAATGACAATATTAGAAATATATTTACTTTCAGTAAAATAGATGTCATTATAATAAACAGGATGGTTTTTAAGTCTGCGAAGATTATCAAGCCAATTCCAAATATAATGACCTTCCTTTTTATCAAAGATAAAAACCTTAAAATTTTTCTTTAAACGAAAAATATAAGTGTGACCTAGAGTATTAATATACTCCATTAAAGAAGTAGAATTAAACCATCTGTCAGCAAGAAAAATAAGGTCAAACTTTTTATTATTTTCCTTAAATAAAGAAGAAACATAAGAAATGTCTTGTTTTAAAAGTTCTTCTTTAAAGGCATCAGGACAGTCACGGCCCTCAAAAGCGCGAAACCAAAGAGGAATACCAGATTTACCAATACGCATAGAAATCATAAAAACAGTATAGTTGTCGTGAGAAAACATATGGTCTAAAATAATGTGAACTCTGTTATCATTGTGTTTTAAACGATAATTGTTAATAACAAATTTAATAATACCATCATAAAAATCATAAGGGTTAAAATGTTTGTTTTTAAAGAAACGTCTAATTCTTTTAATAACAGAATCAAACTGAACAAGAGAGAAATCCCCCTTAAGTTCTTTAGCGATATCAGAAGCGACAACAGATTCAGATAAATTCATACCGAGGAAAATAAAAGGAATAATATTAAGTTGTGTTTTTCTGATATTAGGGAAAACTTTTTTAAGGAAATTAACAATATCACTTGAAATTTTATTTTGATTATTGTATACTTTATACATAAAACGACCACCTTTTTAATCTTTTAAATTTTGTTGTTAGGAAAATATTGTGTATCTAAAAAAATAATAACAAAAAACGGTCGTTTTATCAAATGTGAGACGAGATAGGGCTTTCAAGTATGATAGCTCTATTTTTAATGTTTTAAAAAACTGTCCACTTATCAGCCAATTAGCGTAAGTATATATAAGAGTCTAGTTAATAGACTTTTTCTTTTCTTAAAAATAAGGTATAATATTGTTAGGTGAGGTTAAGATGTTAAAAAAAATATTAAATGTAGTAACACATAGAGCTTTTATTGTAAGTTTATTAATTCTTTTACAAATAATATTTATTTTATCTATTGTATTAGATTTTAACGATTATTATGTTTATTACTATGTATTATCTGAAATATTAGGAATATTAATGACCTTTTATATTATAGGTGGTAATTCTAATCCTGGTTATAAAATTGCTTGGATAGTTGTCTTATTAATTATTCCAATACTGGGAATAATCATTTATTTAATTTTTGGTGGTAATCAGCTTGGAAAACATGAGAAAAAAAGATTAAAAGAAATATATTATAAGGAAGTTAAATATAATGCTCAAGATATTAAAATAATGGAAAAATTAAAAATGGAAAGTAAAGATGCTTATATGCAGGCTCATTATATTCAGTCTTTTGGTCATGATTATATTTATCAAAATACGGAAGCTAGTTATTTAAAAGATGGAAATAATTATTTTGAAACTTTAAAAGAAAAACTATTAAATGCCAAAAAATTTATTTTTATGGAATTTTTTATCATAAAACCAGGAAATATGTGGGATAGTATATTAGAAATTTTAAAAACAAAAGTTAAAGAAGGAGTTGAAGTTAGACTTATTTATGACGATTTAGGTTGTATTTTTTCTCTTCCAAATAAATATTATCAAACACTTGAAAGTTATGGTATAAAAGCTTGTTCTTTTAATAATTTTGTTCCTTTTTTAAGAAATAGAGTTAATAATAGAGATCATAGAAAAATAGTAGTAATTGATGGTGTAATTGGTTTTACTGGTGGTATTAATATTGCTGACGAATATATTAATAAGGGGTCTAAATTTGGTTATTGGAAAGATAATGGTTTAATGCTCAAAGGCGATGCAGTTTGGAGTTTAACAGTTCAATTTCTAGCTATGTGGGATTATATTAATAAAACTGATGATAACTTTTTAACTTATAAAATAAATAATCAAGAACTTTATTTAGATGGTTTTATCGCTCCTTATGACGATAATCCTTGGGATCATGAAGCTATTGGGGAAAACATTTATTTAAATTTAATAAATAAAGCTAAAAAATATATTTATATTACTACCCCTTACTTAATAATCGATAGTGAAATGAGTACCGCTCTTCAGCTAGCAGCCAAAAACGGAGTAGATGTAAAAATAATTGTTCCTGGGATTCCCGATAAAAAAATAGTTAATATGGTTACTAAATCGTATTACGAAGAATTAATTAAAGCTGGAATTGAAATATATGAGTATACACCTGGTTTTATCCATGAAAAAATGTTTATTATAGACGACGAGTATGTTACAATTGGAACAGTTAATTTAGATTATCGAAGCTTGTACCTGCACTTTGAATGTGGCGTATGGCTTTATCAAAGTAAAATCGTTAAAGAAGTAAAAGAAGATTATTTAAAAACTATAGACGAAAGTACAAAAGTGTATTTAACCAAGAAAAAAAGAAGCTATTTATATCGTTTATGGATGCAGATACTTAAGGCTTTCGCGCCTTTAATGTAGGGAGGTGAATTATGCGCGGATTAATTTTAACATTAGTAATTTTCTTACTTGCTGGTTGTACTAGTGGGGAAGAAGTAACTTGTCAAAATAATAATAAGGAAGAAATTTATACTTTAAAAGATGGAATTGTTGAAAGCTTAACAATTGATGGCGAAAAACAAAGTAGTGAAATAGTAGACGAGTTAAATGGTACTTATTTTACAAGTACGACAACTAATGAAGAAGCAAAAGAAGTATTAAATGAATTAGTAGGTAATAATGGCGGAGTATGTGAATAATGAAAAAAATAGTAGTAATAATTTTAGTTTTAATTTTAGGATTAGCTTTTTTCTTCTTTTTAAAAGAGGACAAGCCTAAAGTAAAAGAAATAAAAAAAGAGGAAGTTAAAGAAGAGATATCTAAAGTAAGTTTAGTTATGGTTGGTGACGCTCTTTTACATAGTTCAGTTTATAACGATGCTTATCAAAATGGTACTTATGATTTTACAAAACAACTAGAATTTATTAAACCGATTGTTAAAAATTACGATTTAGCTTTTTATAATCAAGAAAGTATTTTAGGCGGTAAAGATATTGGCTTGTCAGATTATCCAACTTTTAATAGTCCTCATGAGTTTGGCGATGCGATGTTAGACGCGGGCTTTAATATAGTTAGTTTAGCTAATAATCATACTTTAGATAGAGGAGAAAAAGGGGTTAATGGTTCTTGTAGTTACTGGCAAACTAAAGATGTTTTAACTGCTGGTAGCTACTGTTCAAAAGAAGATTCTGAAGAGGTAAAAATCTTTGAAAAAAATGGTATTACTTACACTATGCTGGCTTATACTTATGGAACTAATGGAATAAAAGTTCCCGAAGGTAAAGAATACCTGGTAAATCTTTATAGCGACGAAAAAGTAAAAAATGATATTGAAAAAGTAAGAGATAAAGTCGATGTTTTACTTGTTTCAATGCACTGGGGTACCGAGTATCAAAATATGCCAACCGAAGAGCAGCAAAGAGAGGCTGAATATTTAGAAAGTTTAGGGGTGGATATAATTATTGGAACGCATCCCCATGTTATTGAACCTGTTACGTTTATTAATGATACTTTAGTTATTTATTCTTTAGGAAATTTTATTTCTGCCCAAAGTACAAATAATGATTATAATACGATGGTGGAACTTATGACTAGTATTGATATTGTTAAAAAAACTAAAGGGCAAAAAAGTGAAATTACTTTAGAAAATTTAAATAATGAACTTCTTTATAATTATTATAAAAAAAGTAACAAGTGGTATGATTTTAAAGTAATTCCATTTACTAAAATGAATACTGATTATAATAGTGATTATCAAAGATTATACGATAAATATAGTAAAATAGTGAAAGCTTATGACGAAAATATACCGTTAAAAGCTATATGAGAAAGGAAGTTAAAAATGAAAATAGTAGAGTTTGGTTTTTCAAATGACAATAATCCAACAGGAAGTTTTGAAGGAATAGGAATTAATGAAAATTTATTAATAACCGAAGCTGATTATTATGGAACAGCTGAATATGATAGTAATGCTTATTTAATTGCTAAAACAAATGAGAAAGGTTGTCGTTATCCAGAACTTTTAAATAAATTTATTGTTAGACCAGCTTTAGCTGATTTATATCCTGATGGTTCAGGAATTATCTTTTTAAATAAAGAACAATCAGAAATAAGCAAACAAATAGAAAATTATTTAAATAGTGAAGAAGTTAGTTCACGAATTAATAATTTTCAAGATATTTTAAGTTGTTTTAAAGGCCTTGGTTATGCGAAAAAAGCTTTTGATTATCTTACTTTAGGTAACCGTTTTTTAGTAACTTCCATTTTACCAGAAGAGTTTGAAAGAAAAAATGAAGCTTTAAAACAATGTAGTATTTCTTTTTCTGAATTATCATTAGAATATCAAGAACTTAAAGGTTATCATAAGTAAAAAGCTGTGGAATAAATCCACAGTTTTATCTTGCCTCACTTTTAATTAATTTCGCATGCATTACAACTCTTTCAGTACCAGCAACATCCTTGCAAGTTGATAAAGTAATAATTTTGTCATAACTATTTACAGTCGCACTAAAATCTTTAACACTACGACCTTTTAAAGTTTGTAAAAATGTATTGTATTCGGTATCAGAAGTAAAGGTAGTTTGTAAATAATAACTTTCAGCCTTGATAGTATAAACACTAAATACTTGCCATAAAGTATTTTCGGTTGGCGTTGAAAACTTAATAATATAATTATCTTTATTATTGTACCAACTACTATTTGTTATATTTTTTAAAGAACCAAACATTGTATTATTAAGTCTACCATGACCATAAATAATAGTGTTTTTATCAAAATTAACCATATTGTTACGATAATCAGCATATATCCAGCCTGCATCATTTTCGCTTTTATCAAAGGCATGAGTTAAATAATAATCATTGTTAGTAGTTTGAACTACAGGGTAATTAATATTAGTTCCATTTACTTTAATAAAACCAACTGTATCAGGATTTTTGTTTTTAAGTTCATTAAAGTCAACACTCATCATATCCATATTAATATAATACCAGTAATCGTCTTCAGGATTTTCCGGAGGATTGACATTAACTGCATTAGAAGCTGGTCTTTCAGTAGCTACATCACTAACATCTTCTTTTATTTTCTTTACTTTTTTATTATCTTCATTCCAAAGAAAAATTTTTAAAAGAGAAAAAATAACAATTCCAATACTGATTAATAAAATTAATATTAAAATAATCATTGATACTTTTCTTTTCTTTTTTTGAGGAAATACTTCTTGGACCAGTTTTTTAGTGTCTTCTGGTATTTTTGGTTTAATTTTTATAGAATTATTTACTTTATTTTTAGCTTGTTTTGTATTAGTTATGGTAGATTTATTTGGATTATTCACTTTATTTTTAAGCATTTTATTGTTTGTAATATTTTTTTTGGTAACTTTTTTAGGTGTTCTTTTTTTATGATTTTGAGCTTTACCTATTTGTTTAATATTTCTTTGTCTGGAATTTTTACCTTTATTTCGGTTTTTTTGAGTTTTTTTAACGTGTTTTTTCTTACTAGCCATAACTTATCCTTCTTTCTCATATTTATTATATATTAAAATTAGTAAATTGTAAATGTGTAAAGTTGTATAAAAAAGTGTCAAATTTATAATAACTTATTTAATAACTCTTGAACTTAAATTTATACTTAAGTTATAATGAAATCAGAAAAGAGAGGTTTGATAAAATGAAATTAAAAAAATTTTTAGGAGTATTTATTTTTGCTTTTATGCTAGTGCCATTTGTAAAGGTAGACGCTATCTTCGTTGATAATATTGGTGGTAATGTTACTTCAGTCAATGAAAACAATGTTTGGTATTTAACGATGAATAACAATGATAAACAAGATTTAATTATTAGAGATGGAGAAGTAGCTGTTTTAGATTTAAATGGTTTTACTCTTACTAATTACACTAATGCAAATTCAGTTATTTGGGTTGAATCTGGTGGAACTCTTACAATTAAAGGTAATGGAGCTATTAAAAAAAGTGATGTTTCTGCAGCCCCAACAGTTAATAACGAAGGAACTTTAATAGTTGATAATGGTACTATTAGTGCAAACGGAGCTAATAGTGCAGCTTTACACAATTCTGGTAATTTAACAGTTAATGGTGGTACTATTACTACTGAAGAAAATAATGTATTTGGTTTAGTTAATGAAGGAACTGCTTTAATTAATGGTGGTAATTTTATTCAAGCTTATAATTTTTCAGTAATTAATAATGCAAATAAAATGGAAATTAAAAATGGTAATTTTACCATTAGCGCTAATAACACAGGAGCTTATTCTTTAATTACTAATGAAGGATCAGCAAGTAGTGCAACTTTAGATGTTACTGGTGGTACTTTTAAAGCTAATACTAATGTATTTCATAGTGAAGGAAATAATAGTGTAGCTGTAAGTGGTGGCTCATATTCTCACGATGTAAGTGATTTTGTAGCTGATGGTTTTAATTTAAAACAAGAAAATGGAGAATTCGTTTTAGTTAAAGAAGAAGTTACTCCTAATGAACCAG
>CALVVT010000019.1 GCA_944363935.1 uncultured Bacilli bacterium
ATAAAGTAAAGGTTATATACTTATTTTCTTTATAATAAGTATTTATTTTTTCTATTCTCGCATCTACACTTCCTCTATTTTCTATAGTTACTGTATATAATGCATAATCTCCCGGTCTTTTTAAACCAGTATTAAATGATGCATATAATCCATTTGTATTATCATAACTTGGCTCTTCGATATCTTCGGCTCCATGGAGCTCACTTTCAATATTAGTTATTCTAACATCCCAGGTACTTGTTATATTACTTGTTCCTGTTATATTTAGCTGACTACTAAAGGCCGCATATCCTACTGCCATTAACAATATTACTGCTCCTAGGACTCCTAAAACTATGCTCCTTTGTCTATGACTAGACATCTCTCTCCATTTTTGAATCATTTAATTACCTACCTTTCTACTTTTATTTTGTCCTATTTTTTATTTTCTAGTTTAATTTTATCCAATATCTCCGGCTTTGTCAATGCCTTATTTCTTATAATTTTTTGACTAAAAAAACTATTACTAAATAACTAGTAATAGTCCATTAATTATCTATATTTTTTTAATTTTTTGTTTTTGGTTTAAAAGTGCAGCTGTAATTGAACCACTCATACCTAATATACCAATTACCCTTGCCGTAGTTCCTGCACCTATTGGTTGTTGCATATTTACTACTGCTTCTTCACCATTATCAAATTTAAAATGATTAAAGCCAATATTTAAACCAGAATTATTTAACTCTTCTCTACTTATTTGTTCAATATCACCACTATTAAAATAAACATCAAAAATATCATGATTAATTTCAATATGATTAATATTAGGACTTTCAAAACCATACTCTACTTTATCTTCTAATGCAAAAGTACCAATAGTAAAAGCTAAAGCTGATGTTAAAAAGCCAGTTACAAATACTTTTCTATCTATTTTATACATTCTATTCCTCCTTTGGCAGAAATATATTACAACTTTTTCCAAGATTTGTCAATTATCTTCATTAAATCAATTAAATAATAAATAAAATGTTTATCTAATTTTATTATATCTAAAGTAATTACTAACATATCGTCTTTAAGGCCAAAACGAAACATTCTACTTAATTTAGAAGCTTCATAAAATAACTCATCCCCATTAATATGTTTAGTCATTTCTTTATTTAAAGTAATTTCAATAGAATTTTTAGATTGTTTAATTCTTTCAGGTTTTATTTTATCAGCTAATTTTTCAAATAATTCTTCATACATATAAATAATTAATTCGTCAGATACTTTACCAAACCTATCTTCAAGTTCATTTTTAACTTTAATTAAACTTTCTTCAGAATCAATAGTATTAATTTTCTTATGAATTTCTATTTTTAAATCATTATCGTCAACATAAGCATCGTCAATATAAGTTTCAACATCAATTAAAGGATTAGTTTTTTCGTCTTTAACTACTTCTTTACCTTGAAGTTTTAAGACCTCTTCATTTAACATTTCTAAAAATAATTCAATTCCAATACTATCGATAAAACCAGCTTGTTCACTACCTAATAAATCTCCAGCTCCTCTAATCGATAAATCCCGCATCGCAATAGCAAAACCACTACCAAGTTCCGTAAAGTCTTTAATAACTTTTAAACGTTTAGTAGCTACTTCAGATAATATTTTTTTATTATCATACATTAAATAACAATAGCCTATTCTGTCACCTCTACCAATTCTTCCGCGAATTTGATATAACTGGGATAAACCAAACCTATCAGCATCTAAAATAATTAATGTATTAACATTTTCTATATCAATTCCGGTTTCAATAATTGTTGTACATAATAAAATATCATATTTTTTTTCGGTAAAATCAATCATAATATTTTCTAATTCTCTTTTATCCATTTGACCATTAGCTATAGCTATTTTCGCATCAGGAACTAATTTTTTTAAGGACATTTTTTTACTTTCCATATGTTCAACTCTATTATATAAAATAAATACTTGACCATTTCGCGCTAATTCCTTTTCAATAGCATCTTTAATAAGACCATTATTTTCAGCTAAAACATAAGTCTGAATAGGATATCTATTTACTGGTGGCGTTTCGATTAAAGACAAACTTCTAATGCCCGCCATACTCATTTGAAGTGTCCTTGGAATAGGGGTTGCGGATAAAGTTAAAACATCAATATTATTCTTATATTTTTTTATTTTTTCCTTATGTTTAACTCCAAACCTTTGCTCTTCGTCAATTACTAATAAGCCTAAATCTTTAAAAATAACATCATCACTTAATATTCGGTGAGTTCCAATTAATAAATCAATTTTACCTTCTTTTAAATCTTCTAAAGTTTCGCTTACTTTTTTAGGGGTAATAAAACGATTTAAGACCGCTATTTTAACCGGAAATTCTTGAAAACGATTAAGAGCATTTTTATAATGTTGAAGTGATAAAATAGTAGTTGGGCATAGAATAGCTGCTTGTTTACCACTTAAAATGGCTTTAAATATAGCTCTAAAAGCAACTTCAGTTTTACCATAACCAACATCACCACATAAAAGTCTATCCATTGGTTTAGCTTTTTCCATATCTTTTTTTATTTCTTCAGTTACTCTAATCTGGTCAGGAGTTGGCGTATATGAAAATTGTTTTTCAAACTCTATTTGTTCTTTAGTATCTTCTTTAAAAGCAAAACCTTTTTGACTTTCTCTTGCCGCATATAATTTAAGTAAATCAGCTGCTATATCTTCAGCTTTTTTTCTCGCTCTTGCCTTCGTTTTTTGCCATGTTTTTGACCCTAATTTATTTAATTTAGGAATCATTCCATCTTTAGAAGAATATTTACTAATTAAATCGATTTTTTCAACTGGAATATAAAGTTTATCGTTATCAGCATATTCAATCATTAAATAATCTTTTTTTAAACCATTTTTAACGATTGTTTTTAAACCTAAATAACGGCCTATTCCATTAAGATTATGAACAACATAGTCCCCTATTTCTAATTTTGTTAAGTCTTTTATTTTAGTTCCAAGTCTAAACTTTGTTTTATAACTACCACTATCTTCTTTACCATATATTTCTTTTTCCGTTAAAACAATATAATTTTGATAACTAAAGCCCATCGTTATTTTCTTACTAATAATATTTATTTTTCCAGCAAATATTTGATTTTCATTAGTATATATTATTTTATTATTTTGTAAAAACTCTAATAAATTATTTATTTTATATCTATTTTCTAAACAAATAATTACTGTTTTTTTATCTTTTAAACATTTTAATAAATAATTATTAATTGTTTCCGCATTACCATTTAAAACTGGTAAAGTAGTATTACGATAACTTTGTTTATTTTTAATATCGTCATTTAATTCTTCAAATATAATAGCATTTTCGTCATAAACTTCGTTAAATGAATACATATATTTAGTATTTTTCGGTAATTCAAGACTTAATGTATAATTAAACATTTCTTCAGCTAATAAATTATAATTTATTTTTAAGTTTTCTAAATTATCATAAACTGTTAAATAATTATCAAGATAACCACTTATATTAACAGTATCTTTATAATTACCAAGAATTCTATGTGGTTTATCAAAATTATCTTCGTCTATTAATAATTCGGTACTTGGATAAATTACTATTTCTTCACATTTACTAGTAGTTAACTGACTATCAACATCAAAATGCCGAATAGAATCAATTTCGTCACCCCAAAATTCAATTCTAATTGGTTCTTCATAATTAATAGAAAAAATATCTAAAACAAAACCTCTAGTTGCGATTTCACCAGTCATATTAACCATAGTTTCTTTTTTATAACCAATATTTACTAATTTATTTATTAAACTATCAATATCATAAGTTTCACCAACTTTAAGTTTTATTTTACTTTTTAAATACTTTTCTTTATTAGGTAAATATCTTAAATAGCCCATTAAATTAGTTATAACTATTTGTGGCCCATTAACAATATTATCCATTGTTTCTAATCTGCTTATTTTAAGTTCTGGAGAAACGGCTAGAGCTTCACTAGTTAAAAAATCGTCCATAGGGAAAAGCCATACTTTATCAGTATAGCTACTTATCATATTATAAAGTTTTCCAGCTTCATTTAAATTAGAAGTTACTAATAAAATTGATTTATTAGTTTCCTTAAATTTATTATAAACGAAAAGACTTTTTAATGACCGATTAAAGCCATCGATTCTCTTACCTTTTATCTCTTTAAAAAGACTATCAAATACGTTCATTTTTATCACCATTTTTTTTATTATATTTATTCATAAAATTATCAAAAGTCATATCTAAATAATCATAGATTATATTAGATGCGATAATATTATTTTTATTTAATAAAGTTAATTCTTCTTTAGCTACTTTACCTATTACATAATCAATTTTATCAGTATCTTTATTATTAGAAATACCTATTTTTAAACGTTTATAATTATTAGTTTTTAAATTTTGTTCAATATTTTTAAGACCATTATGACCTCCAGAAGAACCTTTCATTTTGATTTTTATCATTCCAGCTGGAGTATCTAAATCGTCGGTTATTACTAATAAGTTTTCAACGGGAATTTTATAAAAATTAAGAAAATCTCTAATTACTTCTCCAGATAAATTCATGTATTTTTGGGGTTTTAATAAGATTACTTTTTCACCTTTATAATTAAATTCGGTATATATTCCATTAAATTTATTTTTATTAAAAGTTAATCCTTCTTGATTAGCAAAAGCATCGATAAATCGAAAACCAGCATTATGTCTAGTATTTTCATATTCTTTACCTGGATTACCTAAAGCAGCAATTAACTTCATAAATTCACCTTCTTTTTAATTAAATAAGACGTTCCTATTATACTACAAAAAATAGATTTTTTCTAGAGGATTTATGTTTATACATATGTTTGTAGTACGTATGTATAAGCCCACCCACCACCCTAATCACTAAAAAAACTAGTGCTTTCAAACTAGTTATACCTTCCTAAACTCATAAGTGGACAGTTTTTTAAACACATTAAAATAGGGGTATCTTACCTGATACTCCCTATCTCTTCTCTATCTTGATAAAACGACCTTTTTCTGTTATTCTATATGATGTCTAATTTCGGTAACTTATAATCACTTTTTTACTTTAGCTATCACTAAAGGATTTTTTGATACTATTTTTTTCTATTATTTTAACATTTATACATATATAAATTATCTAGCAATTTCATTACTTATTTCTTTATTAAAAAGATACCTGA
>CALVVT010000020.1 GCA_944363935.1 uncultured Bacilli bacterium
TCGAAACATTTCAAAACTATGGAAGTCCAGAAGATTTAAGAGAATGCGCGAATAATTTAAAAAGTGTTAAAATAAACTATAAAAATATTTTAAAAGATGCGAAAGAATATTTAGCTACTGTAACGTCTGGAAATTTGCGTCTAGGGAAATATCATTTAGATGATAATGAAATCGACATATTTTTTGATAAGGAAGGCGTTTTAAGCCACGAATTTTTACATATGACATCGACAACCCCATTTAGTACTGGTTTTCAAACAACCATTAATGGTATTGAACTTGGACGCGGGCTTAATGAAGGGATGACTGAATTATTAAATATTAGGATATTTAACCCTCAAACTAAAAAACATAGTTACCGAAAAAATGTTAAACTAGTTAGATTATTAGAAACTTTATTTGATAATCCCAAAGAACTAGAACAAGCTTATTTTAAAGGTAATATTGACGAAGCTTTTCTACCATTTATAAAATATGGTACTAAAGATGAATTTTTTGAATTTTTAAATAGACTTGATAACTTTGCTTTGACGAATATTCCACTTAAAAGTGATATTGAATATATAAAAACCCAATTAGACCTTTATGATATTATCAAAAGAACAAAAGATAAAAATAAAATAGAAAAAGCTGAAAGTATTTTAGATGAAAGTAAACTTATTAAATTACTTCGCACCCAAAAAATAAAATTAAAACCAACTAAAATTACTAATCCACAAACTTCACATATTAAATAACTTGTGAGGTTTTTTGATTAATTTTTTTATTTTAAGCCCATAATAATATTAGCAAAGAAGGGATAAAATGGTTATAGAAAAGAACGTTCAAAAGAATATTGAAAAAATAAAAAAAATATACGGTTATAGTACTGATATAAGTACAAGAATTATTAAACTTGGCAAAGTAAATGTCGGAATAATTTTTTTAGAAAGTTCTTCGGCTGGTTTAACGGTTAGTGACAATGTTATTAAAAGTATTAATATGATTGATGATAATAAAGAAATATTTCAAAGTGTTTATGACAATTTAAAAAATCGTATTTTTAATAGCCAAATGACAACAACTAAAGATTTTAATAAATTTCCTTATTTTTTATCAGCTGGCTTTACCATTGTCTTAACTGATGATAGTGATGAAGCCATTGTTTTAGAAACCAGAATGCCTTTAGACCGAGGCGTTACTGAATCAAGTAGTGAACCAATTTTAAGAGGACCTAAAGATAGCTTTACGGAAAGTCACGCTAAAAATTTAGGTTTAATTAGAAAAAGAATCAAAGATGAAAACTTATGGTTTGAAGATATTACCATCGGTAGAAGAACTAAAACTAGAGTTAATATTGGATATATTAAAGATATTGCTAGTGACGAAGAAGTCACATATATTAAAGACAAACTAAAAAAAATAAATATCGATGGTATTTTAGATAGCGGCAATTTAAGAGAATACTTAATTAGCGAACCTTCAGCTTTTCCCCAAGTTCAAAGTACCGAAAGACCAGACCTTGTTTCTTCGGCTTTATTAAACGGGAAAATAGTTATATTTGTCGAAAATTCCCCTATTGCTTTAGTATTGCCAGCTGTTTTTATCGATTTTATTCATACACCTGAAGACTACTATCAAAAACCGCTAAACATTAGTATTACGAGAATTTTAAGATTCATTTCATTATTTATAACCCTATTTACTCCAGCTATCTATATTGCGATAACTACCTTTGATCAAACCGTTGTCCCCAATGAACTTTTAATATCGTTAGCCATTCAAAGAGAGTCCGTCCCTTTTCCTACTGCAGTGGAAATAATTTTTCTAATGACTATTTTTGAAATACTTCGGGAAAGTGATATCAGAATGCCTTCTAACATGGGAACTGCAATGAGTATTGTTGGCGCTTTAGTTTTAGGTTCCGCTGCTGTCGATGCAGGAATCGTTTCCCCTATCGCTGTTATTGTTGTCGCTTTTACTTCAATATGCAGTCTTATTTTTACTGATATTGATTTCATGAATGGAATTAGATTCTGGCGATTTATTTTTATTATAAGTGCGAGTTTCTTTGGTTTAATTGGTATTGCTTTAGCATTCATCGTCTTTATTTTAAAACTTGCTTCTTTAGAAAACTTTGGAGTTAGTTATCTCGCGCCTTTTAGTCCATTTAACCCTTCGGCTTGGAAAGATGCGATTGTTAGATTTTCAATGCCCAAAATCTTTAAAAGACCGAGCTATATAAAAATTAAAAACATTAGAAAGCAAGGTGAAGATAATGAAAGTTAAAATCATTTTATTATTATTTATTTGCTTAATTATTACTGGATGTGGTAATTACCGCGAATTAAATCAAATTGCTATTATTACCGGAATTGGCATTGATAAAAATAAAGATAATTATGAAGTAAGTGTTTTAATCGCTAATGCAGATAAAAATGAAACTAGTCCTAAAGAAGGGCAATCAGAGCCAACTGTCTACTTTGGAACTGGTAACAGTTTAACTAAAGCCCTTAAAGTAATTGAACGAAAAACACCAAAACAACTTTATTTCGGTCATATTAACGTCGTTTTAATATCTGAAGATGTTGCTAAAGATGGTTTTTTAAAAGTGGCAGACTTTCTTTTAAGAAATCCCGAATCACGCAAAAAATTTTATTTAATTTTAGCTAGAGATAGTAAAGCTAAAGACGCTTTAGAAATAGTTTCTCCTTTAGATGCTTTTCCTTCCCAAAATATAGCTAGTTTAATGGGAACAAACTCACAAACTCAATCGATTACAAACTCTGTTACCTATAGTGATTTTATTAAAGCTATTTTAACTCCCGGTAAAGAAGGCGTTTTACCTTCGATAAAAGTTAAAGGAAAGGAAAAGAATAAAGATAATTTAAATGAAATAAGTCCGAATACGTATTTAGAGTTAACGTCATTAGCTATTTTTAAAGACGATAAATTAGCGGGTTTTACTACTAATAATGAAAGTGCGGCTATTAATATTTTAAAAAATACAGTTAAGCAAAGTATTTTTGAAGTAAACTACAATAACGATATTGTAAGTATTACTACTAAAAATGTTTCTTCAAAAATCAAAATAAAAAGTCCAAATAAATTCGATATTAAAGTAACTGGTGAAGCTAGAATTGCCGAAATAAATAGTAATACTAATCTTAATAATAAAAAAGTAATTAAAAAAATTGAAAATAAATTAAATAAAAAGATTGAAAACCAAATTACAAAAGTTATTAAAAATATTCAGCAAAAATATCAAAGTGATATCTTTGGTTTTGGAAATTTAGTTTATCAAAATTATCCAAAAAACTTTAAAAAAATTGAAAATAAATGGAATGATGTTTATTTTCCTAAAATTGAAGTAAAGGTTAAAGCTAATACCGAATTAATTAGTACCGGTTCAATTGAAAATACTATCCGAAAGGAGAAAGCAAAATGAAAATAAGCCGTTTAGAATATAATAGTTTGGTTTGGTTTTTAATTAGAGGTTGTTTTGTCGGTGTAAGTTTAAACAATGTTTTATTTATCTGTAAACAAGATAGTGCAATTGCCGTTATATTAGCTATTTTAATCGGTTTTATTCCTTTAGCTATTTACTTTTATATTAGAAACTATGAACCAGATTTAGATATTGCTGAAAAAAATAAATTATTATTTGGTAAGTTTGGAACGGTCTTAAATTTAATAACTGCTTTACTGGGTTTTGCTTTCGCACTAATTATTTTAAGTGATTTAACCCATTTCGTAGGTTCCCAATTTTTATACTATACCCCATCGATTATTATTGCTATTATTTTTATGGTTTTAATTGTTTATGCTTTAAGTAAAGGAATTTATACAATTTCAAAAACAAGTTTAATCGTTTTCTATTTTGTAATTATTATTGCTTTCTTTATTATTTGCGGACTTATTACTAATATCGACATTAATAATTTTAAACCTATTTTATATGAAGGAATAAATCCTGTTATTAAAAGTTCTTTAGTTGTTTTAACTTATAACGTTTTACCAATTTTCTTTCTTTTAATTATTCCCAAAAATAAAGTTAACAAAGATAATACTAAATTAAATATTATTTTCTATTTAGTTTCGATGTTATCGATATTAAGTATGGCCTTTATGACTATTGCTATATTCGGGGTTAATATGGCTCTTTTATACGAATACCCTGGGTTTCATTTGTTAAGACAAGTAAATATTGGCGAGTTTGTTGATAGAATTGAAATATTTCTCTCAATTGAATGGATTATTTCAATGTGTATTATGTTAATGATTTGTCTATACTATGTAAATAAAATATTAAAAAGAACATTTAAATATAAGCCAAAATTTAATTTAATTGTTATAATTAGCGAAGCTATTATTTTAATTTTATTAGAGGTCTATATTATAAACCATTATATTGAGTCTTCAAGCCCAGAACACGATATTATTTTCTATATTATATTAAGTATTTTTAGTTTTATTTATTTAATTATCTTTATAAAAAGAGCTCTAGTTCATAACCATAAAAACTATAGCTCCAATAATAACTAAAATAAGTAAAATAATAATTATTTTTGTAAAAATATGTTTAGAAGGTTTTTCACCATCGTCAAAATCTTTTTTCGATAATTTTAAACTAGAAGTAAAAAACGAATTATCCATTGTATGGGTTTTTTGATTTTCTTCTTCCGCAATAATTTTTTTAACATCGTTAAGTTCACCAACACTAGTATCTTCGCCAGTTAAATCTTTTAGAAAATCAGTAGCAAGTTCATTATTTCCCATTTTATTAAGCATACTAGTATTAGTAATTGTATGGATTAATTCTTTTAGTTCATCCTCTTCTTTTAAATCGTCTTCAACTGCTTCTTTTTTTAAATTTAAATCTTTTAAAATATCATAACTAGTATTTTTTAAAACCCGTTCTTTATCATCGGGTTTTTTATTTTCCCGAGCTTTGTTTAGAATATCCCGAATATCATAACTAGGTTCTTCGGTAACTTCAGTCTTGGGCGTTTCCTTAACTTCTCTAATCTCTGGTTCTTCGGTTAATTTTCGGTACTGTCTTGTTTTTTGATAATTTTCTCTATTTTGAAGCATTTCTTTTATTTTCGTAATATCTATTTCATTAGCATTGTCGATTGAAGCAATTCCTTCAATGTTTGTATATTTAGCCTCCGAATATATATCACCATACAAGTTTTTATTGCGTTTGCTTCGGGTATTATTTTCTTTATAATATCTATCCATTCGCGAGTTCACATTCTCACCTCTTATCGTATATACATAATCATACCATATTTTTTATCTTTTTTAAAGATGTCCTCTTGCTTTTTAAAATTTTTTTTCATATAATTGTGATAGGAGGCGAAACTTATTATGGAAAAAGTTGAAATTGATAAAAATTTATGCATTGGCTGCGGAGCCTGCGCAGCAATATGTCCTAAAAACTTTGAAATTGGTGATGATGGACTTGCTGAAGTTACTAATGATAAAGTTACTGACGAAGTTAAGGAAGCAGCGGAAAACTGCCCAACTGACGCCATTAAAATTAAAAAAGCTGATAAAAAAGAAGAGCTATAAAAATTTTTATAACTCTTTTTATTTTCCCAAACTATAAAGTTTTTTTACTTCTTTAATCGTTAATTTCCGGTATTTACCAGGCATAAGTCCATCTAAATTAAGAAAGGCAAACTCTTCTCTTTTTAACTTTGCCACTGTATAACCAATAGCAGCAAACATTTTCTTAACCTGGTGATTACGCCCTTCATGAATTGTTATTTTGACTAAAGAAGTATGATTCTTTTTATCAATTTTTAATATTTTGGTTTTCGCCGGAGCTGTTTTTATTCCATCTATATAAACACCTTTATCTAATAATTTTATTTTAGCCGGTACTACAATTTCATTAATTTTAGCAACATAAACTTTATTAATTTTATTACTAGGATGCAGTAATTTATTAGTAAGATTTCCATCATTGGTAAGTAATAGTAATCCTGTTGTATCGTAATCTAACCGGCCAACTGGATAAAGTCTATTTTTAGTTTCAATTAAATCAAGAACGGTTTTTCTACCCTTTTCGTCATGAGTAGTAGTAACAATACCTCTTGGTTTATAAAGTAAAATATATTCTAATTTTTTATCCTTCAAACTATTTCCTTCAACTGTAATAACATCTTTCAAACTAGCTTTAGTTCCAAGTTTGGTAACTGTTTTTCCATTAAGCATAACTTTACCATTTAAAATTAAAGTTTCAGCTTTTCTTCTGGAACAATACCCACTATCGGCAATAATTTTTTGTAATCTTTCCATAAAATCACCAATTTAATTATATAGGAAAGTTTCTATTTTTACAAGTTATGATTTTCCGAGTACAAAATTTTTTATTTTATCCCAAAAAGTTAGTTCAGTCTTCTTCTCTTTAAAATAAATGTTTTCACTATGAACTTTTTTCTCCCCAATATAGATAATAGCTTCACCAACTTTATCGTTATTTTTAACGTTTCTTTTCTTTTCTAATTTAAATTTTAAATTAATAACTTCTTTTTCGCTTTCAGTAAGGGGATAAGTAAAATCATTTTTATAATAAAGTTCGTTATCCTTATAATAAGTTTCTCCTAATATACTAACAGTTCCTTTATTTAATATTTGATAATTTTGATAGGTATTAAAGGCTTCTTCATATAAACTAACATGTTCTTTAAAATCATTACCATCGTTAATTGTAACAACTGTTAAATTTAAATTATCTTTAGAAGCAGAAGATACTAAAGTTCTTCTAGCTTTTTTTGTAAATCCGGTTTTTCCTCCTGTTGTATATTTATAAGTAAAAAGTAATTTATTTTTATTTTTCCATTCATAAACATTTTTATTTGTTTTTAATTTATAATATTTTGTTTGCACTATTTCTTTAAAAGCATCTATCTGCATTGCATAACTCATTAAAAGCGCCATATCATAAGCACTAGAATAATTACCTTCTTCGTCATCGTCAAGACCACTTGGATTATGAAAAGTAGTATCCGTCATCCCTATTTCTTTAGCTTTTTTATTCATTAAATTAACAAAATTTTCTACACTTCCCCCTACTTTAGTAGCTAAAGACACTGCAGCATCATTACCACTCCTAAGCATTAATCCATAAAGTAAATCTTTTATTTTTAATTTTTCGCCCTCTTTTATATAAATTGCTGAACCATGGGCTTTTAATACTTCTTCACCTATAGTTACTTCTTTTTCGATGTCACTATTTTCAATCACAACAACAGCAGTCATAATTTTAGATATCGAAGCTACACTACTAACATAATGAGGATTTTTCGAATATAAAACTCTATTACTATCAGTATCCATTAATACTACACCTTTAGCTGAAGAAGAAAATGCATTTACTGATATTGGAATAAATAATAAAATTAAAACTAAAATGACTTTTTTCATTTCTTTCACCTAAAGAATTATATACAAAAAAAGAAGAGAATATTACTCTTGTCCGATTTATATAAATTGTTTTTCTTCTTCTACAATTTCAATAATATTATTTATAGCTTCTAAAAAAGAATCATAACTAATACTTCTAGCATAATAATTTTTTCTTTGATAGTTTTCAAAGTATTGTCTTAATACTAAACTAAATTTTATAATAATTCCGTTAAATCATTTAATAAATAAAGCTTATTTCTTCTTTTAAAAGTATTGTAAATAGCTGGATATAATTTTTTCTTATCTATGTCTTCTCTCATTAATCTAGTCAATGTAATTCTTGGAATATTTAAATTATTAACTTCTTTAGTTGTAACAGTATCACTATTATTTTTCATAAAATTAATTATTTTATTTTCATTATTCATTTTGTTCCTCCTTCAAGGGGAAAAAAATTTTTTTCCTTCTTTTAGGAACGTTATAACATTTTTTCTAATTAAATACAACTTTTTCATTACACTAAAAAAAGAATATTTCTATCCTTTTTTAGTACCTTCTAATTTTTCTTTTACTTTACGTAGATTATTTTTTAGCCATATATTAGAAGCTTTTAAGTTTGGAAAAGCTTTAATAATTCTTCGGTTTAATATCGATTTACTAGCAAGTGTTTTTCTAACTATTTTAGTTATTTCTTCCGTACTATCTTTTAAAGTTCCTAAATTAAGATTTTTAATACCTGTAATAATCTTAAGTGATACCGCAAAATCAAGTAAAAAGAAGAAAAGAATGATATAAGCTAAAACATTTACTAATAAATGCGGAGCATTAGATAATAATTTTAAAAACATTGGATTTAAAACATAAATAATTATAACCCCTAAAATACCAAAACCAATAGATTCAAATAAAGAAACACGGCCATTTAAATTAAATCTTCGGTCACTATAATCCCACCATCTTGTTTTAAATATTTTTTCCATTACATAACTGGTAAAATATTCTAAAACAACGCAGAAAAACATTGCCATAACAAATAAAATAAACAAATTCTCTTTATATTCAGTTAATGTAAAAGTAATAATTAATGCCCCAACTCCATAAATCGGACAGTAAGGTCCAATTAAAAAACCTCTATTAACAACTTTGCCATACAAAATATAAATATCAATTATTTCAACAATCCATCCTAAAAAAGAATAAATTATAAATAATAAAAATATCTGTTCAATACTCATAAAACTCACTCCGCAACCATTTTACCATTTTATTTCAATATACGCAAATAATTTACACACATTAGAAATCTTGCTATAATAGGTTTGGTGATTTAAATGTTTATAGAGAAAAAAAGAGGACCTTATTTTTTACAAAACAAACAGTTTGGAACTATTACAATTATTGTAAGTTTTCCTTATGAATATAAAGATGAAGATTTTATGAAATCTCGCTTAATTAAAGATGTTATTAATAGAAGTAATAATTACAAAGAAAAAAAAGATTTTAAAAAAGTTATTATCGATAATTATATAGTTAATTTATCATCTTACATTGATAGCACCGAAAACACTAGATATATGTTTTTTGAATTAACAATACCAAACCCTAAAAAATTATCTAAAGTATCTTTAGAAAAAACTATTAGTATTTTAGCTGATTATATATATAATCCTTATACGGAAAATGATGGACTTGAAAAGCTTTCGGTAGAAAAATTTATCAATCTTTATCATAAAAATATTAAAGAAAGAGAAAATGTAATCTCTGGCTACGCTAGTAGAAGACTATATGAAATATGTGCTCCTAATACTAAATTAAGTATGAATATGGCTAACCATGAATATTTATTAGATAAAGTAACTAGTAAAAATTTATACGAATTTTATCAAAAAAATATTATAGAAGGTAATCCTTTTGTCTTTGTTATGGGTGATGTTAACGAAGAAAAAATAACAAAACTAATAGAAAAATATATCTTTAAGAAAAAAGAAGAAATAATTAAAATAAGTAAAATTCAAAATCATTTTTTAGAATCTAAAGAATTTCAAGCAATAACCGAAGAAAAAGATTTCTTTCAATCTTATATTACATTAGTCTATAAAGTCAAAAATATGAGGGAAAAAGACCGTTATACTTTAAGTGCTATTAATAAACTCTTAAGCTCCCAGTCTTCGGATATTTTACTGAAAAAAATGCGTTTAGAAAATGATTTAGTTTATACGACAAGCTCCCATGTAATAAATCGCTATGGACTTCTAATTCTAACTGCTTTAATCGAGCGAAATTCCAAAGATAAAGCTATTCAAACATTAAAAGAAGTTATTGAACTTTTAAAAAATGAAGACTATATTAAACCTTTACTTAAAAAAATCAAAGAAAAAGAAAGAATTGAGCTTATTAAAGACAAAGACCGAAAACGTACCCTTATCAATGATTTTATCGACGAGATTTTTGAGATATATAAAGGAAATGACGATTATTACAAAAAACTATGCAAGGTAACAACTGGTGATATTGCTGATATCGCAAGCAGACTTGTTTTAGATACCGAGTATTTTGTAAGGGGGAATAAAAATGCCAAATAACTTAACTACTTATGTTTTAGAAAACGGACTAACTGTTTACTTTTACAACGATAATTCTAAACACACTATTCGTGCGGAACTTATAACTAAATATGGTGGTAGATATAAAGATTTTATTTTAGATGGCAAGGAATATCACACCTGCGATGGGGTCGCTCATCTAATAGAACATTTTCTATGTGAACATGGCAAGGCTGGTAATTATCTATCTATAGCTGGGGAAAAATTAATATCAAGTAATGCTCTAACATCTTTTAATATGACAAGATTTTATATTGATGGCGTTGAAAATATGGAAGAAACATTACTTGCAATGTTAACAAATATATATAATCCCCTTTTTACTGAAGAAAATTTAAAAAAAGTTAAGAACGCTATTTACGAAGAAATTAGAAGAAAGAATGATCGAAAATTTTTCGAATATAATGTTAAATTTAACGAAGGTTTATACCATAATATTAAAGTTAAAAGCGTTCTTGGAACAATTGAAGAAATAAAAAATTTAGATTTAGATACAGTTAAAGCTTGCTATAATGCCTTCTATAGACCCGGTAATCAGTTTTTAATTGTAGCTGGTAATTTTGACAAAGAAGAATTCTTAAAACAGATTAAAGACTTTTTTGACAAACAGCCTATAGAAAAACATGAAACTAAATTAATTGATTTAAAAGAACCAGTCACAGTTAAAAATAAATCTTTTAAAGTATATAAGTATACTAGTGATACTTATATAGATATTAGATATAAAATCAATATTAAAAAACTTTCTCCAAGGGAAAGACTTGATTTAGAAAGCGCTATAATTAATCACTTGGCTATAAACTTTGGCCACTTTTCTAAATTAAACGAACAATTAGAAAAGGAAAAAATAGTTGTTGGTGACATAAACTATTGGATAGAGTTTACCAAAGACTTTTTAATCTGTTCTATTGGGGGCTACAATACAGATAGTAAAAAATTTATAGATAGTATTAACAATGTAATAAATAAAAAAGAATTTAATAAGGAATTATATGAGTTAGAAATTAAAGAAACTCTAACAAGGTTTATTTTAAGATTAGACTCTATTAATGCAATAATCGGTCCATTTATTGAAAATAATGTAATATATAATTATCCTTATTTAGATAAAGCTGAAGACTTTGATATTCCTTTTGAAAAATATAAAAAAATTATAAATAGTTTAGACTTTAGTAACTATACTATTGGCTATTTAATTAATCCTGAAAATAAAGAAGATTGTAAAAATTAATTGTCTTCTTTATTTTTTTGAAAATTTTGTCATTTTTTAGCACTTTCTCTTGACAAGTGCTAAAATAGTGGTATAATTATAGTTGTGAAAGGATAGTGATAGATATGTTACCAAGTAGATTTTTTCTTGATAATATGGTAGATAATTTTTTTGCAGATAACGACAACAAAATGAAATGTGATATTTATGAAAAGGAAGGTATTTATCATGTCGAAATGGACTTACCTGGATTCAGTAAAGACGACATTAAAATTGAAGTAAATAATGGCAATTTAACCATTAGTGCTGAAAAAGACACCGAAAAAGAAGATAAGAACGAAGATAAAAAATATATTCGCCGTGAAAGAACTTACGGAAAATATTCTCGTTCATTCTATCTAGGTGATGTTAACGAAGAAGAAATTAATGCTGCCTTTAACAATGGTACATTAACAATATCCATTCCAAAATTAGAAGAAAAACAAACAAAAAAATATATCGACATTAATTAAATCAATTACCGCGCTTAGTGGTAATTTTTTTCTAAAACTATTTAAAAAATTTAATTTTTATGATAAAATTGATATGTACTTGTCCCATAGCCAAGCGGTAAGGCAACGGACTCTGACTCCGTCAGCACTGGTTCGAATCCAGTTGGGACAGCCATATAAAAATTAACCCTTGGATACACCGAGGGTTTTTGTGTGTGTTAAAAGTTTTTTATCTTGTTTTAGGCCCTATACTTAAATAGTTATTTATAAGTTTTTTAAGGTTTATATTACTTAAAAAGTTCGTAATTTTTACTCTAATTACCTACAAAATCATTATATTCTTGTTTATTCGCATAAGAGCTAAAAAGACGGCCACTTTTAAAATTAATACTAGGATATTTATTTTTTAAATCATTTTCTGCATAACTTATACCACTACCACCAGAAGTTCCAAAAGGAATTACAGTTTTGCCATTAAAATCATAACTTTCTAAAAAAGTATTAATTATATTAGGGGCGATTCCCCACCAAATAGGAAAGCCTAAATAAATATTTTGATAAGCTTCTAAATTAACTTTATTTATAATAACAGGTCTAATACTTGGATTATTTTTTTCCACAGTACTTCTACTATTACTATCATTCCAATTTAAATCTGCAGCTGTATAAGGTTCTTCTGGAATTATTTCAAATAAATCTCCATTACAAACTTCAGCTAAATTTTCAGCCACCTTTTTAGTTGTACCAGTAGCAGAAAAATAAACAACTAAATTTTTCATAACATCATCCTTTCTTATTTAATTTTAACACTTAAAGTTTACTTTAAGTCAAGAAAAAAGTATAATTTTTTTATACTTCTATTACTTTTCCTTTTAAATTACAAATGTAAGCTTTAGGTAATAATTTTTTTATTTCTTTTAACATCTTCTTATCTTGTTCATAACTTTTACCTACTAATACTCCTTCAATAAAACAAGAAGGAATTCCAAATAAAACAGCACTTTCTCTATCAGTAAAAAAAGCGTCTTTATTTTTTCTATCTATAACAAAGTATTCATAATATTTAGGATTAACAAACTCTTTAACATCTTTATCATTAATCTTATCAGTTAAAATATCGCCTTCTAAAAGTTTCTTTATTTCCTTACTTTGACCATTTATTATAATTCCTATTTGAATATTATTTTGGACCAAACTTGGCATAAATCTAGCTTCTTTTGTTTGTTCTAAATTCCATTTATGATATTCGTCTTTAAAAGAAATTATATCTAAAATATTAGGCATATCATCGTAACTAATAACTGCTATTTCCTGCTTGTTTGGACCGGCAAATTTTATCGTTCCTCCACTATAAAAGTTAATATAATCTTTTAACAAATAATCTTTTTGTAAATTCCATACACCTACACAGCAAGGATATTTTGAATTTCTTCCACCAATAAAAAATCCTGCTATTAATCCATTATTTACAATTTCTTTTAAACCTTCTATATTTTTATAAGTACCATGTAACAATGTTCCTTTTTTCAAAAAAACATCATCACCAATATTATAATTATGTTTAATATTTTCTATAGTATTTTCTATTTCATAATAATTTTCTATCTGTTTAATCATTATTTTTTTTGAAACCTTTTCCTTTAATTCTCTATTAGTAATTTTTATATAATCTTCTTTTATCATAACATCACTGACTAATAGAAACTGTAACTTGCTGATTTAAAGCAATATCAGCTAAACCATTAGGATTATCAATCTTACCTATTTTCGTATAACTATAATCGGTTTCAAAACTTTCATAAAAAATAACTAAACAATTATTACCATATAACATAATATCTCCGACTTCAACAGTCTCTACTTTTTTGGGATTAATAGGAAAACTGCCATCAAAATAATAATATTTTTCATTATCATTCAAATCGTTCATTTCCATTGTTATCGGAAGTTTACTAATAAAATCACGAGTTGTTTCATTATCTTCTAAAGTGGCTGTATAATTATTGCCATCAATACTAATATTTATTTTATCGATAAATTCTTCTTCTTTTTCCTTTTTCTTCTCTATTTTATTTTCTTTAGTATCAGTTTCCACACTTTCACTATCTGTTTGACTTGTTAAAACTAAACAAATAATAAGTATTAAAACTAATGCACCAACAATTATAATCCATTTTTTCATAAGCACCTTTATCCTTTCTATTAATATTTTACCAAATTTTTACTAATTTTAAAAGAAATTATCATTTAAAACCTAAAAATGCACAATATTTTAAAAACATTGTGCATTTTTTGCTATTTTTCGACTGTTTTGCCCAATCATTGGGCATTTTTTACATTTTTATAACTCAATTATAGTATATACAAAATAAAAAAAATTATCACTGTATTTAGACTCTTTTCGACCACACAATTTAAAATTAATTAAAAAACGAACTATTTTTAGTTCGAGTAATTATCAATATGGTGGAGCCGAGGAGAATTGAACTCCTGTCCAAATATACTTCAAAATAAACGTCTACAAGTTTAGTTAACTATTAAATGTCCTAATAAATAAAGTAGTTAACAACTAATTTATTAGTAAGCCTATAATATTCATTACTATTTCTAGGCTAAATAGTAATATAGCCCGTTAAAGTGAGCCCTTATAAATTTCCACGGGCAAGAAATAAATAAGAGCGCTTTGCACATTTCCTAGGCAAAAGCTAATTGGCCATTATAGCCTTTTTCTTTTCCATTTATTATGATTTTGTACGTAACGTGCACACCCGACTTGCAGTTTAAATCACCATATACCTGTCGAAACCAAGACGGCCCCAAATAAGTGCTTTATATTATAACACGCATATATATGTTTGTAAATAGTTTTATTAAAGCTTGACATAAATTGTCATATCGTCTTAGGCGAATAATCAGTTATTTCAAGACAGCAAGCATTCTCTTCTTGATATTTAACAAGTTCAGTAGTAATTTCTGAAAGACTAATAAATGTATCGTGAAAACCAAATGTTTTAGAAATTTCTTCCATTTCTTTATAAAACTCTATAAAATCTCCTTTAGAATACATATAATATCTATCGTCTAATAATATTGTATACATTAAATCTACTAAATTATTTTTTAAAGAAAAATTTTCTAATTCTTCAATTTTTTCATTATATAAATTTACATATCTTTCTAAAATAAAATCAGCAAGTTTACTTGTTTTTTCATTTAAATAAAGTAAACTCAAATAATTAAGCTTTTCCTGAATTATTTCTATTATTTCTAGAACTTCAAGCATTTCTGTAGTTAAATATTCTCTTACAGCTCTTCTAACCCAATTATTATCAAAATAATTTAAATCATGCTCTTTAAAACCTTGTTCTAGTTCTTCTACTTTTCTTTGATAATAACTAAAATAATTTTTCATATTTATATGGCCATTAGTTATTTTTCTGATTTTATTTAAAATAGCTTCTAAATTACCTTCAAAAATATTAGTTTTAGCTACAAATAAATTCTTTTCATCTCTATCTGTCCACTTTTCCATAACCATCTACCTCAACTTAAAATTTTTAGCTAAATTTCTTTTTATGTCTCTTTCTTTAATACTTTCTCTTTTATCATAAACTTTTTTACCTTTAGCTACCCCAAGTAATATTTTAGCTTTACCTCTAACTAAATACATTTTTAAAGGAATTAAAGTATAACCTTCTAATCTTATTTTATCATGTAATTTTAATATTTCTTTTTTATGAAGTAAAAGCTTTCTTGTTCTAGTTTCTTCATGATTAAAATAATTTCCTTGTTCATAAGGAGAAATATGCATATTTAAGAGATAGCACTCACCATTTCTAATAACTGCATAACTATCTCTTAAATTAGCTTTCCCATTTCTAATAGATTTTATTTCTGTTCCTGTCAAAACTATGCCTGCCTCTATTTCGTCAAATATTTGATAATTAAATTTTGCTTGTCTATTGTTTATCTCCATTGCTATCACCCTTATATACTTCAAAATCAATATGACCTTTTTCTTTATCAGCTGCGATAACGATTACCTTTACTTTATCGCCAAGCATATATCTTTTTTTATGTCTTGTACCAATCAAGGCAAAACTATTTTCTTCAAAAAAGTAATAATCGTCGTCTAAAGAATCAACTTTAACCATTCCTTCTACTAAATTAGGAAGTTCAACATAAAAGCCATATCCTGTAACAGTATTAATCATTCCCTCGTAAACTTCACCAATATGTCCTTGCATATATTCAGCCATTTTCATATCGTCAACATCTCTTTCACAGTTAACACTTGCAGCTTCTCTTTCTGAAGAATGTTTAGCAATTTTTGGAAGTTCATTAGTATAATATCTAACAGTTTCATTATTAATATTATTTTTAAATAAATATGTCCGAAGTAACCGATGAACAGTTAAATCAGGAAAACGTCTAATTGGCGAAGTAAAGTGAGTATAATACTTACTAGCAAGACCAAAATGGCCAATATTATTAGAGTCATAAACTGCTTTTTGCATACTACGAAGCATTAACATTGATAAAATTGAAAACTCTTTTTTATCCTTTAACTGATTTAAAATATTTTGAACGGTTTTTGGCGTTATATTATTTAAATTAGCATTTACTTTATAACCTAAAACACTTAAAAATTTCAAAAAGCTATCTATTTTCTCTTCATTGGGCCGGCCATGGATACGGTAAATAAATGGTAAATCCATAAAAGCAATAGTACTAGCAACTGTTTCATTAGCTGCAATCATAAAGTCCTCGATTAATTTTTCTCCCATTCCGCGAATTCTTTTTTGAACATCAATTGCTTTACCTGTTTTATCAACTATTATCTTTGGTTCGTCAATTTCAAAATCAATATATCCTTTATTTATTTTATTTTTTCTAATTATTTCAGATAATTCCTTCATTAATAATAAATCTTCTTTAAATTCTTCATAACCTTCTGGAACAATATCTTCTTCTAATATTTTATTAACACATTTATAAGTCATTTGTTTTCTTGATTTTATAACACTTTCAAAAATATCACTATCGATAACGTTTCCCTTTTCGTCAATTTCCATTTCACAAGAAATTGTAAGTCTATCAACGCCAGGATTTAATGAACAAATTCCATTAGATAATGTATGAGGCAGCATTGGAATAACTGTATCTGCTAGATAAACACTTGTTCCTCTATTATAAGCTTCGTCCCCTAAAGCAGTTCCTTCTTTGACATAATAGGAAACATCAGCAATATGAACACCTAATTTATAATGATTATTTATTTTTTCGATACTAATAGCATCGTCAATATCTTTAGTATCATCCCCATCAATTGTAAATATTACTTTATCTCTTAAATCTATTCTTCCTTTTAAGTCTTTTTCACTTACTTCTTCAGGAATATCTTCAAGTTCTTCTATTACTTCTTCCGGATATAAATCTGTTATTTGATATTTAGCTGCTACTGATAAAATATCAACCCCAGGATCATTTTTATGACCTAGTATTCTAATAATTATTCCTTCATAATAATTAGTTTTAGATATTTTATTTTCAACTTTAACAACTACTTTATGGCCTTCTACTGCTCCACCAGCATCTTTTATTTCCACAATTATATTTAATTTATCGTCGTCTAATTTTACAAAGTTTTTACCATCTTTAACATAAAATTCACCAACTAATAAATCTTTTAAATTACGTTCTTTTATGCTTCTAATAATAGCTTCTTTTCTTTGTTCATTAATAACACTAATAACTACGACATCTCCATTAATAGCGCCATTAATATGATCTGCAGACACATAATAGTCTTTATCTTCTCCATCAACAACAACAAAACCAAATCCACGAGCATTAGTTACTAATGTTCCTATTTTCATTGTTTTATCGCTGAAAATTTCATATTTACCTTTATTAGTTACTCTTATTTTAAGATTTTGTTCTAGTTTAATTAAAGTTTCAGTTAATTTATCTCCATCATTTTCTAATTTAGAAAATATTTCAGCATAAGTTAATGCTTTATCACTATTTTTTATAATTTCAAGGACTTTTTCTTCCATAGTTTCACCTCTAATTTAATTTTACTATAAAATCAAATAAAAATACAGTATTTAAAAAGAAAAACACTGTATTTTACATATTTTTTATAAAGTACGGCTAGTCTTAAGAAAAACGACGAACAAAATAGACTAGCCGTAGTATTTATTAATATATACTATAATTATAGATACTATATACTAGTATTAAATACCTACTTATTATATTGATATTACAATGTCAAAGTATATGGGTTATTTTGACTCCCATTACCCCCAGTTATTTTAATATCTGATTTTAATGTTACTACAGGTCGGACGCCGCGCTCGTTGAACGCAGCGTTGCTGCCGAGGTTACCACCACTATTCACGGTCCATATAAGGCGCGAAGAAACATTCGATAGCGGCGTCATTGTCCACCAATAACTTATGCTACTTGTATACATCCAGTTATGACTACTACTATTACTATAACAACTACTTCCACTTATACTCATATATGCATATACGCTAGAACAAGATGTATTATTACTCGCTCTGACATATTCTGTTGCATCGACTAATCCTATTTTCCCTTTCCATTTTGCGGCACTTACTTGTGTCATATCCGTGCTTGCTGTTTGACTACTTGTATAATATAATACTCCTACTTTATATATTGCATCTTTCTTTATCATACTTTTCGCTTCCGCATTTAATCCATTATAGTATGTTACATTTAAATACGTATTTAATTCTGCTTCTTCTTCTGGTAAAGCATATTTGCTACCGCCTACTTGATGTGCTAATTCTGTTATTTTATTTATTCCACTAAAATCATATAACGTACTTTTACTCCCCCAAATATTACAACCAAACGTTTTTGACTCATTACAATACTCACTTGTTGCTCTATAACCAGGGCCATCATATTCCATATTTTCTAATGATGATATTCGCATTATCTTAATTGCATTATCACTGGTATTGGCACTTACTATTCTCCATAGTTCATTATTAAAGCTAACATAATTATTTGGGTTTGCTCCCCGATATGTGTACACATTCTCTTCTTGTGAGTCTTTATATAATCCATCACCAGTATTTACTACACCAGCCATATCTACTAGGTCACTACCAGCTGAAGCTATTTCTACTGAATATGTTGCTGTTTCAGTATTTGTTCCATCTGTTACTCTCGCTACTAATATTCCACTTTCAGTAAACTCTACTTGCTGACTTTGAGTAGCAGTAGTCCATGACCCATCATCTTTTTGATATTCATAGGTTAATCCTGTTCCTTCTGGATATGTTATAGTTACGGTTTTTGCCTTGTCACCACTTTCACTAAACGTTGGTTTATCTAATTTCAATGTTCCAATACCTTCCATAAGTTCGAATGGATTAGAAATATTTCCCTCTCCACCAGTAATTTTAACAGCTGAAGATAAAGTTACTACGGGATAGACTTGATAAGAATTACTGGCATAATAAGCATAAACTTGACCACTGCCATTAATATACCAAACATGATTAGAAACAGGCGTAGAAGCCGGCGACATTGTCCAATATGTAACACCATTTAAATACAGCCAATTATTTTTAGAACAAGGATATGGTGATTGTCTTGAAGAATAAATATTTATACATCCATTATCTGTACTAGCTTTTAAATACTCATTAACATTTATTAAGGCAACACTGCCCTTCCATTTTACAGAATTAGCATAATTTACTTCTTGCATCAATGTATTGCTACTCAAATGGCTAACCACTCCAGCTTGATAAACATTTTCAACTATCATCCTTCGCGCAGTTGCTGATAGTTGATTATAAAAAGTTGTATTTAAATATGTATTTAAATACGCATCACTTTTTGGTAATTGATAAACATCATCACTATATCCGTCATAATATATATCAATAGCTTTAACTGATTCCATATTTCTATTGTATAAAGTATTATTACTTCCCCAAATATTACAGCCATAATATGAATTAACATCACTTGCATAACAATAATCTGTAGAAACATCAGAAAATCTTATAATAGTATCTTTTTCACTTTCACTAGATGAAAAGTTTAAATCATATGACATATTTCCTAACGAATTATTTTTTAATATTTTTATTGTATTATTATCACCATCAATACTTATTATTCGCCATAGTTCATTGTTAAAATTTACATAGTTATTTGGATTCGCTCCTCTATATGTATATATATTTTCTTCATACTTATCTTTATATAAGCCATCTCCACTAGAAACTACATTATCAGTTAAATTAAGTGATGCACTTAATTCTCCTTCAGCAGTTAAACCTATTCCATTAGTAACTCTCACACTTATCTCATAACCTGTATTTTGTGTTAAACCAGTAAATATGTAAACATTATTAGTACCATTATCTATCCACTCATTATCATTTATTTTAAATTCATATTTACTTATTCCACTCTCTTCGTCACTGGCTGTTACTACTACTGTTATACTATTAGTTGTTGAACTGGTACTGACATTTTCTATTACTGGAGGGGTATCGTCTGGTGATTTAAATATCGCATATAAAGTTACATCACTAGTTCCCATAGTAAGCTCTTTTAAACCTTCTTGAGCAGCTTTATTCGTATTCCAACCTATAAAGTCATATCCCTCTTTGGTAGCTGTATAACTTAAATTAATACTTTCTCCTTCATTTATATATTCATTTTCAGCAGTAGTACTACTTCCTCCATTGGTACTATAATCATATGTTACTAAATGATTCTTTTCTGGTTCTATTGTTCCCCCACTATTTTGAACAAAATCTAAATCTATTTTTGCTTCGCCACTTGTTCCTGATGCATCTCCTTCATAGGAAGAATTATATTCTATTTTTACTTTTAAAGTAGCAGTACTATTTTTATACAAAGTTTGACCTTTAGTTAGTCCTGAACTGGTTATTTTAACAGCTTCATTGTTACTATTAGTAATACCAATAGTTTCTAACTTCGCATCAAATGTTCCTTTATTTTCTACTATAATACTATATTCTACATAGTCTTCTTTTTCATATAAATTAGCTTCTAAACTAGCTGATAAATCATTATAAGCATTTTTTACATTTTCTCCCGTTCCATTTGTATCAGTTACGTCCGCACTGATTATTTTTATATCCCAAGAACTACTAATATCGGTTGTACCTGTTATATTAATACTGGTTTTAAAAGCAGCATAGCCTACTCCCATTAAACATAAAATACCTATTAGTATTAGAATAATAATTTTATTTCTTCTTTTTTCCCTATACATAGTTCCTCCATAAAATTATTATTCACGTCGCTTATTTTATTACTTTCAAACATATTATATCATAATTGCTCGTATTTTTGCACGTTTTTCTATAAAAATTTAAAAATATAGGAAAATTAAAACAGGTGATTATATGTTTAATAAATTATTATATATTCGAGAAGAGCACGAACTAACACAAAATGAATTAGCTAAATTACTTAAAGTTGATAGAAGCATTATCGCTAAATGGGAAAATGGACTTATTACTATCCCTTTAAAACATTTAAATGACTACGCTAATTACTTTAACGTTAGTCTTGATTATTTAACAGGTTTAAGTAATAAAAAAGAAATTATTTTAACTAATAAAAATTTAGATAAAAATATTATTGGTCAAAGATTAAAAGAAATTAGAAATGATAATAATTTAACTTTAAGAAGTTTAGCCAAAAAACTTAATACTACTTCTTCTACTATATCTGCTTATGAAACTGGTAAAACCTTAATTTTAACTGCTTTTGCTTATCAAATATGTAAAAAATATAATATTTCTTTAGATTATTTAACTGGTAAAACTAATAATAAATATATAAAAAGTTAGTCTAAAATTATACTATTTTAAACTAACTTTTTAATTTCCCTCTTAAACCAATAAATAAAGTAAAAACTAGACTACCAATAAAGGCTACTATAATATCAAGCATGGTATCATTTACTCCTGTTTCAGCTACTTTTTGGGCATCTCCACCTACTAAAATATTACAAGTAAACTCAAATATTTCCCACATACCAGCGCATAAAAAGGTAAAAGAAATAATAAAAATTATATTTAATAAAGTATCATTACTTCTATTTTTTAAAAACATATAAGCAATATAAGCAGAAAGAACTCCTGATAAAGTATGTACTAGTTTATCATAAAATTCAAACTGATTATAAAATTTTTCAATAACCCCTAAATAATGAGCCATAAAAATAAAAACAATATATACAAAAGAAAGACCATTACTAATTTTTACTTTAAAAATTTTACTAATTATATAAGTTAAATTAATAGTTAATATAATACTTAAATCTTTTAAAATAATAGCTAGAGGAGCATCTAACTCCCCTAGTACTTTTATAAGACTTAAAACAATAGTTATAATAATTAAAGAAATATTAATTTTCTTCATAATCTAATTTCTCCATTTCTACGCCATTAATTGCATCAAATCTTTTAGTGATTTTATCAGTAGTTGTATGAATATCTTTAACATCTTTACTAACTGTATCAATACTTCTTGAAAGTTTATCCCAGCGAACTTTATATCTCTTAAATTCTTCTGAAAGAAGGGCAAGTTCTTTTTGAATAACTTTCGCATACTTATCTCTTTCCATATTTTTAATAATAATCTGTAAAGTTGTTAAAGTACTGATTAAAGTTGTCGGCCCTGTAATCCAAACTCTTTTTTTATAAGCATAATCGATTATATCTGGATGATAAGCATTTACTTCAGCAAAAATAGCTTCAGCTGGTAAAAATAAAATAGCTTGGTCAGTAGTTTCCCCAGGAATAATATACTTACTAGCAATCGCATCAATATGTTTTTTCATGTCGCTTTTAAATTTCTTTTCAGCAAGCGTTTTATCAGGATTTTGTTTATCAACCATAGCTTCGTAATTTTCTAATGGGAATTTAGAATCAATCGCTATTAACCCTAAAGGTTCTGGGGCAAATAAAACAGAGTCAGCAATAAATCCATTACTTAAAGTATACTGCATTTTATAAATATTATTCTTATTTTCACCAAAAACATTAGTTAAAATATGTTTTAAATTAACTTCTCCAAAGATACCTCTAGTTTTTTTATCAGTTAAAACAAGCTGAAGTGAAACTATATCATTAGATAAAGTATCAATTTTCTTTTGAGCTTCGTCTATCTTTGATAATCTTTCTAAAACTGAAGCAAATGTTTTATTAGTTTTTTCAAAATTTTGATCAAGTCTTTCATTTACTTTGTCATTTATTTGTTCAAGTCTTTGCTCTATCTTTTCATTTAAATTATTAAAATTAGTATTAGTGTTAATTGTTAAATCATTTTTAAACTCACCGAGTTCTTTAACCATTTCGGTTTCTAATTTTCCTAATCTTTCGGTTATATTAGACTCATTAACATTTTTAACTAAAGCTATAACACTAACAATTAAAATAATAATAAGTAAACCAATTATTACATACTCCATAAAGTCACCTTCCATCTTATTTGTCAGTATATCATGCAAACAAACGTATGTCAATATATTAAAAGAAAAAAGTCAGAAAAACTGACTTAAATATAGACATTTTGCGGACGATAAATCTTATTAGTCACAATTCTTTCATCCTTATATTTGGGAATAACAATAGCCCTTTTTTCTTCTAAAGATTTAGGAACATCGATAACTCTTTGATTTCTTGAACCTCGAAAATCGACATTATAACTTTTTTCTTTTAAGATAAAAGGTCCATCGACTAAAACATCAACATACTTTAATAAGTCTAAAGCTTTTTCATTTTTAAGTAAAGCTTCGAACGTAAAACCAGTATAACACCAAACATCAAGGCCTATTTCCTTGGCATGTTTAGCAATAAGTGTGCAGGCTTCAGGCTGAAATAAAGGGTCGCCACCTGATAAAGTAATTCCTTGTTGCCCAGTTAACTTATCTAACTCGCTATTAATCTTTTCTGTAGTAGTTTTAAAACCACCATTAAAATCCCAAGTACATTCGTTATGACACCCTTTACAATGATGTTTACAGCCCTGCGTCCAAACAACAGTCCTAATTCCTTCTCCATCGACAATACTGTCAGGTTGAAGGGGACTTGCTAACGTTATTTCCATTATTTTTTCTCGTTAAAAGTATGTTTTACACGATCGTGTTCTTCAGAGCGTTTAGCATTATTAAATCTATCAGTTGTACCAACTAAATAACCAGTAATTCTTCTAATTCTTTCGAATTTTACTCCTTCACCTATAACTTTTTCTTCTGCTTTCATAAATATCCTACCTTCCTAAATTTGTTAAATTAGCGTTTTTTATTCTTTCCATCGGCACGCCTTCGCCTTCTTTTCGGCCGCAGCCTGGACAATAATCACCAATAACACCGGTATAACCACAAACTGGATCTCTGTCTACTGGATGGTTAATTGCCCCATAACCAATATTATTATCATGCATCATTCTAACTATTTTTTCAAAGGCTTCAGTGTTCATTGCTGTATCACCATCAAGTTCAACATAACTAATGTGTCCACCATTAGTAAGTTCATGATAAGGGCCTTCTATTTCTAGTTTTTTTGCAATACTAATATTGTAATAAACTGGTACATGGAAAGAGTTTGTATAATAATCTCTATCCGTTACTCCTTTTATTTTCCCATAAATTGCTTTATCTAAATTAGTAAATCTTCCAGATAACCCTTCAGCTGGAGTAGCAATTAAAGAGAAATTTAAATTATATTTTTCGGCATATTCGTCAGTCTTTTGCCGCATAAATTTAACTATTTTATAACCAAGTTTTCTCGCTTCTTCACTTTCAGCATGATGCTTACCAATTAAAGCTTTTAAACATTCAGCAAGGCCTATAAAGCCAATAGTTAAAGTACCATGTTTTAAAACTTTTCGAAGTCTATCTGTTGGTTTCAATCTCTCACTATCAATCCATACTCCTTGACCAAGTAAGAATGGAAAATTGTAAATCCTTTTATTACACTGAATTTCAAACCTTTCAAGTAATTGATCTTTAACTAAATCTAATTTTTCTTCAAGTTCGGCAAAGAAACCATCTAAATCAGTTTCGCCACTAACTATTCCATGTTTACTACCAAGTCTTGGTAAATTAATAGAGGTAAATGATAAATTACCACGTCCTGGTGTAATTGCTTTATTAGGGTCAACAACATTACTCATAACCCTTGTTCTACAGCCCATATAGCCAACTTCAGTCCTATAGTCGTCTGGATTATAGTTAGCTAAATTAAAACTGGAATCGATAAATGAAAAGTTAGGGAATAATCTTTTAGCGGAAACTTTACAAGCTAACTTAAATAAATCATAGTTAGGGTCTTCTTCATTATAATTAACCCCTTCTTTAACTTTAAAAATTGAAATTGGAAATATTGGAGTTTCCCCATGTCCAAGACCAGCATCAGTGGCTAATAAATAATTTTTCATAACCATTCGGCCTTCAGCTGATACATCAGTCCCAAAATTAATTGACGAAAATGGAACCTGGGCTCCAGCCCTAGAATGCATAGTATTTAAATTATGAATAAAAGCTTCCATTGCTTGATAAGTAATTCTATCTGTTTTTGCTAAAGCTTTATCGTAAGCTAATTTAAATAATCTTTTTACTTCTGCACTTTCTTTAGCATAACCATCAAAAATATCTAAATCAATTTCAATACTTTTTAATTTATCAATATCTTTAGCGATTCTTTCCATGTTGATAAAATGACCAAACTCGGAATAATCAAGAAAATCACTAATTTCTTGTTTAAATTGTTTTTTAAACGTTTTAAGTACTCCTGGAGCGAGATAATAATCAAAAGCGGGAATACTTTGACCACCATGTTGATCGTTTTGATTAGACTGAATAGCGATAGCCGCTAAAGCAGAATAACTCATAATATCATTTGGTTCTCTTAAATGACCATGACCAGTAGAAAAGCCACCAGCAAATAATTTTTGTAAATCAATCTGACAGCAAGTAGTGGTCCCCATTGGCATAAAATCCATATCGTGAATATGAATATCCCCATTTTCATGAGCTTCAGCAAATTTTGATTTCATTAAATAGGCTTTAGCAAACTCTTTAGAAACTGTACTTCCGTACTGAAGCATTGTTCCCATTGGGGTATCACCATCAACATTGGCATTTTCTCTTTTAGCATCTTCTTCTAAAGCTGATTTTAATCCAAGACCTTCAATTGATTTTAAAAACTTATGTTGCTTTTTTTCGCCAAAAAAAATCTGTCTTGAAACATTTCGGCGTTCACGATAATCAGAAAATGATTGATAAACATCGTCATAACCTTGTTTCATTAATTCGGCTTCAATTAAATCTTGAATTGTTTCTATTTTTATTTTACCTTCATCGGCATATTTTTTTTCAACAGTTTTTACAACAGCATTATATACTTTATTAACGTCTTCTTCTTTATATTTATACTCTTCGTTTTCAGTTATACTGTCAAAACCTTTTTTTATGGCAATCGCAACTTTAGTTCCATCCCAAGCTACTTTCTTACCATTACGTTTGATAACTATTAAATTTTCTAGTTTATCTGCTACATCAACCATAATTAACCCTCCTATTTTCATTATCATTATCGCACAGTATTTAGAAAAGGTCAAGAGAAAATGTTCGTTTTTTTTAACTTTTTTTAAGAGCCTTTATTTTCTGCGGTTTTTCGTAAAAATTAAGTTTTCACAATTTTACGCTTTTTACATTTTTCTTGTTTTTTACTTTTTTATTTTTTTCAAAAAAATGGTTTTTTTCTTTATTTTTCAAGGGTTTTACGTTTTTTTTGTTTTTGTGCTTTTTTGTTTTTTTAGAAAAATCACTTTTTTTCATTTTTTTATTTTTATTATTTTTGGACAAAATTACCTTTTAACTTTTATCTGTATTAAAGACGTAAATGTTCGCTTTTTTTGTTCGTATAAATATCTAATTTAAACATATAATTAGTTAGGTGGACTATATGAAAAAAATTATTATTTTAAGTTTATTATTTTTTCTATTAACTGGTTGCTCTTCTGAAAACGACGTTGTCAGTATCATTGAAAAAAAACACAGTAAAATTGCCGTTAATTATCCAGTTACAAGTAACAATACATTAAACAATGAAATAAGTAGTTATGTTAATAAAATTTATCAAGAATTTAAAAATGAAGAAAAAAATTATCAAAATCCCGAATTAAATATATCTTATACTTACAAAGATGTTAATAAAGATATTATTTGCGTTGGTTTAATAACCGAAATATATACTGATAAAGAAATAAATAAAATTAAAACTTTCACTTTTGATAAAAAGAATAATAAATTTTTAACAATGGAAGACGTTGTTAAAGATGTAAGTGCTTTAGATTATGTCATTAAAAAAGTTTTACTAGAAAAATATCGGGAAGCTGATATGGATTTTTTAGCTAATATCAATTATGATTATTTCACTATTGATAATGAAAATTTAACTCTTTATTTTAGTCCAGCTGAACTGAAAAACGATAATAAGGAAATTATTTATTTAGATATTCCTTTAAATTCTTTAAAATTATTAATCGATATTGATAAAGAAAAAAACGACAATACTTATATTTCCATTAAAAAGAAAAACATTGATTATAATAAAAAGGTCGTCGCTTTAACATTTGACGATGGACCTAGTAAATATACCAAAAAAATACTCGATATTCTAAAAGAAGAAGAGGCCTGCGCCACTTTCTTTATCGTTGGCAATAAAGCTTTATTTTATAAAGAAGAACTTCAAAGAATGATAAAAGAAGGTAGTGAAATTGGTAACCATTCTTACAGTCATAAATGGTTAAATAGATTAAGTGAAAATGAATTTAAAGAAGAAATAAATAAAACTCAAAAAGTTATTGAAGATATAACTGGTTTTACGCCTAAAATTTTTAGACCAACTTATGGTGGTTATAGTGATAAATTAAAAACTTATACTGATTTAAATTTTATTTTATGGAATGTCGACTCTGAAGATTGGAAAGTAAAAAATACTAATAAAATTCTCAATAATATTTTTAAATCTGTTAAAGACGAAAGTATTATTTTAATGCATGACAATCACGAATACAGTGTTAAAGCTTTAAAAGAAATAATTGATAATTTAAAAAACGATGGTTATCAATTTGTAACAGTAAGTGAATTATTAGAAATTCAAAATTTAAGGAATAATTAATGAGTAATTATAATTTAAATCAAACAACCTTATTTTATTTACAAATACTATTATCTTTACTATTCATAATTACTTTGATTATTTCGATTACTTTATCTTATAATGAAATATTAAAGGCTAAAAACAAAGACGTTTTATATACTGAAGATTTAGAAAAAAACATTTTAATTTTTAACCGCAGTTTAGCCGTTTTAATTAATATTGGTTTTCTTGCAATTAATATTATTGATAAAAAAGTTAATACTAATCAAGATAAATACGCTAATTTACAAATAGATGCGAGTCTTTTAACTTTTATTTCCAGCTTAATTGTTTTATATATTGCTATCGATAATTTAAAAAGTAAAAACGAAAATTCCGAAATTGTTTTATAGGTGATAATATGTTTATACGAATATTTGGTTTTTTAGTTGGTTTTGGTTTTAGTGTTGTTGGTTTTGTATATATAATAAGTTATTTAAATTTACTATCTTTAGGGTATAATTTTAAAGAATATGTTCATTTTATTATTAGTAGTCCAGCTTGTTTAATTGGACCTATTGGTTTTTTAATTATTACTTTAGCAATCTTTTTACCGAAAGGAGATAATAATGACTTACATATACGATATTCTCTTAAATTTCCAAGATAATTATTATGATTTTTTCGAATGGAATAACAATGATAAAATAACGCATATTAAAAGAATGCCCCTTATTAAAATAAAGGACAGTGATTTTCAAAATATTAAAAATTCATTAGTTATTTTTGATAATGATTTTTTAGCTACTATTCGCTGTAAAACTCAAATATTTAAAAAGTGCGAAGCTAATACTTTACCTTATATCTGTACTTTATGCACTGATACTGAAACAATGGGAATTAAAATTAATAAAAATGGAAAAATAATTGGAAAAAGTTCTCTTCTTTTAGACGAAAGTGACGAAGCTATAGAACTAGCTAACAATTTAAAAGTTTATCCTATTAATTACAGTATTAAACAAACTTACAATATACCTCTTTGGCAAACAAGAAAAGATATAACTGAAAGTAAACTTGTTTTAAAGAATATTAACGAGTTATTTAAAAACAAGGAATATTCAAAATTAAATTACTTATTTTTTGAATGTTTTGGTTATGAAGATAAAAATATTAACAATGTTTTTTTGAAAATTAAAAATGAAATTAATAATTTTACTGATAACTATTACAAAGTAAGAGATATTTTAAAATTAATAAATACCCAAAAATAAGCTTTGTATTTTTTATTTTACCTTTTTTTCTGTAAATTTAATCCACTCATAATCTGTTGGAACTTTATTTATTATTTCACAAATATCATTAGCTAAATTTTCTTTTTCAGTTACGAATGAACCAAAAGCAAAAGAATCACCTTCTTTTACTTTTGTAATTCCTCTTATATCTTTAAACATTTCTGCATCTAATACTTTAGGAATAAAGTAATAAACACCCATTTCATGGTCATTTTTACTTTCAGTTTCAAACTGTAAAGCATGGCCTCTATCTCTTATAGTAATTAATATTTTATCTTCGTCTACTTGAATAATATCGGTTGTTCCAATTAAATCAATACTTAAATAATCGTATATTTCTCTACCTAAAGGGCTATCTATCCCTCTTAAAGTTACTGAACCATCTAAATCATTTTTTTCGCTTATCATGGGAACTTTTCTTAAAAAATCTAAATTATTTGTAATATAAGCATGCATAAAATGAAGTAATTCGTTAAAAGAAGTACATTTTTCTAAAAGCCACTCTCTAGTATCTTCTTCTAAATATATCATAGAATCACCATATATATTTTTTCTAATTTCGGTTAAAAATTCACTAGACATCGACGCAAAATAAGTATTATAAATATTTTTTAAATCAGCAGCACTATAATCTGTATTTACTATTCTATCATTAACTTTACTAATAAAATTATCAATAAAATTTATTATATCATCGGGTAAATCAAAGATAGTACACATTTTTAAAAATTTATTCTTAAGACTACTAACTCCATCGTAAAGTTTATCTGAATATTTAACTGCTTTGTTATAATCTAAATCTTCGTAATTTAAATCATATATTCGTTTTTTTATTTCTAAATCTAAAGTAAAAAAATGGGAATATTTTTGTAATTCGTTTTCCATTATTTTATCCGTCCAATAAAGTATTTCTTTTTACCACGTCTTACAACTAGTATTTCATTATCGATAGCTTTTTCTTTAGTTATTAAATAATCTTCAGTGGTTATTTTTTCTTCATTTATCGTAATACTTCCAGCATTTATAAATTCCCGAGCTTCTCTTTTACTACTAGCTATTTTACTTTCGGTAAGCAGATTAACAATATTTACATTATTTTCAGTATTAAAATTAGGTACTCCTTTAAAAATATCTTCTATTTCTTCTTTGGTTAATTCTTTTACTTTGCCACTGAATAAAGCTTCACTCATTTTAATAGCTTTTAAAGCTTCAGCTTCACCATGAAGAAAAGTAACTATATCTTTAGCTAATATTTTTTGAGCAGTTCTTAATTCTGGTTTTTCATGATGTTTTTGCATAATATCTTCTATTTCTTCTTTAGTTAAAAAGGTATAAACTTTTAAATAATTTTCAACCATTTCGTCTTCGGCATTTAAGAAATACTGATATACTTCATAACTAGAAGTTTTATTTTTATCAATCCAAATAGCATTACCTTCACTTTTACCAAACTTTTTACCACTTTTATCAGTAACTAAAGGCATAGTAAATCCATAAGCTTCTTTACCAGTTTTTTTTCTAATTAAATCAATACCAGCAGTTATATTACCCCACTGATCAGAACCAGCAGCCTGCATGATGCAGTTTTTATTTTCAAAAAGCCACAAGAAATCTAATGCTTGCATTATCATATAAGAAAATTCTGTATAAGTTATTCCTGTATCAAGCCTTCTTCTAATTATATCTTTATCAAGCATATAATTAACATTAAAATATTTACCATAATCTCTTAAATAATCGATAAAATTAATATCTTTAGACCAATCATAGTTATTAACTATTTCATAACCAAATAGATTATGTATTTGATTATATAAACCTTGATAATTATTTAAAACTGCTTCTTTCGATATCATAGCTCTTTCAGTAATTGGCCTAGGGTCACCAATAAGACCAGTTGCTCCACCTATTAAAATAATTGGATGGTGTCCACCAATTTCTAATCTTTTTGCTGTTAAAAGGCTAGACAAATGACCAACATGCAGACTATCAGCTGATGGATCAGTTCCTAAATAAAAAGTTATTCCCCCTTTATTGATTATTTCTTCTAAATTTTCTCCAGCTTCGTCTTTAATAAGACCCCGCCATTTTAAATCTTCATATAATGTCATTATTTCTCCTCCTTCATATTTGTTACTATTTGAACTCCATTACTAGTTCCAATTCTAGTGGCCCCAGCTTTTATTAATTCGTCCATTTGTTTAAAGGTTTTAATACCTCCACTAGCTTTTATTTCTAATATTTCGTCTTTATGTTCATTAATTAACTGAACATCATGAAGGGTTACACCTCTAGAACCAAAACCAGTATTGGTTTTAATAAAATTGACAAAGGTTTCGTTACATATTTCTGTCATTTTTATTATTTCTTCGTCAGTAAGTAAAGATGTTTCAATTATTACTTTTAAAATTTTTCCATCAATACTATCACGAACTAATTCTATTTCTTCTTTAATATAGTCATAATCTTTATCTTTTAATGCGCCTACATTAATAACCATATCAATTTCACTAGCTCCCATTTCAACAGCATCAATAGCTTCAAATGATTTTGTTTTTGGGGTGTTCATTCCAAGCGGAAAACCAACTACTGTACAAACTTCAATATTAGTGTCTTTAAGTAGTTCTTTAGCTAATGATACATAATAAGGATGAACACAAACTGTCATAAAATTATATTCTATTGCTTCTTTACATAATTTAGCAATATCTTTTTCTGTGGCATCCATTTTTAAATTAGTATAATCAATATATTTACCTATTTCCATAACTACCTCCTAAAAAAATACTATGAAATATAGGGACGAAAATTCGCGGTACCACCCTATTTCATAGTATTCTATGCTCTTATTTCTTTAACGCAGATATACGATTTGACTCCAAATATGTATTTCATTATTTAATCTTGATTAACTTACACCTACCGTTAATTCTCTAATTACCAATTAAATAACTACTTAAATTCTTCTCTGTCAATTACTAAAACTATAACATATAACTTATATTTTGTAAATAGTTTATAAGTAATTTATAACGATAATTGATAGCTATTGGTAGAACTTCCGTATCCTCCAGTTATTTTAACATCTGGTTTTAATGTTACTACAGGGCGGACGCCGTACGAGTGGTAAGCGAAGCTGATGCTGAAGTTGCCGTCATTGTCCACACGCCACACATCGTACGAGTAGCCGCTAGAATTCGGCGACAAGGTCCACCAATAATCACTATTGAACATCCAATTGCTATTTTTACATGGTGCACTACTTTGATATCCTTGATATACACTTGTACAACTACTATATGTACTGGCTCTGACATATTCTGTTGCATCGATTAATGCTACTTTTCCTTTCCATTTCGCTGCGTTTACTTGTTCTATATCTTGACTCATACTTGTATTATTATTATATAATACTCCTACTTTATACACTGCATCTTCTTTTACCATACTTTTTGCTGTCGCATTTAACCCGTTATAGTATTCTCCATTTAAATACGTATTTAATGGGGCTTCGGCTGTTGGTAATGTGTATTTTGTTCCATTATACTTTCTTCCAAGTGTCGTTATTGGACTTAAATTACTATCAAACAAGGTACTACTACTTCCCCAGATATTACAGCCCCAATCATTATCGTTACAATATCCACTACTTCTTTGATATCTTCCGCTTGGCGTATCAAATTGTCTATCTGATAACACTCCATTTCGCATTATTTTAATAGTATTATCACTTGTATTAACACTGATTATTCTCCATTGTTCACCATTAAATGTAACATAGTTATTTGGATTGGCTCCTCTATATGTATACACATTCTCTTCATAACTATCTGCATATAATCCATCTCCACTGGTTACAACCCCGGCTTGGTCTACTAAATCACTTCCTGCACTAGCTATTTCTACACTATAGGTTGCTGTCTCTTCATTTGTTCCATCTGTTACTCTTGCTACTAATGTACCACTTTCACTAAATAATACTTGTTGTGATTGAGTTGCGGTTGTCCAGTTTCCACTATCTTTTTGATACTCATATGTTAAACCTTCGCCTTCTGGATATGTTATAGTTACGGTTTTACCATTATCTCTTTCTTCTTCACTAAATGTTGGTTTATCTAATACACTGGTACTTGCTTGTTTTTCTTCACTTTCTACTTGTAAATTGTCTCTATTTGTTACTCTTACCTTTATTGTATGACTTGTATTTTGAGTTAGTCCTGTAAAGGTATATGTATTACTTCCTTCTACATATTCATTATTATCTATTTTATATTCATATTTTGTTATTTCTCCATCTTCATCAGTAGCTGTGGTTACTACTGTTATACTATTGGTCGTACTGGTTGTACTTACATTATCTATCACCGGTGGCGTCGTATCTATTTTTCTAAATATCGCATATAGTGTTGTATTATTTGCTGGCATTGTATAACTTTCTAATCCTGTTACGGCATCTTTATCTGTATTCCAGCCCATAAATTCATAACCAGCTTTACTAGCTGTATACTCTAGATTAACATTACTTCCTTCAGCTGCATAATCATTTATAGCATTACTACTTTCTCCTCCATTTGTACTATAATCATAAGTTACATAATAATCATTTGCTGGTAATGGATTATCACTATCTTGAGCTACATCTATACTTACATCTAAATCTAC
>CALVVT010000021.1 GCA_944363935.1 uncultured Bacilli bacterium
TAGCGATTGCTTCATTAATGTCATGGGTTACCATGATCGCACTTTTTTTCTCTTTTTTAATGATGTTGTAAACATCGTCAGAAACAGCAAGCCTTGACTGCGCATCTAAAGCGCTAAAAGGTTCGTCAAGCAAAATTATATCGGGTTTGGTTGCGAGAGTTCTTATCAAAGATACTCTTTGTCTCATCCCACCAGATAAATTACTAGGATAGGCATTGATAAAATCTCCAAGGCCATAAGTTTTAAGTAAATGTTTGATATAGTTAATGTTTTCTTTAGTTAAATTATTGTTTATTTCAAGCCCTAATAAACAATTTTTTAATACTGTTCGCCATTCGAATAAACTATCACCTTGTGGCATATAACCAATACTTTTGCCTTCTTTTAGTAAAATATTGCCACTAGATTTATTTTCTAAATTACAAAGCATTTTTAAAATAGTTGATTTACCGCAGCCACTAGGACCAACAATCGTAATAAAATCACCACTGTTTAAATCAAAAGAAAAATTATCAACAGCTAATATTTCTCTTTTTTTTGTATGGTAGATTTTTCTTAAATTTTTAATTTCTAATATTTTCATTATTCAGCCTTCGCATATTTATTGTTAACTAATTTATCATAAGGAGCTCTTTTTTCTAGTTTTCCAGCATTTTCAATAATATCTTCGATATGTTCAAAATTACTTTTACTGATGTAAGTAGTTTTATACCATGGATCTATATTGATATATTTCTCTACAATATCCGCTACTTCTTCAGCACTATTATCAGGAAAATAACTTTCAATAACTTCAGCTATTTCTTTGGCACTATGTGAATGTACGTAGTCTAATCCTTTTTGAATAGCTTTGGTAAACCCTTCAATTATTTTAGGATTTTCTTCTATATAACTTTTTTTCGCATTATAAACAGTATAAGGAACTTCTCCACCAAGCTCACCGATAGAAGCGACAATATAACCATAACCTTCTTTTTCGAGTTCAGAAGCTGTTGGTTCGAATAAAGCTACATAATCACCAATTCCCCCAATAAAGGCTCCTGACATTGAAGCAAAATCAATACTTGTATCAATGTTAGTATCTTTACTAGCTAAATTATTTTTATTAAGAGCATATTCCAATGTCATTGCTGGCATACCACCTCATCGGTATTAAAACTTATAATATTAAAAAAAAAATAACATACATTTTAATGGGTGATTATTTATGAAAATTGTTAATTTTTTTAATGAAGATGGTAAATTACTTCAAACCATATTAGAAGAATTTATAATAGAAAATTGGTTTAATAATGAAATTTAATGTAGCTTTATATATTAGATTATCAAGAGAAGATGGCGATAATTTAGAAAGCGAAAGTATTGTTAATCAGCGCAAAATATTGCATTTATTTTTAGAAAAGCATAAAGAATTAAACTATGTTAATGAGTATGTAGACGATGGATTTACAGGTTCTAATTTTAATAGACCAGCTTGGAAAAAATTAATGATGGATGTTAAAAATAAACAAATAAATACGATAGTTACTAAAGATTTATCAAGAATGGGCCGCGATTATATTTCAATGGGGGAATATATTGAAAGATTATTTCCTGAAAATAATATAAGATATATTGCTTTAAACGATGATATTGATACTTTTTATGAAACCCCAGGTTTAGAGTTTTTACAATTTAAATTAGTATTTAACGACTACTATTTAAAAGATACTTCTAAAAAAATAAAAAAAGTTATTAGAGCCAAAAAAGAAAAAGGTGAATTTTTAGGGTGGAAAGCAATTTATGGATATAAAAAAAGTCCAAGTGATAAACATAAAATTGTAATTGACGAGAAGGTAAAACCAATTATTAAAAGAATGTTTGCTCTCGCGCTAGAAGGAAAAAGTCCAAGGCAAATAGCTAGAATATTTACCGAAGAACATATTAAAACACCTAGTGGTTATGCGGGAATTAAAAATAGTACTATATGGTGTCCAAGAACAATAGAAGAAATTTTAACTAATGAAACATATATTGGAAATCTTACGCAAGGAAAAAGAAGAAAATTAAATTATAAATCGAAAAAAGAAATTAGAGTTCCAAAGGAAAACTGGATAATAACTAAAAATACTCATGAAGCTATTATTGATAAAAAAGTATTTGAAACCGTAGGTGAATTATTAAAAAAAAATAAAAACAAAGTATCGGGAAATAATATTAAACTTCTTTCAGGTTTTATGTGGTGCAAGGAATGTGGTCATAAAATAGGGATTAATAAAAGTAGTGATGGAAAGAGGTATTATTGTCATTGTAACTATTATACAGCTAATTCTAAATATGGTTTATGCACTCCCCATAGTCTTAATTATCAAAAATTAGAATTAATTGTTTTAGGTGAATTAAAAAAAATGATAAAAAAATATGTTGATTGTAACTCTTTTATCGTTAAAGTAGAGAATTTTGGTTTAAAAAATAATTTAAAAACTAAAACACAAAAGGAAATTAATAATTTAACGAGTAAAATAAACACTAATACTTTATATATTGATAAAATATATGAAGATAAATTAAAAGAAAATATCGATATTGAAATGTTTAATAGATTAACAGAAAAGTATAGGGGAGAAATAAATATTTGGCAAACCGAAAAAAAGGAATTAGAGCGAAAATTAAATAATTTTACTATAAATAATGAAGATATTTTAGTAAAAATAAATGAATATTTGTCTTTAAAGAAAATAACTAGAAATTTATTAGTAAATTTAATTGATAAAATTATTATAAGTGAAGATAAGATTATAGAAATTCACTATAAATTTAAGCTATATTAATGAATTATATGAGGAAATATGATAGAATATAGCTAATGGAGGTGGTATTATGAAATGTATATTAATGAATAAAAATACGGAAGTTTTATTAGCTGAATATGATACAGTTAATAGTGTATTTTCCGAAGTTATAGCTGTTTATAATATAGATTATGCCCCTTATATTTTAAAGAGTTTTTATCTTAAAAATGATAATAATTTTAAAGCAATTTTATCACAGTGGTTTCAATCTAGAGGGATTCCTGCTTGGCGCGATAAATTGGATTTATTATTACATCGTTTAAATGTTGAGGCTCCTAATGAGTTATTAGATAAAGCCTTTGGCTTGTCATTATCGGATCAGTATTGGTTAAAGCCAAGTGGTAGTAATTTAGAATATGATAGTATTAATTTTTTTGATAATTATTTTGATTATACTGAATTTATGGAAGCTTCTTTATCTAAAAATAGTAAAATAGTAACTAGTAAAGAATCTTTAAAGACACCTAATAATACTACTGACGGAATGCTTAAAAAAGCATGGATTATTGAAAATGAGACAAGATATTTACTTAAATCTGGTTATAAAAACGAAATATTACAGCCATTTAATGAAGTACTAGCATCTAT
>CALVVT010000022.1 GCA_944363935.1 uncultured Bacilli bacterium
GGGAAGGAAAGTGGGATATATAGGGATAGTATAGGAAAAATGGTGAATTTTTTCACCGAACGCCAGCAATTCGAACAACGTGTTCAATGTGAACGGCAACAGCAACAATGCCGGTAACGTGAACAACAACAATGCGAACAACAACAACGGCGTCGTCCCAACTCTCTAGAACACTAAGGGTTATGAACCTACGGGTCATAAAGAAAAGATTAGAGAATATTATATTATTCCTTGTAGAAGATAAGGGTTTCATATACTAGTAATAATATCTTTTACAAAACAATAAGTATAGTCAGAGATAACTTTAGTAAGTGTTTTTATTAATTATGTCTTAATGATTAATTAATAGAAATAATAAGCTGAAAAAGATATGATATGATAAAAACTATATTTTTAAGCAGTACTTAATATAGTGAGATTAATAATAATTTTACTATTGGTACTGTTTTTTTATTACTTTTGGGAGGTTTGTATGAAGTTAGTTGATATTTATAAGTTTTATAAAGAAAAATACCCTAAGTATATTATTATGATTAAATGCGGATATTTTTATGAAATATATGGAGAAGAAGCATATATTATGAGTAAAGTATTTGGCTATAAAATAAAAGACGTAAGTGGATTAGAAAGAGCTGGCTTTCCTATAAATAGTTATAACAAAGTAATTAACAGATTAAATAAATTAAAAATTAATTATTTGATTTATGGTGGTGAAAAAGTAAGGTTTAAAGATAATAATTATGACAAGTATTTGAGTGATGTTTATGAAAGATAATTTAGTAATGATTTCTAATTTTAAGAAAACCATTTTATATTTAGATAAAGTAATTATTAATTTTCCTGGTAATGAAAAAGTCTTAAAAGATAAAATAACTAGTTCTATGTATGATGTTTTAGAGTGTATGTATATGGCCAATGAAGTTAGTAATTATAATAGAATAATTTATCAAAAGAAAATTATTAGTAAAATAAAAATGATAGATTTTTATCTAAAGATTTCTTTAAATAAAAAATATATTTCTTATAAAAAATATCAAAAAGTTTGTCATCATTTACTTGATAATCTAAAATTAATATATGGATGGATACGGTATGAAAAGGTGTAACAATTTATATAATATTAGTATTAGTGATATTAAAGATGTTTATAAAGAAATAAGAAGTAATACGAAAAACAAATCAAAAATTTATAAATTTGAAGAGTTTTACTCTTTAAATGTTAGTAAAATAAAAGATGTTTTTGACAATAAAAATTATAAAGTTGGAAAATATAATATATTTTTAATAAGAGAACCAAAATATAGAATAATAATGAGCCAAGAAATATTTGATAAATTAATTAATCATGTTGTGGCAAGAAAGTTTTTACTTCCTGTTTTAGAGAAAACTTTAATTAATACTAATGTAGCTACTAGAGTTAATAAAGGTACTCATTATGGTATTAAATATTTAAAAAAGTATTTAAATGAGTTAAAAGGTAATATTATTTATGCTTTAAAGTTTGATATTAGTAAATATTTTTATAATATTAATCATAATATTTTAATTGATTTATTAAAAAAAAAATCAAAGATAAAGATGTTATTGATATATTAGTTAAAATAATTAATTCTACTGATGAAAAGTATGTTAATGAAAAAATTAACAATTTAAAAGAAATAGAAATTTTAAAAGTTGAAAATTCAAATTTGAATAAAAAAATTAAAAAACAGAGAATAGAAGAGGTTAATAGGATCCCTTTATATGAAAAAGGTAAGGGGCTTCCTATTGGTAATATGACTAGTCAAATATTAGCCATTTTTTATTTAAATGAATTAGACCATTTTATAAAAGAAAAACTACATATTAAATATTACATACGTTATATGGATGATGGAGTGTTGCTTAGTAATAATAAAGAATATTTAAAATACTGTTTAAAAGAAATAGAAAAAATAATTACTAAATATAAATTAAAATTAAATACCAAAACCAAGATAATAAATGTAAGTAAAGAGGGGCTAGATTTTCTAGGTTTTAGATTTTATATAATTAATAATAAATTAGTTTTAAAGGTTAGAAATAATACGAAAAAAAGATTTAAAAGAAAAATAAAAGCTATTAAAAAAGGAATTATTCTGCAAAATAAAGCTATAGCGATTATTAATAGTTATAAGGCCCATTTTAAATATGGTAATTGTTATAGACTATTAAATAAACATAAATATCAAAAATGGCATTAATTTGTCTTTTTTTGTAAAACGATTTAAAATAAATACAATTTATTATGCCATTAAAAAACTTATCATTACGATAAGTTATTTAGTTTCAGTTTTTTAGCTAATTGTTATTAACAATTGGGTTAGACACTTTAGTTAAGACTAAGGTGTCTTTTTTTACCAACCCCCCCCCTTAAAAGATTATTAGTAAAATTATGATTATAAGAAGTATAACTATTAAAAAGTCTTTTTTCGTCATAATCATAAGCCTCCTTTCGAACAAAACGTGAAAAAAGGTAGAAAGGGTGGTGGTTACAAATTTTCCCTAAAAGCACTATAAAATAATTTAAAATAAAAAGCAAATGGCCAATTTAAGAGATTTGAATGGTGTTAATGAAGAAAAGATGAATTTTGTCTTAGGTGAAATACTTATTTTCGAATAAAAAAATATATTAAAAAAGAAAATTTAACACATGAAAATTAATAATACTTGAGGTGATTTATAGATTTTTTCTTAGTATTTTGGTACAATGTTTATTAGAGGTGGATTTGATGGATTATTTATTCAAAAAATTAACTGAAAACATTAAAAATCACGATAATGTCGTTATTATGACACATAAACATCCTGATTTAGATGGTATGGGAAGTGCGATTGCTTTATCAAAAATTGCTGAAAGTTTTAAAAAGACTTGTTATGTAGTTTTTCCGATAGAACAAGTTAATAGTTCTTTAGAAAAAGGCCTTAATTTACTTAAAAAGAACGAAATTATAGTTAATTTTAAAAAGTATAAAGAAATTTTAGAAGTTATAAACGATAATACTTTATTAATTGTTTTAGATACTCAAAAACCTTATTTAGTAGAAAATCCAGAATTATTAGATAAAATAAACGATATATTTGTTATTGATCATCATACCAATAGTTCAGAGCATATCGATAATACTATTTTTGAATATATTAATTCTAACAAATCTAGTATTGTTGAAATTATTGCAGAATATTTAAAATATTTAAATAAAACATTAAATCCGATTATTATAACTTTATTATCTGCAGGTATGGAGATTGATACTAATTCTTTTAGTTTAAAAACCACGGAAAACACTTTTAAAATGGCGGGTTTTTTGACAAGACTTGGGGCTGATCCAATTTTAAGAAAAGAAATTTTAAAAGAATCTAAGGATGATGTTATTCGCCGTCACGATTATATTAAAAACAGTTATTTTATTAAAGAAGGTTATTTACTTTGCGACATGGGTGAAAAAGATATCAATGACCCAGTAGATTTGGCCATTCTAGCGGATGAATTATTAAGATTTGATACAGTAGAAGTATCATTTGCGGTTGGCAAAATTGGACTAGATATGGTTGGTGTAAGTACGCGTTCGATGGGTAAAATAAGTGCGGCGGTACTGATGAGCGCGATTGGTGGCGGTGGGCATGTAACTGATGCTGCTGCCCAATTTAAAGGAAAAAATAATAAAGAAGTTATTGAAATGATTAAAAAAGTAGTCATGGAGGGATAATATGCGGGTTATTTTATTAGAAGATGTTAAAAAGCAAGGAAAAAAAGGCGAAATTATTAATGTTAAAGATGGTTATGGTAATTATTTAATTACTAATAATTTGGCCGTTTTAGAAACTAAAGGTAGTAAAGCGGTTTTAGATAAGCAAAATTCTTTGGCTAAAGCTAAAGAAGAAGAAATGATTAAAGAAAATAAAAGAATAAAAGACAAATTAGAAAAAATGACTTTAGATTTTAAAGTTAAAGTTGGTAAGGGCGATCAAGTATTTGGCAGCATTAGTTCTAAGCAAATTGTATCAGAACTTAAAGATAAAGGAATTGATATTGATAAAAGAAAGATAAAAATAGATGGACCAATTAATACTTTAGGTATTACAATGGTAGATATTGAGCTATATAAAGATATTGTAGCAAAATTAAAAATTCATTTAGTAAAATGAAGGTGGTATGATGGATGGAAGAGTGATGCCGCATAATATCGATGCTGAGCAAGCTGTTTTAGGTTCGATGTTTTTAAGTAAATACGCTTTAGAAAAAGTCTTAGAAGAACTTAGTAAAGAAAAATTTTATTTAGAAGCACATAGTAAAATATTTGAAGCTATTAAGTATTTAGCAGAAATTGGCACGCCAATCGATATTACAACGGTAACAGCAGAGTTAGATAAAAGAAAGATTTTAGGTTCAGTTGGCGGAGTTGAGTATTTAACCGAAGTTATTAACTGCGTGCCGACGGCAGCTAATGTTGATTATTATTTAAAAATTGTGCAGGAATCATTTTTAAGAAGAAGTTTAATTGAAACTGCTACCAAAATAGCTGGTGAAGGTTTTTCTTCAACTGATGATATTGCTGATATTTTAGATGATGCTGAAAAGCAAATGCAGGATGTTGTTAAAAACCGAATGGGGACAGAGTTTAGAACCATTCAAGATGTTTTATTTAAAGCGCAAGCTGATTTAGAAGAACTTTCTAAACAAAAAGGCGAAATTACGGGAATTCCTACAGGTTTTTATGATTTGGATCGTTTAACAAAAGGTTTTCATGGTAATGAGCTAATAATAATCGCTGCCCGTCCTGCCATGGGTAAAACGGCTTTCGCTTTAAACATGGCGGTTAATATGGCTGTTAATGCGAAAAAAAGTGTGGCTTTATTTAATATGGAAATGGGTGCGGAACAATTAATTACGAGAATGCTTTCTTCAGTTGGACAAATCGAAATGCCAAAATTATTAACTGGTAGGTTGGAACATCAGGATTGGAAACGAGTTAATGAAGCGATTAGTAGATTAGCCGATACGAAAATGTTTATCGATGATACCCCGGGGATGACAGTTAGTGAAATTAGAGCTAAGTGTAGAAGGTTAGCTAACTCTAGTGAGGGATTAGATATTGTGATTATCGATTATTTACAACTTATTAGTGGTTCGGCTAAATATGCGGGTCAAAGACAACAAGAGGTGGCGGAAATTTCCCGTTCACTTAAAACAATGGCGATGGAATTAGGTATACCGGTTGTCGCTTTAGCTCAACTTTCACGTAGCGTGGAAGGAAGAGAAGATAAAAGACCACTTCTTTCAGATTTAAGAGAATCAGGTTCAATCGAACAAGATGCTGACATTGTATCTTTTCTATATCGTGATGATTATTATAATAAAGAGGCGGCAATTGATGAAAACACTAGTAAAAGTGAGTTTATAATTGCTAAACATCGTAATGGTCCAACAGCGACTGTTGATTTAGTTTTTAAACGAAATATGAGTTCTTTCTTTAATATGGAAAGAAATGATGAGGTGGAATAATGAGAAAAGTATCGATTTGGATAATTTTAGCTATTGTTTTATCGGGAGTATGTGTGTTAGGTTTTGGTTATAAACAAAATACTTTACCAAATAATTATTATCAAGTTTATTTGAATGATGAACTTTTAGGAACTATTGAAAGCAAAAAAGAGTTAGAAGATTATATCGATAAAAATGGCGAATATTATAAGAAAAAATACGATGTGGATAGAGTGTATGCTCCTAATGGTTTACAAATAAAAGAGGTTACAACTTATTCGGGTGATGTAACTTCTGTAAAGAAAATTTATAATAAAATCAAAAAAGAAGAGCCTTTAACGATTGATGGCTATTTGATGACTATTAAGCATCAGGACGATGAAGATGACAAGATTAAATCGACAAAAATTTATGTTTTAGATACTGACGTTTTTAAAAAAGCGGTTAATACTTTAATTGATACTTTTGTTGGTAAAGATGCTTATGAACTTTATTTAAATGATGAGCAAGTAGAAATCGAAACTACCGGTGAAAATATTGAAGATGTCTATGTCGATGAAGATATTACGGTAAAAGAAGTTAAAATTCCGGTGGATGAAAAAATTTATACTGATGCGGAAGACCTTAGTAAATATTTACTTTATGGTGAAAATTCTAAGGAAAGCATTTATACAGTAAAAGCAGGTGATACGATTGAAAGCGTAGCTTTTGCGAATAAGGTTAATCCTGAGGAATTGTTATTATCTAATGATACATTAACAAGTACAACAAATTTATTATTTCCAGGGCAACAACTAAAAATTGCTGAAACAAATCCGCAAATAAGTATTGTTGAAGAAAGTTATGTTGTAAGTGATATTGAAAGTGCTTATAATACAGAAGAACGTTATGATGATACAGTACTTATCGGTGATGATAGAGTTATTCAAGAAGGCGAAAATGGTTTGGACCGAGTTTCACAACGAGTTAGAGAAATTAATGGTGAAATCGTTTATGTTGATCCACAAGGTAAAGAGGTTTTAAAGGAACCTGTTAATAGAGTGGTTTTAAAAGGTAGTAAGTATGTTCCTGATGTTGGAAGTTTAACCAACTGGGGATGGCCTACTGATAGTGGTTGGACGTTAAGTAGTGGTTATTCTTATCGTTCAAATCCATTTGGTGGTGGCCGTGAATTACATACTGGTTTAGATATTTCAGGAACTGGTTATGGTTCGAATGTTTATGCAACGAATAATGGTAGAGTGGTGACGGCTACTTATCATTATAGTTATGGTAATTATGTAGTAATAAATCACAACAATGGTTATTTGACTTTATATGCTCATATGTCGAGAATTGCCGTTAAAGTCGGTGATGTTGTTGAACGCGGTCAAGTTATTGGTTATGTTGGAATGACTGGTTCAGCGACTGGTCCACATGTTCATTATGAGGTTTGGGATGGCTGTGAGTATTGTGATGTGAATCCATCAGTTCTTTATCCGAATGGTTATAGATAATGAAAATTTGTGTGTTAGCTAGTGGAAGCAAAGGTAATTGTGCCTATGTGGAAACAGCTTCAACTAAATCGTTAATTGATGCTGGAATGAGCTGCGCTTATATCGAAAAAGCTTTGAAAGATATTGGGGTAGATCCAGCTTCGATTCAGCGAATTTTTCTTACCCATACTCACACAGACCACACTAGTGGTCTTCGTGTTTTTTTGAAGAAGTATGGGCCAATGGTTTATTTTACTGAGAAAATGGATGAAGAACTAGGAATGCTTATCGATGATGTATGTTATATCGATGAAGACGTGCAAATTGATGATTTGGTAGTTAGACCAATTAAAACATCACACGATGTTGCTGATTCTAATGGCTATGTATTTATTTCCGAGGGAAAATCACTTATGTATATGACGGATACGGGTTATATTAATATTCGCAATTATAATAAGCTTAAAAACCATGATATTTATGTTTTGGAAAGCAATCATGATACAACGATGCTCATGGAAGGAAAATATCCTTATCATTTGAAACAAAGAATTTTGGGTGATAAGGGGCATTTATCTAATAAAGATTCCGCTTATTATTTATCACAATTTACTAGTGATAAAACTACAGAAGTTGTTTTGGCCCATTTAAGTGAAGAAAATAATACACCAGATAAAGCCTTAGAAGCTTATTATAAAGCTTATGAAAAGTGTGGAAAAAAAGCGCCTAAAGTAATTGTGGCTAGACAAAAAGAAAGAACGGAAGTAATTGAAGTATGATTAAAATTGTTTGCACTGGAAAAATTAAAGAAAAATATTTTACTTTAGCTATTTTAGAATATTTAAAAAGATTATCAAAATATACTAAGATTGATATTATTGAAGTTAGGGATGAAGCTAATAGCGAAAAAGCGTTAAAAGTAGAAGGAGAAAGAATTTTAAAACATATTAAGGATAGTGAATATGTTGTTACTTTAGATATCGATGGAAAAATGCTTTCTTCTTTAGAGTTTGCGAATAAAATTAATCAAACTTTAATCAATAATTCAAATATTACTTTTGTAATAGGTGGCTCTTATGGGTTAAGTGATGAAGTTAAAGAAAAAAGTAATTATGCATTATCTTTTTCAAAAATGACTTTTCCTCATCAATTATTTAGGATTATTTTACTTGAACAAATATATAGAGCTTTTAAGATTTTAAATAATGAAACTTATCATAAATGAAAAATAAGTCCGATTTTGGACTTATTTTTCTATGAGTTTATCTAAACTGACATCTAAAGCGATGGCAATCCGATAAAAGGTATCTACGGAAAAATTGGCTTTTATTTTTTCACTTTCTATTTGTCTTATAAAATCATGAGATAGGTCAACCATTTCTGCTAGTTCGGCGGCCGTTATTCCTTTTTCTTTGCGTGTTTTTTTTATATTTTTTCTGATGGTATTATATATATCATTATCGTATTGTATGTTTTTCATGTAAGGCATCACCTAAGATTATTATAGGATAAATATTTTTTAATATATGTGAGTAAATAGTTCACATTTTTTTAAAAACATGATAAAATTAATGTGAGTTAATAACTAACGTAGGTGATGGTATGAAATTAAGAAGAAAAAGAAAAGCAAAAATTAAAGTTATAAGTATAATTGGGGTAATTAGTTTAGTATTATTAATGAGTGCAGGGTATGCTGCATAGTCTTATACAACGAAAGTCGTTGAAGTCTTATAATATAAGGCTTTAGTCATATAATTTGTTTAGAATAAATTTACAAAATTTATTCTTTTTTTTGTTAATTTATAAAGAAAATATGTTAAAAGATAAAGAATGGGGGAATATACATATGAATAATAAAATTTTAAAAGTTGGAACATTTTTTAGTGGAATTGGTGCACCTGAAAAAGCATTAGAAAGATTAAAACAGGAAGGATATATAAAAGATTATCAGGTAATGTTTTTTTCGGAAATTGATAAATACGCAATAAAAAGCTATTGTGCTATCCACAATATAAGTGAAAACTTAAATTTGGGTGATATAACTAAATTAAGTGGTAAGGATTTACCACGCTGTAATTTATGGATTGGTGGATTTCCTTGCCAAGATATTTCTGCTGCTGGAAATATGAAAG
>CALVVT010000023.1 GCA_944363935.1 uncultured Bacilli bacterium
AACAAAGAAAAATAATTATAATAAGTACTTGTTCTATACTACTTTTAATGACTGCAGGATATGCGGCTATGCAAACAAATATTGAGATAAATGCGAAAGGTAATGTTATTAAAAAAGCTAATTTAGGAAGTGATTTAGTAGACCAAGCTGGTACCGTAACCAGTGGAGATGGATTATATGCAGATAGTTATGAAGAGAATGTGTATACATATAGAGGAGCCAATCCAAATAACTATGTTACATTTAATGGAGAACAGTGGAGGATTATTAGTGTCAATACAAGTGATAACACTATTAAAATAATGCGAAATGGAGTGCTAGCAGATAGAGCCTTTGATACAAGTAGTAATGGAAGAGAGGATGGACAATATTGTAATTATAGTTATTGTAATATCTGGGGAAGTAGTAGTACCTTGTTTGATACAAATTTAAGTCCAATAACAGAGTTAGCTAGAGAAGTAAACGGAACGAAATATGCGTTACCAAGTCAAGAGGCAGATTTAAATGAATATTTAAATGGAGAGTATTATAACGGGTTAAATGCGACCGCAAAAAGTATGGTAAAAGAAGATGCAGTGTATAAAGTAGGAGTATTATATAATAATAATACAAGTATGAGTCAAGATATAGAACAAGTAAACGCAGCGAAATGGAAAGGAAAAGTAGGGTTAATCGATGCAACAGAATATGTCAGAGCCAGTACATATAGTAGGTGTACAGATGTAGATGCTGGATATGATACAACAAATTGTAAAAATAGCAATTGGATGTTCAATAGTGATTATTGGTGGACCTTGTCGCCGCGTTCTTACAGCTACTCGAACAATGTGTGGCTTGTGGACGGTAGCGGCCTCCTCTACTACAACAGCACTCGCAACTCGAACGGCGTCCGCCCTGTAGTAACATTATCTCCTAAAATAAAAATTACCGGAGGAACAGGTACTAGTTCTGACGCTTATGATTTATCATTATAAAAATAACAAAATCATAAAAAACATTTGACTTAATAACCCTAATAATATATAATTAAGTTAGAATAAAGGGAGCTGGTTGTAATGAGTGAAAAAATTGCCAATATTAATCTTGCTAATGAATTTGGTTTAGATGCTTATAATGTTGAAAGATTATACGATAAATTAAAAAGCGTCAATGAAGAAATAGAAACTAATTTCGCCCAGTTAATAAAAGAATCTTCTAAAAGTCTCGATCCTAGACTAGCGCTAGAAGATTATTATACTGAAAGCGATCAAGAATGGGCTTTGTTTGACCAATTAAATAAATTATACCCAGGAACTTTTGGGGTTGTGTTAAGTGAAGCTTGTGATGACACTTATGCTGACGAATTTACTTTTATAAACCTTTTAGAAGCTTGCTATAATTATATAATTAATAATATTGTTAGTGAAGAAGAATTTTTAGACGATTTTATGGTTAGAGTAGATGTTAGAAATAAACAAATAAATACAAATTTAGAGCAAGATAAAGAACAAACAAAAGAATTAATTAACAATCAAAGTAAAAAGCCAAGTACTATATAATTACTTGGTTTTTTTATAACTTTACTAATTTTTCGTCAATTATACTATATAAATATATTTCAGCTTTTTTACCAGTCATATTTTCTATATAATTTTTATACCCATTTAATTGTTTTAAATAAGCATCATCACTAGTATTTTTTAATTTATAATCTATTATTTTTAAGTGATCTTCAAATATTAAAAGTAAATCAATAATTCCATGATATTCTTTATCACTAGTATAAATAAACTCATATTCTTTTAATACTTCTTTCGCTCCTTTAAAAATACCAGTATCGATAAAAGCTTTAACTTTTTGTTTTTCAAAATTATCCATATCATGATAATCAGGATTTTTAAAATCAACAAACTCTAATAAACTATGCATTCTTAAACCTAAACTTGTATTATCACTTTCTTCTTTAGTATATAATTTATGCGTTTCTTTAGAAAAATGCGCATCTTCTAGTAATTTATTTTCCATACTAAATTCATTTACCTCTATTTTAGAAACATTAGCTAAATCATAATTATAATCTATTTTTTTCTTTAATAAATAATCTTTAGTTAAAGAAATATTTTCTTTGTTGACATTTTTTATATAAGGAGTTAAAACTTTATATACAGAATCAAGCATATCTTTAAAAGACATGTATTTTTTTCTAATTTCATTATCAACAACATCGTTACTAGCAGCTAGAATATTTTCTTCTAACGGTAAAACCATAATCATTTTTTCCCGAGCCCTAGTTAAAGCTACATAAAAAAGTCTAATTTTTTCAGATATTTCTTCTTCTAAATATTTATTTTTAAGTAACGTTTTTAAAATAGTATTATAAGCATTTACCTCTACATAAGGAAAAACAAAACCATAATCTTTGGAATAATAAAATTTATCTTTTAAATCAGCAATATTAAATTTTTTATATAAACCACTAAAATAACAAATAGGATATTCAAGACCTTTAGAACCATGGATAGTCATTATTTTAACCGCATTATTTACTTCTTTATTAGCTGGAAGTTTAATATCGAGTTTTCTTATACCAAGTTCTTTTAAATAATCTAAAAAATCAAATGGAGTATAACCTAATTTATCAGCATTAATAGCTATTTTTTGTAAATAGTCAAGTAAAACCATATTATTTTTAACGCTACCTATCTTATTAATATTTTCATAAAAGGAAAATTCTTCAAAAATTTGTTCAAATAATTTCTCATTACTTATTTCTTTTATTTTTTTAGATAATTGGTAACATTTTTGAAAAATACCAGTATTTCTGTATTCTTTACGTATAATAATGTCAAATATCTCTTCATCCGTTATTTTACAAAGGAAACTTCGCATAACACTCATTAAAGAATAATTAAAATTAGCATCATATTTTTTTTCATAAATTGCTATAATTAAGTTATAAATATGTTTAATTAAAACAAGCATAGTGGCATCCGTAATTTTTTCATCTTTGTATACCGCTAGTGGTATATTTAAATATTCAAAAATTTTACGGTATAAATCAAAATCACTAGAACGATCAATTAAAATTACAAAATCATTATAAGTAATATTTTTTTCTTTTCCTGTTTCTTTATCCATAACTTTATAATTATTTTTTACTTTTTCTTTAATATCGGATGCGATTATAAAAGCTTCAAGTTCAGCATTATTATATTTATCTTCCTTTTCATAATTTAAAACTTCAAGTTCGTAATTTTCATGATTAACAGTTTCATAAGTTTTATTTCCATAAATCATTTGATGGGTATTTATATAATCAGCTCCACCTATTTCGTCATTCATAATTTTATTAAAGATTAAATTTATACTGTGGATAACTTCTGATCTAGATCGAAAATTTTTATTCAAATCAATTTTTAACCCACCATTGTTTTGACTATAATTATCGTATTTATTTTTAAAGATTAAAGGATTCGTATTTCGAAAACGATAAATAGATTGTTTAACATCTCCCACCATATAAACATTTTCTTTTTCAATTAAAGAAATAAATTTATCTTGAATATCATTAGTATCTTGATATTCGTCAATTAATATTTCATAGTATTTGTTTTTCAATTCTGCTTTAATATCTTCATTTTCTTCTAATAATTTAATAGCCATTAACGCTATATCGATAAATTCATAAGCATTATTTTCTTCTTTATATAAATTAATTCTTTTATCTAATTTTAAAATTATTTCGATAAATGTATTTATATAATCTTTTGTCTTTAAAATATTTTCTTTTATTTTAGAAATATTTTCTTCTCTAGTTAAATTACTTATTTCTTTAATTAAAGCACTTATTTCTGTTTTTATAAGTTTAAGTTCGTCAGTACTTCCTCTAGGAACTGGCGGTAATTTTAAATTCGTATTTAATCTTATTTCTTCATATGTTTGACTATTTAAAAGTGGAGTTAAAGCTTCAGTTATTTTCTTTAAGTACTTTTCGTCAGTATAATAGCTTAAATTATTTAACTGATTTTTAATGCTTGTTTTTTTATCTTTAATTAGTAAAAGATATTCTTCTATATATTTATCTATTTTTTCCACAGTAAAATTATTTTTTATATAATTGTTTAAATAATTTCTTTTACCATAGATATTATCTAATTTACTATTTAAAGAAAGAACAGCATTAAATATTTCTTTATCGTCTTTTAAACAAAAATCACTTATTAATTTTAAAAAACTAGAATTTTCTTCTTTATAATAATCGTTAAAAATTTCTTCTAATATTTGTTGTTTTTTTATTGTTAAAATCGTATCGTCGATAACAGAAATATTGGGGGAAATATTAAGTAAATAACTATATTTTTTAACTAATTTTAAAGAGTAAGCATCAAAAGTTGTAATATCAGCATTATCAATTTTATCAAGTTCATTAACTAGGCTTTTATTTTGACTTATTTTCTTTCGAATTCGCTCTTTCATTTCCGCCGCAGCCGCATTAGTGAAGGTTAAAATAAGTAAATTATCAATACTTACATTATTTTGTAAATGATTTAAAACTCTTTCTGATAAAACAGCTGTCTTACCACTACCAGCTCCAGCTGATACAATTATATTTTGTCCTTTTTCATATATAGCTTGTTTTTGCTCTTCAGTCCATAGTGGCATCTTATTCACCTCCTACTATTTCTTTAAATTTTTTACTTTGAACATCTTTTATATCCTCTTCTTTTCGAAAACATAAATCTTTAAATTTACAAAACTCACAGCCTATTAATTTATTATCAATTCTAATTGGTTTTATTTCAAAATTAGCTTCTTCGACATTTTCAATCACTTCATTTATTTTTTTATCGACTATATCTATCATTTTATCAATTTCTTTATCAGTTATCATTTTACTATAAGCACTAAAACCATTGTTAGTAGTTTTTAAACTTTTAATCATTTGACTATTTTCATATGTTAAATCAAACTTTTCTAAAAGCGAAATATCGCTATTAGTATAACCATTTAAATAAAGATTTTTTTGCATTTCTTTCACAACATCTTCAGTATCTAAAGGAACTGTATCTAAAAGTTTTTGCAAGTAAAAACCCGCCAGTTTAATTTTATCGTCAAGTCCTTTTTTTACTAGATAAGCATATACAGGAAGCTGCAAATGGATACCATAATTTATATTATCTAAATTAGTTTCAATAAATCCCGTTTTATAATCTATAATAGCTGCACTTTTCCTTCCATTTTCTTCTAAATATTTTATTTTATCAACAAAGCCTAGAAAATTTACTTTTAAATGTTTAGTTTTATCTATAGTTATTTTCTTTTCTGTTAAAGCTTTATTAAATTTAGAATATTTATCTTCATTTAAAATACTTTCAATATCAAACTTTAAAATATTATAAAGTTTATCCATAAAGAATTTTTCTTTAACAGAAAAGTTTCTTTTTTCAAGACTTTCTTTATATGTTTTTTCAATATCAAAATCACTATCATAAATATGCGCGAGAACTTCGTGAAATACATTACCAAGGTTAGTAGCAAAAGTTTCGTCATATGGTTCTAGTTTCAAAATATTTTGAATATAAAATCTAAAAGGACAAAGAAAATAATTATTCATACTAGAATAAGATAAGTTTAATTTACCTTTTAAATAATTAAATAAATTTTCTTTATTAATTTTAGTATAACTATTATCATAAGTCATATAATTATTATCTGGATAACTTTTTAATAAAGGTTTCAATGTGTTGGTTTCTTCACTATAACTTATAAAATTATCTAAATCTTGTCCAAGTATAAGTTTATTATATTTATGAGAATAATTAAGTGGAATTTCATTATTTTTTAAAACTTCTAAATTTAACTCATTAATCAAATGTGAAGGATAAAAGCTATTATAATTATCTTTTAATTTATAAGTTAATGTAATATTTTGATAACTAGTTAATATATTTATCACTTTATTTTTTTCATTGATATTTTTCTCTAAAGAGGTTTGAAGACCTATTTCTTTAGCTATTTTATCGTTAATAATTCCATTTTCACTATATGTTTTTGGTAAAACACTTTCATTAAAACCTAAAATATAGTAATAACCATTTCTATCAGTTATTTCGTCAATATTAATAACATTAATAGCTTTTTCTAGCTTTGGCTTTATTAATTTAGTATTTTTAAGTTCATTTTTTATTATTTCTAAAAAAACTTTATCAACTTTAGAGACAAAAGTATATTTATTTAAAACATCGATTATTTTATTATAAACATCATTTTTTTCTAATGGTTCTAGTGCTTTATTTATATCTTTTTTTTCATTTAAATTATTAAGAAAATCACTTACCGTTTTTGTACTATAAATATTAATACTATTATTTAAATTTACTGGTAAATTAAATAATTTAAATAGTTTTATGCTCTCTCTTATATAGTCATTATTAAGATTAACTAAATACATATTATTTATATCAGTATTTTTTAAATCGCTAATTATTTTAGTAATTACAAAAACTATTTCTTCAGTCATAGTATTAAATTCATATACTTTTGGTTTATAATTATTTTTTTTATTATTAATAAAAGTAACATTATATTTTTTTAATTCATTTAATATATATTTATCAAATGACTCATAACCTATCACTTTAATATTTTTTAAATTTTGTTTAAATTTAACATTTAGTTTTAACAATTTTTCTCTTTGTAACTCTTCATAATATGGTTTTATTAAATTAGTATTTAAATAAATATTATTTAAATATTCTTTCGCAATATCATAATTTAAATGATGTTTTTGCATTAAAAAATACAAGGCTTTTTCATCTGGCCTAGGAAAGTAATTATCTTTAAATTCTTTCAAAGTCATTATCTTTATATTTAATATTTGCTTTTTGTTTGATATTTCTTTTAATAACTGCCATTTTACAGCATTAGGGGCGATTACTAAATCACCTGTTTTTAAATTTTCAAGCATACTATCACTCTTTTCTAAAAATATTTTATCAAAAAAAATAGTAAATTAATACTATTTTTAACAAATTATTATATTATGTTTAATTATAAACTTTTCATACATTTCGTATTTTTCTTGTGCTGAAAGTTCATTTAGATTACACTATGTTTAATTATAAACACAACTTGCATGGTTGTGTTATTACTGCCACATTTATTTAGATTACACTATGTTTAATTATAAACACATTTGATATAATTTAATTGCCCTAGTGGCAAGATATTTAGATTACACTATGTTTAATTATAAACAGCTAAAGAATATGTATTAACTTTCGGAAAACATAAATTTAGATTACACTATGTTTAATTATAAACTTGCTTTGTGATAAATGCCATAATGCTAAAAGAAAAAATTTAGATTACACTATGTTTAATTATAAACTATATGCTTTATACAAAGGTGATGATCTTTTAGGTATATTTAGATTACACTATGTTTAATTATAAACTTATCTTGTCTTTTTCTATTATCGACCTGTAATTTAGTATTTAGATTACACTATGTTTAATTATAAACTATAGGTATAAAACAAATATTGTATTTCATTTGATATTTAGATTACACTATGTTTAATTATAAACTTATATATTTAAATATATCTTCAGAGACGGCAAGACTATTTAGATTACACTATGTTTAATTATAAACGAAGCTATTAGTAATTTCGTTAACGGCGTTATAGAGATTTAGATTACACTATGTTTAATTATAAACTGGTTCTAATAATGAGAAATGGAAGAAACAACTACAAATATTTAGATTACACTATGTTTAATTATAAACGCCGTTTCTGTTTCGTTCCATAATTCAACAATATAAATTTAGATTACACTATGTTTAATTATAAACCCGTGAAATAGGCAAAAAATACACTATTTCTAATAAAAATATAACATTTTATTCCAATTTATGTCAATATTAGCTGCTAATTTAACGAAAATGTCTGTCGATCCCCCGGTATTTTTTCCATATATAGGGTCGACAGATTAAATAAATTGAATATTATCTTCTACTTCATTAGTTATAAACTCCTTATCAAGCCATCTTTTATTTCTAGATTTAAATACTATACAAGAATCTAAATCAACTCTTAAATATTGTTTTAATTCTTCTTTTAATCTTGTTAAATTGGCTAAAGTAATCTCTCCCTCAAAAACAGAATTTTGAACATGCACTAAATATCTTTTACATGTTTTAAAAACATATCTTTGAACTCTTGCAAAATTATCTATTTGCTTAATATCATAAACTAAAATTATATACATTTTACCACCAAATTCTAAATCCTTTATATTCTTTATCATTATATAAATGTTTAATTAACTTATAAAGCTCTAATCTAATTAAATATTGATAACTAACTTCACGCTTTAAAGAACGATGTTTAATTTTTCTATCAAAAGTATTTTCCAGCTCTTCAATTATTTTTTTTACACTTTTATCCTTAATTCGCAAATAATTATTTTCCATTTCAAAATCATTTTCAGTTATAATATTTCTATTTAATAAAGAAAAAATAGTTCTATCAACCAATAAAGGTTTAAATATTTCTGAAACATCTAATGATAAAGAAAATCTTTTTTCACTTGGTTCATGTAAATAACTAATAGTTGGATTTAAATGTGTTTTGTATATTTCACTAATTACTTTTGTATAACAAATAGAATTCATAAAAGATATTAAAGTATTTATCATATTATCAGGTGGTCTTTTTACTCTTTTTTCAAACTCTATTTCTCTATTTATAATTATTGGCCAAGCTTCATAATAAGTTTTTCGAATATTACCTTCTATCCCCATCACTTCTGATACGTCTTTAGCTTTATCAATTTTTTTTGAAAACTCTTCTATAGCTAATATATATATAGATAAATCTTTTCCTCTTGCTTTATAATACTTTAAATTACGAAGAATATTATCTGAAGCTGCTTTAATAAATTCTTTAGCAATATATAGTCTTTTATCTAAATTTAAATAATACTCTACTTGCTTAACTAATAAACTACCAGAAACTTTAGTTTCTTTTGGATAAAAACTACCTATATAATATTGATAATAATTAAACATATGAACAATAATTCCTTTTTTTGCTAAAAAATCAAACAACTGTGAATTATAAACTACATTACCAAATATATATAAATCAGCTACCCGCTCAACCGGGATATCTTTTTTTATTTCATTATTATTATAAAATGTCAAAGAATCATTTTTTCTTTTTAATTCGCCATTTGAAAAAACATAAAAAGATTTATTACTCATATTTTACAAAGTGCATAATAAGCACATTTTGAACATGCTTTTAAATTATTATCTTTAGGCATAACTGCACTAGTAATTATTTTATTTATTTCAAATAGCTTGTTTTTAATTTCTTTAACATCTTCGTCATTTAAATAAATTTCTTCTTGATATTTTATTTTTGGAATTTTTAAAACACCTAAAGGATTTTCTACTCCTTTATTTTTTAAAATATATAAATAATATTTTATTTGTTTTATAGCCATATCTTTTTCGGCTAGACTTTTCTTTACCTCATAAACAATTCCATCAGCTAAAAAGTCTATACATACACTATCTATATTTATATTTTTCTTTTCTTTTTTATAAGTATATTCGTCAATTATTTTTCCTATCTTAACATCTTCACTTTCTGTTTCTAATGAAATATTATGACTAAAAAGCCATAGTTTTCTAGGACATAAATAACTATAAGCAAACATAGTTCCAGTTATATCTTTAACACTCATAATACACCTCTTCTCCACCAATGAATCCTAAAGTTTTATCATATTTACCATGCGCTCGATAAATATTTAAATTACTAATTTTAGTAACTGTCTTTGCTAAATAAAGAGGAATACTTACTGTATAATTGTAAAGTGTTTGTTCCGCTTTTATTTTATCAAATTTAGTGCTTCTTTTATCATTAATTATATCTATTAATTTTTCTATTTCCAAAATATTTTCTTCATAAACGGCATCAGGAATAATTGTTACATTGTAAATTTCTCTAAATAAATCTTGAACCTCTTTAGCATCATATTCACTTAAATAAATCTTTTTTATTTTTTTTATTTTATAAATAATATCATTATAGTAATCAGTATCTTCAATTCTTTCTTCGTCATAAACGCTATTCATTAATTTAAGTTTTTCTTCTTCAGTTATTAATTTATTATTAAATTTTTGTAAATCTTCCCAAGAATACTCGTAAATTTTTTTATCATATATTTTATTTAAACCATTTTTAGTATTATAAATATAAATATTAGCTTCTTTATCTTTATATTCTCTTTTACGGTAACATCTTCCACATCTCTGAAACAAACTATCTATTGGTACCATTTCTGTGTGTAATTCGTCAAAATCAATATCAAGACTTGCTTCAACTATTTGGGTAGTTATCCATACTCCATTTTCTTTTTCGTTTAGGACTTGATTTTCTAGCTTATTTCTATCTTTTTTAATAAATCTAGAATGTAATAACCCATTTATTATTTTTTTATCTTTTTCAATTAAACTTTCATAAGTTTCTAAAGCTTTTTTGACTGTATTACAAATTACTAATACTTTTTTTGTTCTAGCGCTTTCTATAATTTTTTCATAATTAAAATCATTGTCAATTAACCTAATTTTATGTCTTTCTGAAAGATTAGTATTTAAAAACTCTTTATAAATATAATTTTTTTCACCAATTTCTCTATTAATTAAGGTTCTAAAAAAATTAGGTATAGTTGCCGTTGTTATCGCAAAATTTCCTCCAGCTTCTATTACCATTTTAAGTCCAACAATAATTGTTGCGAGTATAGTACTAGAATACATTTGAACTTCGTCGATTATAATTTTCGAATATGCTAAAGTAGAAAGCATAATTTCTGTACCAACAGCTTTAAAGGGGAACTTAAATATTTGATCAATTGTACAAATAGTAAGCGGATAAGAAAAAAGTTTAGTTTCCTTATACATCTTATAACCATCTTCAAAATCATTATTTTTAACAATCTCTTCTAAAGCATCAGAATGCAGTAACGAAACATTAGGATAATGATAATTATAATAAATCCGTTCATAAATTGCATTACTAGCTACTTTCAGTGGTAAAGTATAAAAACCTTTGCTACTACCTAACCAAAACAAAGAAGCTTCAGTTTTACCACTACCAGTCGGAGCAATTAAAATAATATTATTATTACTGTTTTCTTTCATAAACTTTTGGGCTTCAGTAAGATTAGTAAATTTTTTATCAATATTCTCATAAAGATAATTACTATTTTGATTAGCTTTTATTTCAGGTATTTGACCACTACTAGAAGCATAATCACATTTATTTAGCATGCCTTTTATTAAAGCGTATTTAACATATATATCTAAAAAATTAGAAGAAGTTTTAAAAGTATTTTTAGTAAAAAGTAAATTTTTATTTCTAATAAAATTTTCAATATCAACTTTATAAAAACTATTATCAGGTAAAAAATTTATTATATTTTCTTTAACATAATCCACGAGTCCTTTATCAGTAAAGTTTTCGGTTCTAACATGGTGATAATAAATTGCTGTACATATAATATTGTAATAAAAGTTTCCATTTTCATTTCCATATTTTTCAATTAAGTCTTCTTTTACGCCACTTAAGAAAAAGGGACTTAAAAAATTATGATATATTTCTCCTGACACTCTTTTTTTTAGTCTTATTTTTTCTTGAAATAATTTATTCATTTTACCATAATCATGATATTTAATAGCTAATTTAATTAATTCTTTTTCTGTTTCGCTAAATTTATTTCCATATATCTTTAAAATATCTTCAAAAGCTTTTAACGTTTCTTTAGTATGTTCTTCTATTGTTTTATCAGGTTTTGCAAGTCCATAAGTAAAATCCATCTTTTTTCTCCCTTCAAAAAAAGAGCTCAAAGGCTCTTTTACGCTAAAAATACTGGTGTGCCATCGTCGTCAACATAGACATCAGCAACATTACTTTCACTATTAACATATTTAACCTTTATCGGTTTATCAAAAGTTCTAACATTATTCTTATTTATTGAAAATGTTTTAAATAATTTATAAATTGTTCCTTTTTCAAGTTCATTACTATTATAACTAATTAAAGGAATATATGTTTGATTAGTAAGAAAAGCAAACTCTTTTTTTTCACAATTTACTATTTCTATTTTTTCAATATCAAGCAAGTCTTCATATCTACCTAGTGACAAATAATTTTCAGGATTTTTTAAACCTTCATAAATAATATCCAGTTCATTTTCGTCTTCAGGCATAATGTGAATAACTAAATCAATATCAGCAATTAATTCAATATTACCAACAGCTCTAGTAATACCATATTGCTTCTTATTACTATCTAATGTACAGATTTGATGTCTTGCTTTTTCATAAAAAGGAGAGCCCCCTTTAAACGAATATTTCGTATAAATATCAGAAACAATATTATCTGTTTTTCCCTGCACACTTACTTTCATTGGATGATAACTTGTAAAGCCACAAGCATTATGCACCATACCAATTACCGTTGAATAAGGAGGTAGAGGATAAGTTTCTTTTAATCCATAGCTCATTATTTTTCGGTAATTAACTAAATTTTGTTTAGCAATTATTTTAATTAGTTTCATAATATGTTTGAACTTGATTTTTTAATTCTTTAAATACTTGGTGAACTGATTCTGGCTTTAAATTACTTTTTATCTCTTCGTCATTACTAAATATACCATTTAATAATCCGATTAAAGTATTTTCTTTAAGTGTTTCATCTTCTAATATTTCAGTAATTGGTTCCTGCACAAGTTTATTTTCTTTAACTTTTAAACGATGTTCAAAAAATGGATTTTTACGATCATATACACCACCAATTATAAAAACAGGCGCTAGAGTCTCTCTTCTTCCGCGAATATCACGATATAAATATTCGACTACATTTAATAAATTAATTACTCTTTCGGTTTTCTCCTTATTAGAAATTTGAATATCACCATCAATACCTACTCTGTCTAAATCAATAGTAATAGTATAAGCATAATAAGACATTTGAATCTCACTTTCAGCTATATTATTATTAACACCTTTTCTTTTAGCAAGTCCCATATTAGTTAAATAATCCGTATCACCTTTATATGGTTCTAGAGCAATAGCATTACTAAGTCTTACTACTGCATTACGAGTAAGAGCACCACCATCTAGCCCTTTAGATGTTTTCATATAACCAAATAAATCAATTTCTGGATAATCTTTGATAGTAGCAGTTGGTGCAAACTGAACTACAGTAGCATTTGCACTTCCTTGAGCTTCTACTGGTGTATTATCCCATTCTAGTTCTTTAATAATATTGTATCTAATAGCTTGTCTTGAAATATAACTATATTCTTTTAAATCACCACGAGTCATTTTTTTCAAAACACCTAAATTACCATAACCAGCTCCATAATTTGCACTTTCAGCTTGAAATATCATTGATATTGTTAATCCTTTTTTATTCATTAGTATCACCTTCCTTATTTTCTTTACTATAAATGCCTCCGCGAAGACCAATCAAAAATGCATAACCTACAGCTTTAAATTTTTCTTTATCGTTCATATTGTTAATAAAACATGTTGGTACATTTATTTTTAATGAGTTACATAGTCTAATAACAATATCTAAAAAATCGTCTACAGCTTCTTTACGAAGCGCATTTAATAATTTATATGTTATTCCAATAACATAGCTATCATCTTGACCTGTCGCTTTAATTTTAGCTAATATACTAGCTCCATCTTTACCAGCGAAATAAGTTTCTTTTTCCATAATTTCATCCTTTCTTATAATATTTTTTCTATTAATTATAATATTTAATAACGGTTTCATAAACCATATAAAATAGCTACTATTTTTATCTTTAACTGACGCTTCAATTATTCTATTTAAAATTTTATATATACTTAAATTTTTCAAAATAGCAATTACTGTTTCCTTATATATGTTAACATAGTTACCGTTTATTCTAACATCATAACTTTTAGCTAAAAATTCTAAATCTTTACTACTTTTTCTTATTAACTCTAATTGATACCTATTTATAATATCTAGATTACATTTCTCTTCATCGCTATAAATATTAGCTACTTCAATATTATCAAGTTTATTTTCATTAGCGTGCAAGTACTTACTAATAATTTGATTATATATTTGACTTTGTCTTATATTAGAACTCTCTTCAGTTAATTTTAAGTTATTCATATTAATTAAAGCATCAACTGAAGTATTATTATTTATAAATATAAAATCACGGCCATTTTTTGTAAATCCTAATGGAATTAAACTATATAAAAACATACATTTCGCACATATTCCTTTATCTTGTTTGAAATTCCAAAATACAGATGTTTTCTTTTTAAAATCATCTCCCATACCATTAACAAAAGTATGATCATTAAGATTACTCGTAAGTTCTAAACAATTACTACAATAATTTTTACCAGTTTTAGTATTATTTAACTGTTGCTTTAATGGCTCTTCAAAAGATTTATAATGAGATTCTTTCATATCTTTTTTAGCATTAGCTCGAAGTAAAAAACCTCTATTATTCCAAAATCTATCAATAATTCCATAAGCAATATCTTTCATGTACATTGTCTCTTTTACTTCAGGAATTATTAAATATTTCTGTATTATTAGTAAATCACTTTTTATTGCTCCAATTTCTTTTTTAACAGTAATATTTTTTACTTTCTCTAAAATATTATTTGTATCTTTTATTTTATTGGAAATAATTTCATATCCCGTTTTAAATTTATTGCCACCAATTAAGTCATTTTTAAAATTTTTTAATAAATCTTTTATATCCTCTATATTACAATTTTCATTTATTTTTTTTAAAATCAAGTCTATTTCATTTAATATTTTTGTATATTTTAAATCCTTATAAAAGTTTTTAATATAAGTATCAAAAACAGCTTTAGTTAAATCAGAATTCAATAAAAATTCTTTATCAACTGTTATATTATCTTCATTAATTTCATAATATTTTTCATATTTATCTAAATTTTCTAGGACCTTAACAAAACCTACTAAACCAGCATTATTATATAAATCACCTATTTCGAATACTACTTTTTTATCCATCTTTATATCTCCTAACCTATTATTTTAAAATGTCCAAAACCAGAGGACCTTAATGAACCAATACCTGATTTATATAAAAAGGTTAATAATTCTGGAGTACCTTTTAATTGAAACTTTCCTATATTGCCAGGTCTCATACTATTATATAGTTTTATATTAACTGTTTTTGTTTTTAAAGGAATTATTTTTAAATTTTCCAGATTAAAATCAAGTTTATAATTTTCAATAACACTACTGATATTTTCTTTTACAATTTCTTCAAAATTATTGTCACTAGCTAAAGCATATATATCTTTTTGGCCTTTTACATGATGTCTAGCTATAATTGGTGACAACATTTCTATAATAATATTATCTTCTTTTACATCAATAAGTTTTTTCATATATATGTGTGTTACTTTAAACTTGTTATTTTTTATTATATAGCTTTCTTTTTTTCTATAATAATTATTAAAAGCATTATACATGATAAGCGCAAGTCTAGTATTATAATTACTAATATTAATTATCATTGCTTTTTTATTCAAAACAATTGTTTCTTTATTAAATTTAGCTTGCGGTAAATATACTGAAAAAGTAAATTCTTTCATAACCGGGTTATCATTATTATACATTTTTTTATAAATATCTTCATCATACTCTTCTAAACAATGCTTTATAAAACTTACAATAAAACTACGATAATCTATTGGAATAATTTCATTTTCAAAACTAAATCTTAATTCTAAATTCATACATTTTCTCCTTTTGTTAAGTATATTTTTTTTAATATAACATATACTATAATTGACAAATAATAACTAGTATGTTATTATATTGTCAGTGAGTGAGTAGTTTGCCGAGTTACTGGAGGGGATTGCTTAATGCTTTCCCAGCAAGCATAGACTTGTGGGAACCTCTAGTCGGAGGAAAACTCACTTTTTTATTGTCTACTTTTATCATTTAAATATTTAATGAGATTTTCAAATTCTAATTTTTCTTTAATATTTCCAGGAACATATTTTAAACCATAACCTAAATATTTTCCATTATAATTATATAATTTATTGCTTAAATACATAACATATTTAAAATGCTTTTTATCATTATATTTTAAAGCTTGACCTAATGCACTACAACAACAATCAGCTAACTGTAAAAGTTTTTTTTGCGCATTAGGATATATTTTTATTTGATTAATTCTTGAATAATCTATTTTAAATTTTTCATTATATGTTTGTAAAAAATTAATTAAATTTTTCTTCGATAAATTTTCTCCTCTACTACTTATGTTAATGTTTGCTATAGCATTTTTGCTTTTAACAAACCAACATATTCGTTCATATAAATATCCTGAAAAATGATTATAAATTTGACTAGAATTAATAAACATTATTTTTGAAGTATCAATTATTATATTAATTATTTTTATATCTAATTTACTAATTTCCGACATTATCATTAATTTATTAGGATATCCTTTTATTCTATTCCAATGTAATTGTGCTTTTTTAGAGATTTCAATATCCTCTTTTATCTTATCTACAACTTTCGAAATTTTTAAATCTTGATTTTTTTCAACTAATATAGCAGTCAATATAAAATATTTAGAACCTCTTTTAATTCCTTCATCTCCACTCTCGTCAATATAAACATTATACTCTTTCATTCAATAACATCACCTCTATTCTGAATTTAACCATATATATAGGACTAACTTAATTTTATCATATATTTATAATTATGTCTATATTTTTTTAAAATATTTTCAAATATATTTTTTTGTGTTAAAATATAAATGTAATTTAATAATTAAACATAGTGTAATCTAAATATATAAATGGTTAAAAAAACTATAATTAAGATTAATTAAACATAATGTATTTTTTGTCTGTCGACCCTATATATGGAAAAAACACCGGGGGATCGACAGACATTTTCATTAAATTAGCAGCTAATATTGACATAATTTAGAATAAAATGTTATATTTTTATTAGAAATAGTGTATTTTTTGCCTATTTCACGGGTTTATAATTAAACATAGTGTAATCTAAATTAATTCATTAAATTCATTATTGTTTTCTCTACTAGTGTTTATAATTAAACATAGTGTAATCTAAATATTTATTTACATTAGCTTAAAAGGAAGGGTGATAAAAGTTTATAATTAAACATAGTGTAATCTAAATTAATCTTGAAGAGCATTATTTTTAATCGATTTCTTAAGTTTATAATTAAACATAGTGTAATCTAAATTCTTGATATAAGCCTAATGCAACAGTTCCAGCAACAGTTTATAATTAAACATAGTGTAATCTAAATATTCGTCAACTGTTAAAATATGCTCTTTTTCTCCACCAGGTTTATAATTAAACATAGTGTAATCTAAATTTTTTATGTCTAATCTTTAAATATAAACACTTATTGAGTTTATAATTAAACATAGTGTAATCTAAATATTTTCCGGAGCGGTTTGAGTCCGCCGAATGCCTTTAAGTTTATAATTAAACATAGTGTAATCTAAATTCCACTAGAATTTACGAGGTTTTTATAATAAAAAGTTTATAATTAAACATAGTGTAATCTAAATAAATGACTAAATAAGTCATACATATACTGCCCATAAACGTTTATAATTAAACATAGTGTAATCTAAATGTATTTATAGTTATTTTAATGCTATTTACAATTTTACTGTTTATAATTAAACATAGTGTAATCTAAATTCTTTAACTGCTCCTGGTTCGCTTAAATCAGGCATATGTTTATAATTAAACATAGTGTAATCTAAATAGTACTGCAAGTGTTAGAACGATTAATAGTGAATATGTTTATAATTAAACATAGTGTAATCTAAATGTCTTATCATTTTGCAAACACATTAATAGTGGTTTTAGTTTATAATTAAACATAGTGTAATCTAAATGAAAAACCTGATGCGCGTCATATATCATATATCAATGTTTATAATTAAACATAGTGTAATCTAAATAATCACATTAATTTGTTTTGACTTTAACGATTTGTAGTTTATAATTAAACATAGTGTAATCTAAATCTTAAATAAAAGGTCATAAGAAGTTCATAACTTCCAGTTTATAATTAAACATAGTGTAATCTAAATAAAAATCCTCATTACTTTATCATTCAATCTAATAAGTGTTTATAATTAAACATAGTGTAATCTAAATACTGAAAAATTTAATGGTGCAATTATTGGGTGGACTGGTTTATAATTAAACATACTGTAATCTAAATAATCTCTCACAAAATCGAATAGCAGCACTTTTTTGTTTATAATTAAACACATTATAATCTAAATTCAAAAATATTACCAAAAAAAAGAATAACTCTACATCATATAAAGTTATTCTTTTAATTTACTATCTCCCGTACTATAATTAATATCTATACCCTTTTGAACATTATAAACATACACATTAAAACTAATTCCTTCACCATTATCCTCTACAGAATAAGCTTCCATTTGAACCCCACTAGCAAGTAAATTATCTCCTTCAAATATTGGAGTTACTCTATATAATACATGATTATTAGTTCTTTCCACATAATCAGCTACCTTATTTTCAAACTCTAACATTCCTTCAGTGTTCATTTGTCTGGTACAAGTAATTAAATTCTTTTCATTAGCATTTTCTCCACTTAATTGATAGCCAATTAAATGACACCGATTGTATAAATATTTTCCATTAACAATATCATATTTTACAGTATGCCAACCACTTGGCTTTATCATTCCAATACTTCCTCTTTCTTCCGTTGGCATTGTTTCTTTACTTATATTCGCATAGGCTACACCACATCGTCCTAAATTATCTAAATCACTATATTTTTCAAACGAAGTAGTTGTAATATCTTCTTCTGTAAATTCTGGTTTATTATCATTAATTACTACATAATCTTCACCATTATAAACTGGAATTTCACTTAAATTATATGTTTTTTCTTGTTCATTGTTTACATTATCTTGGAATAAACTTACTAATTCTTCTTGATTAATAACACCTAAACTAACGCCAATTAATAAAATTAAACCAACTATTCCACTTAACACTTTAGTTTTCATTTTTTACCACCCTACATAAATTTTAGCACAAAAAAATCTAGAAAACTAGATTTATAAAAATTTTTTTAAATTTTCCACAGCATTTTCTTGCATTTTTACATACTCTTCTACTAATTTATTAATTTCTTTATCCGTATGTTTATGATTTAAAAGTCTTCTGCCTTCAATAATTCCCATATTAGTTCCCTGAAGTAAAAGTTCTGCAATTTTAGAAGTACTATCATCGGCAAAAGTCTTCATTTCAATACCATACCAAGTCATAGCTTTATTCATAATATTAGTTTCGTGAGGTTCCTTTTCACTATATTCTGGATAAAGTTCTTTTATCTTGTTAGAAATAGCTTCATAATATTTATATTGATTATGAAGTTCTTCTTTTAAAGAATTATCACTAACCTTATCTAAAACAAAATGAATTGCGTCCATTCCCATACTTGCGCCTTTATTAAGTTCGTCAAGTACATTTATTTCTTTTTCAGCCATGTTATCCCTCCTGAAAATAATATATCCATAATTCTAAAAATTATACAAACACCTAAATAAAAGAATATCATATATTAAAACAAAGGGGGTAAATATGAATTTTGATTACAAGTTTGGAAATAATTTTTATAACTACTATAACGATTTAGGAATTAAAAGTACCGAATATAAGATAATGGCACCCGAACAAGCTCAAAATAATCAACCAGGAATGGAATATCTAATGACGCCAAAGCCAATATTTGATAATCCAAAATACAAAGGTAGTGATAAATTAAAAGGAAAAGTAGCAATTATAACTGGTGCTGATAGTGGGCTTGGCAGAGCTGCCGCTATTGCTTTTGTCAAAGAAGGCGCTAAAGTAGTTATTCCATATTATAATGAACATCGTGATGCTGAAGATACTAAAAATTATATAGAAAAATTAGGCGGAGAATGTTTATTAATATCAGGAAACATTGCCGATCCTAATTTTAGTAAAGAAATAGTTAAACAAACACTTAATAAATTTGGAAAAATAGATATTTTAGTTAATAATGCTGGTGTTCAATATCAACAAGATACTTTAGAAAACATTTGTAATGACCAATTCGATTGGACTATGAAAGTAAATGTTTATGGAATGTTTTATTTAACTAAAGAAGTTTTGCCACATTTAAAATCAGGAGCTTCAATTATCAATTTAACTTCAGTTACCACATTCTATGGCGATCCACAGTTAATCGACTATGTTACAACTAAAGGAGCAATCGTTGGTTTTACAAGAGCACTAGCGCGTAATCTTGCTTTAAAAGGCATTAGAGTAAATGCTATCGCACCTGGATTTTTCTGGACTCCTTTACAACCAGCTTGCTGGGTAGCTGAAAAAATTCCGTCATTAGGGGCAGATGCGGCTATGGCCAGAGGAGCAATGCCTTATGAACTTGCTCCAACCTTTGTTTTTCTTGCCTCTGACGATTCTAGTTATTTAACTGGTCAAGTAATTCATAATAATGGAGGCCAAATAATGGGTTAAAAAAGTGACTAATAATAGGTCACTTTTTGTTTTACAGCAAATTTTACAAATTTTAACAAGAATTTACAGCGAAAAACTATGTTTAAGATAAATCTTACCTTTTGACATTATAAAAGCTATCTAATTATCGATTTAGTATTTTGAATAAAATTTTCAAAATCAGTGCTTACTTCTTCTAAATATTCCTTATTTACTAAATCTTTAAGCCAGTTTTTAGGAATCGCATTACTTCCATAAATAACTCCAGCAATACTACCAGTTATTGCGCCAACTGTATCAGTATCATCTCCTAAATTTACTGCTTTTATTATTGCTTTCTTAAAACTATCGGTATTTAAAAGCGACCATAAAACTGCTTCTAAAGTACTTACAATATAACCATCAGCTTTAATATCATTTATGCTTAAAATATTAACATTTCCTTTTAATATTCTATCATAACATTTTATCGCTTCTTCACTAAAATAGCGATAATAATCTAACGTTTTTATTCGTTTATAACTATCTAATTTATTATAATTATTAAGAATATTTAATAAATAATTAACGTATATATAACATCCCATTATACTTATTTCATGACCATGAGTTATCGAAGAAGAATTTTTGACTAATTCAAATACTTCAATATCACTTAATTTTTTATAATAAGCATAAAGTCCAATTGGTAACATTCGCATTAATGAACCATTACCATTATCATAGTATCCTTTGCCACCACAATTAATAGCATTATCTTTTGTTTGATAGTATTTAATTAAAGCTTTTTTAGTTGTAAGTCCAACATCAAAAAGAACATCATTAGCTGTATACATAGCATAATTTAACCAATCACAAAATCTATTAGCCATATCATTATAATCAACACCTTGACATTTAGTAAGGGAATCAAAAGTAGCTAACGTCATCGAAGTATCATCCGACCAAACTCCTTTAGGCATATGATGGTTACCATAACCAATCATTTCTGTTACTGGCTGTTTATTTAATTTTTCTCTAGTAGCAAATTCTACAGGAACACCTAAAGCATCACCTATAGCTTCACCTAATAAAGCACTTTTAATAACGCTCATATTTTCACCTTCTCATTTACTTTACAAAAACTCGTTATCTAGGGTAAATATTACCTTTTTTAAGTTTAAAATAGTGTCTTCTAAATACATACTGTCATAATAATTATTATCTTTTAACCATTTAAGCCAATTAACAAAATCTTCATTTTTTAAAATTTCCGAATTATTTCGACAAATATTACGTAAATAAACACCTAATTTTAATACTAAATTACTAGAATTTTCTTCTTCGAAAACACCTGCATCATGCATGCCTTCAATAATACTTTTACAAATAATAAATGCATCATAATATTCTCCTATTTTAAGATATTTTCTAGCAACATTAAGATAAATACTTATATTTTCGTCATAACAATGATCTAAAACTATATCATTATATAAATTATTATAATAATATTCATAACTTTGTTTTGGTAAATATTTTAAAAAGTTATCTTCTAAAAAATGAGCGTCTATTTCTAAATATTCGTCTTTAGCATTTGCTATAAGCGTTTCTTTTAAATCTTCTGCTGGGATTTTCTTTAAAACCTCTTTTATAGTTAAATGATTATATGAAATAATTGGTTTTAAATCTGGTTCACGATAATTGCCTTCTTCTATTGCTAAAACAGTAGCATATTCATGTTTACAAGGAAAATCACACGGACAAGTACATTCATATTCTAAAAATTCATCATCAATATTATGGATTATCACTGAATAAATATTATCATGGCTACCTTCGACTTTGGCGTAATAAGTATCACCAACTTTTATACAGTCAAGAACACGATCTTCAAAATAATAATCTTCACCACGCTTTTTAATATGTGGCGCAAAATCGGCTTCAGCTAACTCTTCAAAACTAATACCATAATCATCTTCAAAACAATCAAACTTTTCATTAGTATCTTCAGATTCTAATAAAATATTTTCTTTTTCTTCTTTCATAAGCTTTGACTCCTTTTTAATAATTATCTATCAATAGTATAACACATATTTCTTTATATCTAAAGTAAAATAATTCTAGCCAAAACATATTAAATATAGTTATAAAATTATTAGTTTATGTTATTGTCAATATTTCCTACTCTTAATATTCCAACTTTATTTTCTTTAACGACTATTTCTGTTGTTACTAAATCTTTTTTCAATAATTATTACCTTCATTCTATTAAATTAAAAGGTGCGAGCAAATTAGATACTTGTTCACACCCTTATTTTAATACATATTTTTAATATTTGATGGACATTTAATAAAAATATGAATCAATTTTTAATTTTATCAATATTAAATTTTTCCCTTATTTTATACGTCCTTTCCACAACATTTTTGTACTTTTCCCGCTATCACATATTGTTTTAATTAGAGGATTATTGGCATTTACAATATTTATAATATTATGTATTCACGCTTTAATATAAGGTCAAATTGCTTTTTATATTTATAGTATTTATTGTATTAATAATATTATAAAGATTGTTATTTTGTGGACAAATTGTGGACATATCTACATTCCATTTACTAAATATTAGTATATCATATGTAATTATTTAAACAATGTAATACTTTTTATAAATTACTATTTTTGATATTTTTTTAATAAAAATTAAAAAGCCTGAGGGGCAGCGTACTTAACATACGCTTAGCTTTTAGCTACCTACCTCAGGTCTTGTAAGAACATTCTAACATAAATCACAGTTAATGTCAAATGTCCTATGGCAATCGCTTAAAAAATAAATGTAAAAATTATTGACAATTATCCAAAGATGGTATCACTTCAAAAATTAGCCTTTCAATCTTGGCAAAATCTAACATATAATTCGTTAACTTTCTTTTTAATGGCACTTTGCCAAAACTATTATCTAAACTAGCTAAATTAAATACAATCTTTCTTAATATTGATAGATTATTAATACTATTTTTTACTCTATTCCTAGAATAATCTTCGTTCATTATTACATCTAATCTCCAATGAAGTCCACATTCTATATTCCAATGATCTCTTATTACTTCTTCAAGTCTATTGATATCTATTTTATAATCTATAATATAATAATTATCAGTTATTGTAACTTCTTCATTTATCATTGTTTGTACTTTAACATAAGCTATCGCATCTACTGACTTCCATTTTTCTTGATCAGTAATCGTATCAATATTATATGATAAAAAATATTCCCTTATTTCGGCTCTCCCGTGATCTTTTTCTACTGTCTTTTTATATTTTATCTCATTATTTCCATATAAATTATATTGTTTATTAAAATATTTTTTTATATCTTTATAAAGCACTTTTTGATTTTCTTTCACAGGTAATACATAGTGTCCACCTTTGTCTACTACTAAATTTACTATTTCCTCTTGTGTTCCTATAGCATCTATTGTAATAGTTGCTCCTTCTATATCAATCAACTTTAATAATTCTGGTATGGCTGTTATCTCATTAGATTTATCGTCAACTTTTACTTGACCTATTGATAATCCTATATCTCCTAAAAAAGCCGATACAATATATGGTATATTTCCACCATTGATTTTATCGGTTGCGTTTCTAATTGCTTTTCCATCTATACTGATTATTTTACCCGTTTTATTTTTTACCAATTCTTGTGTCCACTCAATAAATATTTCCATAAACTTTTTACTATCTATTTTTGCATATAAATCTGATAAACAATCGTGAGAAGGTGTCCCATTTTCTAAACCCAATAGTTTTGTAAAATAATCTTCCTTTAATTTCATAAAATATGCGATATTTACATAATCTTCTTGCCCACATAATATCGCATATATTGTCATTATTAATATATCGATTAATTTATATTTTTTTCCTCTTATATCTCTTGGATCTTCTAATACTTCAAATTTCTCAAATAAGTTCATTTATACCATTACTTTGTATATTTTTACCTTATTTTTTTTGATGATTTTAGCATTTTTGTTTTTTTTACACTTCTTTACTTCTGTTTTTTTTAATTTTTAAGCGATTGCCTTACAAATGTCCTCATTATTATTATATTCAATTTTTGCAATTCTACCCTTAATTTTTCTTCCAGGAAA
>CALVVT010000024.1 GCA_944363935.1 uncultured Bacilli bacterium
TTGACAAAGCCGGAGATATTGGGTAAAATTATGTTTGAAAAGGATACGGTAGTTCCCGAATACCCCTTTTTATTGCATAAAAAAATTAAAAAGGGAACAGAATAAAAGTGGTGGTATAAGTGTATAGGGAAAAAAGAAGAAATAAAATTATTATTCTAATATTAATCGGAATAATTTGTTTGATGGGAGTAGGTTATGCGGCTTTTAAAACCAGTATTAATATTACGGGGACAACTGATATTAGTAGTTCTTGGGATATAAAAATAATCAGTGCCGATGCGATTGATACAAATGGAACGGGAGAAAATGTTAAAAACACTTATAATGATTTATCAGCCAGTTTAGAAGCTAATTTATATGAAAAAGGAGACTATGTAGAATATAGTATTATTGTCGAAAATAAAGGAACATTTGATGCGAAATTAGAAACTATTGGAATAACTAATAGTAACAATGAAGCTGTTAAAATAACAAGTTCAGGACTAACTAAAGGTCAAACACTTTATAAAAATACAACAGCTACTTTAAAAGTAAAAATAGAATATAATTCTTCCTATGAAGGAGATGCATCAGGAACCAGTGGAGAGGCCAAAATAGATTTAGATTTTGTTCAAAATAGTGGAGAAACAATAGAACCAGAAAAGAATCATTTAGTAACATATGATTATAGTACTAATGGAGGAAGTAGTACAACAGCTGAAAATGAATATATAAATGAAGGAGAAAGTATAAATTTAAGTTACACCGCTACCAAAGAAGGGTATGACTTTATAGGTTGGAATACGAATAAAGATGCAACTGAAGGACTTACAGAACTTACAATGGGAACTATTGATGTAACTTTATATGCGATATTTAGAGCTCCTGACACAACTCCACCAGTAATAGAAAACGTAAGTACTAGTTCAACAACTAATAGTATAACAGTAGTAGTAACAGCAAATGACGAAGAAAGTGGAATAAGTAAATATGAATTTAAAATAAATGATAATGAGTGAATAGATAATGGAACTAATAATACTTATACATTTACAGGCCTTACTCAAGATACAGGATATGATATAAGCGTTAGAGTTACTAATGGAGTAGATTTAACAGCGGAAGAAGAAGTAAGTGAAAGTATAAAACTTACAGATAATGTTGTTACCAGTGGCGATGGACTTTATAAAGATAGTTATGAAGAAAATGTGTATACATATAGAGGAATAAATCCAAATAATTATGTAATGTTTAATAATGAATTATGGAGAATAATTAGTTTAGATATTGATAAAAATACAATTAAAATAATTAGAAATTCTAAATTGCCTGATGGGTGGCAGTTTGATGTAGAAAATAATAGATATCAAAATAATGGTTATTGTATTAGTGATAGTTGCAATATTTGGGGAAGTATAGATACACTTTATGATGCAAACATGATTCCGATTACCTCAATTGGAAGGGAAGTAAATGGTCCCGAATTTCAGTTGCCTAGTTATGAAGCTAAATTAAATATATATTTAAATAATGAATATTATAACGAATTAAATAATTTAGCAAAAAAAATGGTAATAAGAGACGTATATAAAGTAGGTGTTTTAGATTCTTCAGATAATCAAGAGACGAAAGTTGATTTAGAACAAGTAAGTAGTGTAAAATGGAAGGGAAAAGTAGGATTAATTGATGCGACGGAATATGTCAGAGCAAGTACAAATGATAATTGTACAGGAGCATATGCATATTATAAATATGGTGATGATGCATGTTATAATAATAGTAAAAATCATAATTGGATGTATGATAATTATTTTAATTGGTGGACATTATCTCCATATTCTTCAACAACTTCAACATATGTATGGGCTGTAACTACATTAGGCTATCTTTCTGAAAATGGTTCAAATGGTAAAGCGTATTCCGTTCGCCCTGTAGTAACCTTATCAGGAGAAGTCCAAATAACTTCGGGAGATGGTTCTTCTATTAGCCCATATCAATTGACATTGTAATTATTATAATATTAAATAATAAATGTATGATTAATACTAGTATATAGTATCTATAAGTATACTATATATTAATAAATACTATCTAATAAATATATACGGCTAATCTATTTTTAATCGTCTTTTTTCCCGGATTAGCCGTACTTAAAAAACACGATATCTTTAAATTATCGTGTTTTTAAATGAAGAAAGTAGGTCCATTTTCATTATAATTAATTTCTTCTATATTATTTTCTTTAATATCATTATTAATACTAGTACTAGTATTTCTTTGTTTAGGAGTATCTACCTTTTTAAATTCATTCATAACTTTGAACATCGTTTTCGCATTTCTGACCATTGGTTGCATTTGTTTTATAACAGGAATAGCTTGATTAATAATGCCTAAAGTTCTTTGGGTACCATTTAAAATAGTACTTAAATTAATTCCTCTTGCTCCTTTTAAAAAACTAAATATACTTGGCCTTGGCCTTGGAAAAGAGTAGTTAAAATATGGATTAAAATAGTTCATAATCCACTTCCTTTCTAAAATATTATATGTTTTTACACAAAAATGTTTTATTTGATTTTAAATTATGATATAATTAAAATGTTAATAAGAATAGAAAGGTTGGTTACTATGGGGAAAATACCTGTGTATATTGGCCGGGGATTTATCGTTTTTTTCAAGGCATTAGGTAGTCTTTTATATCATGCGGTAATGGCCGTACCTTTTATGATAAAATCAAGAAATATCCCGCAAGTAGAAGAAATTACAGAAGAAGATATTAAGTTTAGAAAAGCTAATGCTGGAAAATCAATAATGGATACAATTAATTCTAATGAACAAAATGATTTTGATTTAGAAATAGATACCGAGGAAGTAGAAGATAGTAGTAATGATCCTTTAACAAGACTTGGTAAAAAATTAATGAGTATTCCAGAGAGAATGAAAGAAAAGAATACTTTATCTTTACTTAAAAAATACACAAAATATAAAGGTGAACCTGTACCTATGACTATTAATTACGATGGCCCAGATGCTATAAAAAGTCCAGAAAGACAGGTTTATGAGTATATTATTAAAGATCAAAATGGAAAATTTGTAACCGGTTATTTTAATGCTTTCTCAAAAGTTGAAGTTTATTCCTTTTTAAGAAGTGAAGGCAATACTGTATATAATATTAGAACTAGTAAATGGCTTCAAACTACTCATAGTAATGTAGCTGGTAATAGTAAAATAAAAATAAAAGATTTAAACTTCTTATTAACTCAATTATCTACTTATTTAAAAGCAGGTATTCCTTTAGCTGATGCTGTTAAAATATTAGTTAGGCAATTTAAAAATAAAAATTACCAACGTATTTTAAGGGGCGTAGTATATGACCTTTCTATCGGTAAAAACTTTAGTGAAGCTTTAGAAAAACAAGGTAAAGCATTTCCGCAAATATTAATAAATTTAGTTAGAGCTGCGGAAATGACAGGAGAACTGCCTGAAACATTAGACGACATGGCTGATTATTTTGCAGAAACTGAAGCGACAAGAAAAGCCATGGTAACAGCTATGATGTATCCAGTAATTATATTTATTATTGCCATTGGAGTTGGAACGTTTATTATGCTTTATGTTGTACCACAGTTTGTGGAAATATACGAAAGTATGGACGATGCTTCTATTCCAGGTATAACCTTATTTGTTCTGGCATTAAGTGATTTCTTACAAAAATATATAATTGTGATTGGTTTATTAGTCGTTTTAGCTTTAATTGTTTCAATTTACTTATATCGTAATGTTAAATCATTTAGAAAAGCCATTCAATTATTTGGGATGAAGCTGCCAGGCTTTGGAAATATTATTATTTATAATGAAGTTACAATGTTTACTAAAACCTTTGCTTCACTCCTTGCGCATAACGTATTTATTACAGATAGTATGACAATATTAAATAAAGTAACTAATAATGAAATATATAAAGAATTGATAAAAAAAGCTATTAATAATATTGCTAAAGGTGGAAAAATATCAACTGCTTTTAAAGATCACTGGGCTTTTCCAATTCCTGCTTATGAAATGATTGTAACTGGTGAAAAAACAGGAGAACTGCCTGAAATGATGCAGAAAGTAGCTGTTTATTATCAAGATTTACATCGTAATTCAATTTCAAGAATAAAGACATTTATCGAACCAATATTAATATTAATGTTGACAGTTATGGTTGGGGTTATTGTTCTAGCAATTGTTGTACCAATGTTTAATATGTATAGTGCAATACAGCAGTAAAGGGTGATATAATGGAAATTATCGTATCAATATGGATGTTTATGATGGGAACTATTTTTGGTTCATTTTATAATGTTGTTGGTTTAAGACTGCCAAAAGAAGAATCAATAGTTTCGCCAGGTAGTCACTGTATGACTTGTAATCATAAACTTACAGCTATAGAATTGATACCGATAATTTCTTATTTTTTAGCTAAAGGAAAATGTAAGCACTGTGGTGCAAAAATATCTTATATTTATCCTCTTTTTGAAGCTGCCTGCGGACTTCTTTTTGCTCTATCGTATCTTTCATTTGGGTTAACCCCAGATTTAATTATTGCTTTAACCTTTATTTCAATGATGGTGATTATCGTCGTTAGCGATTACTCTTATTTAATAATACCAGATAGTATTTTAATTATCTTTGGTAGTTTATTAGCTTTCGAAATAACTTTAATTAGTGGTTTTGAAACTTTATTTACTTCTCTTATGAATGGTCTTGGAGCAATGATTTTTATGTTTGCTTTAAAAAAGTTTGGCGATTTTCTGTTTAAAAAAGAAAGTATGGGTGGGGGAGATATAAAACTAATGTTTATAATCGGATTTGTTTTATCATTTCCTTTAAGCATAGTTAGTGTTTTTTTAGCTAGTTTAATTGGACTACCTATATCTTTGGTTTATTTAAACAAAAGTAATGATCATGTTATTCCTTTTGGACCTTTTCTAGCCCTTGGAAGTATTATTCTTTTGCTTATGCAGTTTAGTATCGATAATTTTATTGCGTTATAAAGACTATTAGTCTTTTTTTTCTTGCTAGTACGGGCTTAAAATGGTATAATTATTTTAAGAAGTGGAGGATGTTTTATGTATAAGTCATTAGATAAAAAATCAATTAAAGTAATGAGAATTAATGCTTTAATCGGTAGTTTCATTACATTATTAATTACTGGTTTAATTGGTTTTATATGTTTTCAAAGTTTTGAAGAAATTATAGCTAAAATAATAATTATTAGTGCTTTAGGAATAATTTTAATCGTATGTTTATTAGATATTATTCTTTTTCCAAGTATTCGTTATAAACGTTATAAATATTTAATTACTGACGAAAAAATAGAAGTAAAAAAAGGATTGTTTTTAATTACAAGAACTGTTATTTTAGTAAAAAGAGTTCAAAAAATTGAAATTAGTACTGGTCCAATTGACCGCAAATATAATTTAGCTAACGTTAATATATTTACAGCAGCAGGAGTTGCTGATATTAAATTTTTAGATAATAAAGAAGCAGAAGAAGTAACTGATAAAATAAACGAATTATTAAAAGCTAAATTGGAGCAAAAACATGAAAACTAGAATGCATCCAAGTATAATATTAGAAAATATAATTTCTAGTATTTGGATTATTATAGTTGCTGCTCTTTATTTCCTTTTTAATATGTTTGAACAAAATGGTAATGAAACTATTAGTGAAATAACCGAATTAATTGATAAAGTTCCTTTTATGGGCGTTTTAATTGGTATAGGACTATTTATAATTATTTTAATTTTATTTACGATATTTTTCTTTTTCAAATGGTATAATACGTATATTTATTTTGACGAAGATAGCTTTAATATCGAAAGCGGTAAAATATTTAAAAAACACACAACTATTCACTTAAAAGATATCGCATCAGTTAATATAAAACAAAACATATTAGAAAAAGTATTAAATACTTCTAATATGAAAATAGTTTTAAATACGAATGACGAAAATAATTTTAAAGGGAAACTAATTTTTAAAACTAACGTTGCTAAAAAAATAAAATTACAGATTTTAAAAAAGGAAACTGAAGAAATTGAAATTAATAGTTTAATTGACTTTAGACTTGCTGATATTATAAAGCATATTTTCTTTAACACTAACGTTTTAACATTGTTAATAGTTATTGCTGTATATATTCCAGTTATTTATTTCTTTATTATTGATTTAAATACCAAAAATTTAATTGTAGCTATTATTATTACTGCGGTTTTTGTTATTGGATTAGTTGGAGCTATTGTAAAACCTTTACTTAATTACTATAATTTTAAAATAAATAGAGAAAAAGATACAATTATTATTTCTCATGGACTACTTACAACTTATCGCTATGAACTTCCAATTAAAAAAATCAACGCGGTTATTATTAAAAGAACTTTACAAGCTAGAATCTGTGGTTATTTTCTTTTAGACGTTGTAAATGCTGGAATGAATGAAAATGAGCAAGAAAAAACAATCCTAGCTCTTTATGTAAAAGAAGATAAATTAAATACTATTTTTGATAAAATTATCCCAGAATATCAGATTAATATTGGACTTATAAGTCAGCCTAAAGATGCGGCATTTATTTATACTTTAGGAAAAATCTTTTGGTTTTTATTAATTATTATTCTACTGCCATTTACTAATTTTTGGTCATTATTACTATTACCAATATTAATTATAGTTATTGTTTGTCAATATAAATATAAAAGACTTGGTGTCAATAACGAATTTATTATTATGGGAAGTGGACTTTTAGAAAACGAAATAGTTTTTGTAAATCTAAATAAAATAGAGCTTATTGCTTTTGAAAAAGGTTTATTTGCCTTATCTACAAACCTTTGGAAAGTTAGAATGAATATTGTTGGTAATAAGACTAATAACTCTTTTGTTAGTGGTTATTATAATGAAAAAATGATAAAACAAATTGAAAATGTTTATTAGGGGGATATATGAAAATAAATTATAATTTAGAAATGGAGAAAATAATTAGTAATTTAAAGCAAAAACCTAGACTTTTACTACATGCTTGCTGCGGAGTATGTTCATCTTCGGTTTTAGAACGGTTAATTTCTTATTTTGATATAACCGTTCTTTACTATAATCCTAATATTTACCCTGAAGAAGAATATCAAAAAAGATTAATAACGCAAAAAGAAATAATTGAAAAAATGAATTTACCAGTTCAGTTAATGGTAGTAGGTTATTGTAGCGAAGATTTTGAGCAAATAGCTAAAGGTTTAGAACAGGAAAAAGAAGGCGGAATTAGATGTACTAAATGTTTTTATTTAAGATTAGAAAAAACAGCTATAATTGCTAAAGAAAATAATTTTGATTATTTTTGTACCACTCTTTCCGTAAGTCCTTATAAAAATAGTGAAAAGTTAAACGAAATTGGAAAAGTTTTAGAAACTAAATACAATGTCAAATATTTATATTCGGATTTTAAGAAAAAAGAAGGTTATAAAAGAAGTAATGAACTCGCTAGAAAATATAATTTATATCGCCAGCACTACTGTGGATGTAAGTATTCATTAACAGAAGTATGCGCCAAATAATTATTTCGCTTCTTTTATTTCTTTTAACTTTTTTCTTGTTTATGACTCATGAAGAAACAGCTGTATTAAATTCTAATATCCTTGAGCAAACAGCATTTAAGCAAATAACTTATCAAAAACCTGAAAGATTAAAAAAAGAACCCATAGATTCTGTTATATCTAGTAAAACTATTTATTTAACATTTGACGATGGACCTAGTTATTTGACGAATCAGATATTAGATATTTTAAAAGAAAAGGAAGTAGCAGCAACTTTCTTTGTAGTTGGTAGTAATTTAGATACTTATAAGGATGTTGTAAAAAGAGCTTATATTTCTGGCCATACTATCGCCCTTCATACTAATACTCACCGTTATAATGAAATTTATGCATCTTTAGATGCTTATATTAACGATTTAAATACTTTAAAATACCGGGTTAAAAGTATTATAAAAGAAACACCTAGAATTGTAAGACTTCCTGGGGGTAGTTCAAATACTATAAGTAGAAAATATAAAGAAGGTATAATAACGGAAGTTACTAATTATTTAAATGATAACCATTACTATTATTTTGATTGGAATATCGATTCCTTGGATGCTTCTGGAAAAGTCTCTAAAGAGGTTATTTATAATAGTGTTGTAAATAATTTAAAAGTAGGAAACAATATAGTTTTAATGCATGACACGAATACTAAACAAACAACGGTTGAAGCTTTACCTATGATTATTGATTATGCTAAAGCAAATGGTTATACGTTTGCCCGTTTAACTAAATATACACCTGTATATCACCATCATATTAATAATTAAATAATTGTTAGGCCCTTGACAATTATTTTTTTCTGTAATAAAATGGTTAAGACGATGAGAGAGGTGAATAATGAAAAAAAGAGTAATTTTTGAAATAAAAGCATTAGAACAAGAAATTGTTCGGTTTATTTTTGCTGATATAAATTTTTCAAAGCAAAAAATGCCAACACCAACACAAATGCAAATAATTTGTTATATTTTAGAACAAAAAAAGGATGTATATCAAAGAGATTTAGAAAATGTTTTAAAATTAAGAAGGGCAACAGTTTCTGGTGTTTTAGGAACTATGGAAAAAAACAACCTTATAAAAAGAGTTGTTGACGAAAACGATACTAGAACCAAAAAAATAATTTTAAATAGTGAGGTAGAAAAATTTTTAAAAAACCATCTTAAAGAAATAATGAAATGGGAAAAGAAATTAATAAAAGGAATTAATGAAGAAGATTTAGATGTTTTTCTTAAAGTTATTAAACAAATGAAAGAAAATATTGAATATAATAATAAATAGTGGAAGGAGAATATATGTTAAAATTATTTGAAATTTTTAATAAAAAAGATTATATATATATATTTATTTGTCTTATTTTTATTATTGGTCAGGTTTGGCTTGATTTAAAATTACCTGATTATATGTCAGAAATAACAACATTAGTACAAACAGAAGGCAGTAAAATGAATGACATTATTTTAAATGGTGTTTATATGCTTTTGTGTGCTTTTGGTAGTTTAGCGTTTGCTGTAGTAACTGGTTATTTTGCTGCGAGGCTTGCGGCGACCTTTTCTTTAAAATCTCGAAAAAAAATATTTAATAAAGTTCTTGATATAGATACCCAGGAAGTTAAAAACTTTGAAACAAGTAGCTTAATTACAAGAACTACTAACGATGTAACGCAAGTTGAAATGTTAATTGCTTTAGGGTTACAATTACTTATTAAAGCTCCAATTACAGCTGTTTGGGCGATTACTAAAATTTTAAATAAAAGCTGGCAGTGGAGTGCGATTACAGGAGTTGCTGTAGTTGTTTTACTAGGCGTTATTATTTCTTTAATGATTGTCGTTGTTCCAAGATTTAAATTAGTTCAAAAATTAACTGATAAAATTAATGGTGTCACTAGAGAAAATTTAACTGGTATTAGAGTTGTTAGAGCTTTTAATGCTGAAAAATATCAAGAAGATAAATTTACTAAAGTTAATAATGATTTAACTAATTTACAATTATTTAACCAAAAGAAATTTGCGATAATGATGCCAATAATGTATTTAATCATGTACGGAGTTACTTTAGCTATTTATTTCGTTGGCGCTTATTTAATTGAAAGTGCGGGGATGGCTGATAAAATAACTATTTTCGGAAATATGATTGTCTTTAGTTCTTATGCGATGCAGGTTATAATGTCATTCTTAATGCTTGCTATGATATTTATGATTTTACCAAGAGCTAGTGTATCAGCAAAACGTATTAACGAAGTTTTAGATACTGAAAATAAAATTATTTCTGGAACTTTTGACGGCGAGACACCTGAAAAAGGAACGGTTGAATTTAAAAACGTTTATTTTAAATATGACGATGCTGACGAATATTTACTAGAAAATATTTCTTTTAAAGCCAATAAAGGAGAAACAGTTGCCTTTATTGGGTCAACTGGTAGTGGTAAAAGTACACTTATTAATTTAGTCCCTAGATTTTACGATGCAACTGAAGGTGAAATTTTAGTTGATGGCATTAATGTTAAAGAATATACCAAAGAAGCTTTAAACAATCGTTTAGGCTATGTACCACAAAAAGCAGTAATGTTTAATGGAAGTGTTAATTACAATATTGCTTATGGTGAAAATGGCAAAGAAGAAGTAAGTATAGATAAAATAAAAGAAGCCGCTACCGTAGCCCAGGCTAGTGATTTTATCGCTAAAATGGATAATAAATATGAAACTAATATTGCTGCTGGTGGAACTAACGTTTCTGGCGGTCAAAAACAGCGTCTTGCAATTGCCAGAGCCATCGCTCGTGATCCTGAAATATATATTTTTGACGATTCATTTTCAGCTTTAGATTATAAAACTGATGCGATATTAAGAAAAAAATTAAAAGAATATACTAAAGAAGCTACTAGTTTAATTGTTGCTCAAAGGATTGGAACTATTATGAATGCTGACAAAATAGTAGTTTTAGATAGTGGTAAATGTGTGGGAATGGGCACGCATAAAGAACTTTTAAACACCTGCCCAGTTTATAAAGAAATAGCCTTATCCCAGTTATCAAAGGAGGAACTTGAAAATGCATGAAAATAAAAGACAAACGCCTCCTATGGGAGGACCAAAACCAGCGGAAAGTGCGAAAGATTTTAAGGGTTCCCTTAAAAGATTATTTCATGAACTTGATATATATAAAGTATTAATCTATATAGCTTTTGTTTTAGCTATATTAGGGGCAGTTATTTCAATTCTCGCTCCTAATAGACTTTCCGATTTAACTGACGAAATTTCTAAAGGTTTAGTACTTAAAACTGATAATTTAGAAACTTTAACAAAGGAAATTAATAAAAATTTTAATGAAGACGTGTTAAAAGAAAAAATGCCGGAAATTTTAGCTTTTAATTTAAGTGAAAATAATATAGCTAAAGTAATGAAAATGGATATTAAGGCGCAGGAAAAAGAAGACTTTACCAAGGCTTTAAAAAAGCTTGAAAAAGGAAACACTGATAGTTTAAGTAAATTAAATAAAGATATTTTAGAAGTTATTTTACCTGATAGTACTTATAAAGATAAAAAAATAACGACGGAAGAAAAAATAAAACTTTTAAAAAATAACGAGTTATCTAAAAATTTACAAAATATTTTATTAACGGAAATAACCGTTGACGGTGTTAAAATATCTGCTCATAGTCAGTATGAGTTTATAACTATTATGAGTTCTTTAGATAAAGATGCCAGCGCTAGTAAAATATATCAAAAAATAGATAAAATGCCTAAAGATATTAAAGAGGTTCTAGAAACAAATATTGATTTTAAAAAAGTTAAAGCTTTAGCTTTATTATTAGTAGTTATGTATTTAGTTAGTGCTTTATGTACTTATTTTCAGGCTATATGTATGACTAATGTAGCTAATAGGTTTGCTAATCATTTAAGAGGTGAAATATCAGTTAAAATTAATAAACTACCACTTAAATATTTTGATAAACATAAAATTGGTGATACATTATCTAGAGTTACTAATGATGTTGATACTATAGCCCAGTCAATGAACCAATCTTTATCTTCTTTAGTTAGTAGTGTAACTTTATTTTTAGGAACGATTATTATGATGTTTATTACTAACTGGATTTTAGCTTTAACAGCTATTATTTCAAGTTTACTTGGTTTCTTTGGTATGAGTGGTATCTTAAAAAAATCACAAAAATATTTTAATGCTAGACAAGAAGAACTTGGAAATTTAAATGGTCATATTGAAGAAATTTATTAAGGATTAACCGTTGTTAGAGCCTATAACGAAACTAATGAAGCCGACGAAAGGTTCGATGTTTATAATCAAAAAGTATATGACGCTAATCGTAAGAGTCAGTTTTTATCAGGTTTAATGCAACCGATGATGATGTTTATTGGTAACTTTGGTTATGTGGCGGTTTGTATAGTCGGAGCTTTATTAACCATGAATGATGTTATTTCTTTTGGCGTTATTGTAGCCTTTATCGTTTATGTTAGATTGTTTACCTCACCTTTATCACAAATTGCCCAGGCCTTTACTTTACTTCAGTCTAGTGTTGCTGCTAGTGAAAGAGTATTTGCTTTTACTGATGCTAGAGAAATGGCTGACGAAAGTAATTTAACTAAAAAATTACCAAAAGAAAAAGCTAAAGGCAATATTAGTTTTGAAAACGTTACCTTTAAATATGACGATAGTGAACATTTAATAATTAAAGGATTTACCGCTAAAGCTAGTTCTGGCGAAAAAATAGCTATTGTTGGACCAACCGGAGCCGGTAAAACGACAATGGTTAACTTGCTTATGAAGTTTTACGAAATAAATTCTGGAGATATTAAAATAGATGGTATTAGTATTAAAGACCTTTCAAGAGAAAATATTCATGATTTATTTACCATGGTTCTGCAAGATACTTGGATGTTTGAAGGAACAATTAAAGAAAATATCGTTTATAATAAAGAAAATGTTAAAGACGAAGATGTTATAAATGTTTGTAAAGAGGTAGGGCTTGATCATTTTATTAGAACCTTACCAGATGGTTATGATACAGTAGTTGCTGATAATGATAGTGTTTCCGCTGGCCAAAGACAGTTAATTACAATTGCTAGAGGAATGCTTAAAGATTCACCATTCTTAATATTAGACGAAGCTACTTCTAATGTCGACACGAGAACTGAAGAAATAGTTCAAAGAGCAATGGATAAACTTACTAAAGGTAGAACATCGTTTATTATCGCTCACCGTTTATCAACTATTAAAAACGCTGATTTAATATTAGTTTTAAACGAAGGTGATATTATCGAGCAAGGTACGCATGAAGAGTTACTAGCTAAAAATGGTTTTTATGCGAAATTATATAATTCCCAGTTTGAAAAGTAAATTAATTAAAAAAATATTTTTTGACAAAACTTGACATTTTAGTCAAAAAGGTATAAAATTATAGAGTAATAAATTGGAGGTGGGGTTTATGGTATTTAATGAATATAGGACTCTAACAGATATAAAAAATTGTTTAGTAGCTAATCCAAGTATTGATATCGATACTTATAAACTGTTAGATGGATTTATTGAAAATCCTTATAATATAAGTTTTGAAGAATTAAAACAAATAGAAGATTATATAAATGAAAATACTAAAGTAACTAAAGATTTTTCCGTATATTATAATAAACAAGAACTTGCTAACAATTTTAAACATATTGGTCCTTATAAACTTGCTCTTCCAATTACTAAAGTAAGAGATATATCTTTTAAAAAAGAAAGTATTCCAAGTGGCGCTGAAATAATAAGTATTGACTTTAAAGGTGAAGTTAATGATGTTTCAGAGCAAAATGTTAATAGTCAAATAAAAGTATTAAGTAAAGCTGCTTAAATACTTTTTTTCTTGCTAAAAAAATGATATAATGTTTAAGTATTAAATATAATTATATGAGGAGGAATTATGTTATTAATTTATATTATATTAGGAATAATCCAAGGTTTTACTGAACCAATACCAGTATCTTCAAGTGGACATTTAACTATTTTTCAAAATATATTTGACGAAGAAGCTTTAAACGACTTAAACTTTGCTATTTTTACCAATTTTGGTAGTTTTATTGCAATTGTAATTGTTTTTAGGGAAGATATTTTAAACTTAATTAAAGACTTTTTTGGCTATTTAAAAACAAAAAGAAGCCAGTATAAGGATGGCTTTAATTACTGCCTATTAATTATAATTGGTACTATTCCGGCTGGAGTTGTTGGCTTTTTAACCAAAGATTTTATCGAAGAAAAACTTACTAATGTTAAATTAGTTGGTGTAGCTTTATTAATAACTGCTTTATTCTTGTTTTTAATTAGAAAATTAAAAGGTTATAAAAAAGATAAAGCTATTACTAAATTAGATGCTTTAAAAATCGGTTTATTTCAAATGGTAGCTTTATTTCCAGGAATTAGCCGAAGTGGAGCAACTTTAGTTGGCGGAATGTTTTCTGGTTTAACTAGAGAAGCGGCTTTTAAATTTTCTTTTATGCTTTATATTCCTATTAGTCTCGCGACTATGGGACTTGGAGTAGCTGATGTTGTTAGTAATGGTATTGAAACTAGTTTATTAATTGGTTACATTGTTGGTGCGGTTATTGCTGGTATTGTTACTTATTTTGCTACTTATTGGTTTAGAGGGGTTATGCTTAAAGGAAAACTTATTTATTTCGTTTATTATTGTTTAATTGCTGGTACTTTAGTAATTTTATTCTTATAACAAGGTTATCCTTGTTTTTTTCACCAAAAATACATTATTTTATAGTATAATAATTAATGGAGGTATTTGTATGAAGTTACTTATAGTTGACGACGAAAAATTAATTAGAGACGTTATCAAAGAATATGCGAGGATAGAAAATTTTGAAACTTTAGAAGCTGATAATGGAGAAGAAGCTTTAGATATTATTAATAAACAAAGTATTGATTTAATTATTTTAGATATAATGATGCCTAAAATGGATGGCTTTACTTTTTTAAAAGAAGTCAAAAAAGATATTCCGGTTATTATTTTATCAGCCCGTAGTGAAGAATATGATAAACTAGCTGGTTTTGATTTAAACGCTGACGATTATCTTACTAAACCATTTAGTCCTAAAGAATTAATGGCTAGGGTTAAAGCTGTTTTAAAAAGATATAAAGGTACTAATGGAGAATTATTTACTTATGAAGATTTAAAAATTGATTTTAAAGCGCATAGTGTTTATATTAAAGATAAAGAACTTAAACTTACCCCTAAAGAATATGAATTATTAGTTTATTTTACGGAAAACGAAAATATTGCTTTATCTAGAGATGTTTTATTAAATAAACTTTGGGGTTATGATTTTTATGGTGACGATAGAACTATTGATACGCATATTAAAATGCTTAGAAATAATTTAGGTAAATACCGAGATTTAATAACTACAGTAAGAGGGGTAGGTTATAAGTTTGTCCTTCCTAAAAAACATTAAAACTTTTTTTACGGAAAAAATTAAACATAATAGTTTAGTTACTAATATATGGTTATTTTTAGCTATTTTTTCGGTATTTATTTTAGCGTTTTTATGGATATTTCAAATTTTATTTTTAGGTAGTTATTATAAGAGTTATAAGACAAAAGAACTTGATACAGCTGCTAATGAATTATTAGATGCTTACAATCAAAATAATTTAAATTTAATGGATAGTATTGCTTTTAGAAATGATATTTGTATCGAAATCTATGACGAAAGAAATAATAAATATATGGGAACTTATTTTAATCAAGGTTGTATTGAGTTTGGTAATAAGAATTTTGCGGTTAAGAAAAATTTTATCAATAGCGGATTAGAACATAAAAGTTATAATTTAATTAATAATCAGTTTAATAATAGTACTCTTATATATGCTTTAAAGTTAGATAGGGAAACTTATGCTTTTTTAAATGCTTCGTTAGTACCAATAGATTCTACTGTTGATATTTTAAGAAGTCAGCTTATTTACATTACTTTAATTGTTTTAATTGTTTCCTTCATTATTGGCTATTTTATTTCTAAAAAAATATCTAATCCGATTATGAAAATTAATGAGGACGCGAAAAAAATGGCGGAAGGTGATTACAGGGTTAAGTTTAAAGCTACGGAAGATATTTATGAAATTAACGAATTAGTTGATACTTTAAATTATGCGAAAACGGAATTATCGAAAACAGATGAATTAAAAAGAGATTTAATGGCTAATGTTGGTCATGATTTAAAAACACCATTAACTATGATTAGAGCTTATGCGGAAATGATTAGAGATTTAACTTATAACGATAAAGAAAAAAGAGAAGCTAATTTAAATGTTATTATTAAAGAAACTGAAAGACTTAATTTATTAGTTAGTGATATTTTAGATTTATCTTATTTACAATCTAATGGTGATTTAAATTATGAAGAGTTTGATTTAATTAAAGTTATTCGGGAAATTATTAAAAGATTTAACATTTTAACTGAAAAAGAAGATTATAATTTTATTTTAGAAACTCCAGAGAAAGAAATTATTGTTAAAGCTGATAAGAAAAGGATTTATCAAGTTATTTATAATTTAATTAATAATGCAATTAATTATACTGGTAATGATAAAAAAGTATATATTATTATCAAAGAAAATAAAGATAATTATCAAATAAATATTAAAGATACTGGTAAAGGTATTAATAAGGAAGAATTAAATCATATTTGGGATAAATACTATCATAGTGATAAAAAACATAAAAGAAATGAATATGGTACTGGTTTAGGTCTTTCAATAGTAAAAAATATATTACAAAAACATAATTTTAATTATGGGGTTAATACGTCTAAAAAAGGTAGTACTTTCTATTTTGAAATTAAAAAATAAAAAAACTGGTTTTACCAGCTTTTAAAGATAGGATTAGAGTTATGTTTTCTAATCTTTTTTTGATGTATTTGAAAATTCTTCAAAAAAGTATGTAATTGTAATATTCGTTTTTTCACAAATATGTGCGAGAATAGTAATGGAAGGAGTTTTATTAGATTTTAAGCTTAATAAATGTCCTAAATAACCTTCACTTAATCCTAATGTTAGAGCCATTTTATTAATAGTCCAGTTTTTCTCTTTTTTTAATCTTTTTAAATTTAGTTTAATTAGTCTTATATAGTAACTAGCTAAATCTTGTTTCATAATATCACCTAATATTATTTTAAATTATTTGCGATATTAAAGAATGTCCTATTAGAACAAAAATGTATTGACTTTCTATTACAAATATTTTATATTTATAATAGAGGTAGAAATAATAAATTTATTATTTATGTTAGAAAAGAAATACATCAATTAATGTATTTTAGTTTTTTATGCTTTTAATTTTGTTCTTGTAGAGCAAACCATAACATTTTATTTAAAATTTCTAAAGATAGAAAGGAATGGAATTTAATATGAATAAAAGAACTAAAAAAAATAATTTAATTATACTAGGGCTATGCTGTCTATTAGTATTAATGGGGATAGGCTATGCGGCTTTTAGTAGTAAACTTAATATAACAGGAACAAGTAATATAACCAGTACTTGGGATGTTAGAATAACTAATATTGAAAGTGAGTTACATGGAGCAGAAGATATTGAAGAACCTAGTTATGATAATACTAATGGACTGTTTGCATCATTTAATACAGGTTTAAAAAGACCAGGGGATTATGCATTATATACAATAACTATAGAAAATAGAGGAAGCGTAGATGCGAGAATAGAAAAAATAAATACTTATTATAAAGAAAATAAGTATATAACCTTTACTTTATCAGGACTTTCTAAAGGAGATGTAATCAAAGGTAAAGAAACAAAAGAGTTACAAGTTAAAGTAGAATTTAATAGTGATGTAACAAGTATCGAAGAAAATATAAGTGTAGATTTAGATGTAAGTATAGATGTAGCTCAAGATAGTGATAATCCATTACCAGCAAATGATTATTATGTAACTTATGATTATAGTACAAATGGAGGAGAAAGTAGTAATGCT